>NZ_JAMYOA010000007.1:0-355249 GCF_040319515.1 Mesorhizobium sp. M0909
TTCGGCCTCGGCGGCATCGGCCTCAACGTCATCCAGGGATTGCGGCTTGCCGGCGCCGACATGATCATCGGCGTCGATGTGAACAGCGACAGACGAGAATGGGGCGAGAAATTCGGCATGACGCATTTCGTCAATCCGAAGGAGATCGACGGCGACATCGTGGCCCATCTCGTCAACATGACCAAGCGCGGCGCCGACCAGATCGGCGGCGCCGACTACACCTTCGACTGCACCGGCAACACCAAAGTCATGCGGCAGGCGCTTGAAGCGTCGCATCGCGGCTGGGGCAAGTCGGTCATCATCGGCGTTGCCGGCGCCGGCCAGGAGATCTCGACGCGGCCGTTCCAGCTGGTCACCGGCCGCACCTGGATGGGCACCGCCTTCGGCGGCGCGCGCGGCCGCACCGACGTGCCGAAGATCGTCGACTGGTACATGGCCGGCAAGATCGAGATCGATCCGATGATCACCCACACGCTGAAGCTCGAGGACATCAACAAGGGCTTCGACCTGATGCATGAAGGCAAGTCGATCAGGAGCGTGGTGGTTTACTGAGGAGGAGAAAGCCGCCGGCTAACCAGCCAACGGCCGACAATGCAGATGTTCAACACGGGAGGAGACAAAAATGCCGGAAAAACTGCATCCTAAAATCGACAATGGATTGCCCCGGGAAAAGCCCGACTTTGCCGGCGGCACGCTGGTCTGCGCCTGCACCAGTAACCCGGTCAAGGTGAAGGTCAAGGGCCAGATCGCCCACAATCATGCCTGCGGCTGCACCAAATGCTGGAAGCCGGAAGGCGCGCTGTTCTCGGTCGTGGCGGTTGCCGGTACAAACGACGTGACGGTGACCGAAAACGGCGACAAGCTGAAGGTGGTCGATCCGGGCGCGCTGATCCTGCGCCATGCCTGCACCGGCTGCGGCGTCCACATGCACGGCCCGGTCGAGCGCGACCACGCTTTCAAGGGGCTGTCCTTCATCCATCCGGAACGCTTCCAGGAGGATGGCTGGGCGCCGCCGGGCTTCACCGCCTTTGTCTCGTCGATCATCGAGTCCGGTGTCGATCCGAGCCGCATGGACGGCATAAGGTCACAGCTGAAGTCGATCGGGCTCGAACCTTATGATTGCCTCAATCCTGGCCTGATGGACTATATCGCCACCTGGACGGCCAAGAGATCCGGCGCGTTGCCGGCCTAGTAGCCGCTCGACTATCATCGATCGAGCCGGGCGACGCCGCCCGGCTCTTTCACATTTGGAACAACGATGCCCGCACCTGCTATTCTCGTCGACGCCGATGCTTGCCCGGTGAAGGCCGAGGTCGAAAAAGTCGCCGAGCGGCACGGCATTGTCGTCACCTTCGTCTCCAATGGCGGCTTGCGTCCGTCGCGCGATCCGATGATCCGCAATGTCGTCGTCCCCAAGGGCGCCGATGCCGCCGACGACTGGATCGTCGAAAATGCCCGGCCCAACGACATTGTGGTGACCGCCGATATCCCGCTTGCCGCGCGCGCGGTGGCGCTTGGCGCCCACGTACTTGGTCCGACCGGACGCCCGTTTACGCCCGAAACGATCGGCATGGCGGTGGCGATGCGCGATCTCAAGCAGCACCTGCGCGAAACCGGCGAGAGCAAGGGCCACAATTCGAGCTTCGCGCCGCAGGATCGCTCGCGGTTCCTAGGCGAGCTTGACCGCGTCCTACGGCGAGCGCTGAAATCCGCGTCAGCGGACTGAAGGCCATGGCGACTGGTACCCCGACTAAGATGCCCATGCGACGCCACACGCTGTTTGCGGTGTCGGCCTGCATCGGCGTGGCAGCCTTTGGCGCAGCGCTGATCTGGCGTGCGCCGCTTGCCTATTCGATCGGCGCCAATGTGTTCTTTGCCGCCTATCTCGTTCTTGTCGTCGCCCACATGCCACGGCTTACCGGCAGCTATCTGCGCAAGAATGCCGGCGACACGGACCTGCCGGTACTGGCGATCTTCGCGGTCACTCTGGTTGTGGTCGCAATTGCCATCATTTCGTTGTTTCAATTGATCAACAGGGAGAAGAGCGCGGATCCCGTCGAGCTTACGGTCGCGCTATTGTCTATCCCGCTTGGCTGGTTGACCATCCATGCCATGGCGGCACTTCACTACGCACATCTCTATTGGTTGGACGGCGATGCGATGGATGGCGACACCAAAAAGAGGATTCCAGTCGGCGGCCTCGACTTCCCCGGCGGCAAGCGGCCGGAGGGCTCGGATTTCCTCTATTTTTCGACAGTGATCGGCATGACGGCGCAAACCGCCGACACCAACATCACGACCTCGCAAATGCGCCGTGTCGTGCTTGTGCATTCGATCCTGTCGTTCTTCTTCAACACCGTCATCGTGGCAGCCGCGGTCAACCTCGCCGTCAGCCTCGGCGGTCCGTAATAAATCCGTGATCGGGTGAAACATCGCTTAGGCTGGCGACGTATTGGGAGGAGAAGAGATCTGACAGGCCGCGGCGAACGCGCGGCTGGAGGGAACAACAGATGGAATCGCTTGCCAGAAACCAAGCCGCCGGAGCAGATACCGCCGCGCCGAGCGATGCGACGCTGATCTATCGCCAGTCACGATGGACGCGGCTGACCCATTGGCTGTGGGCGATCGCGCTGTTCTTCATGCTGCTTTCCGGCCTGCAGATTTTCAACGCCCGCCCGCAGCTCTACATCGGCAAGGAGTCGGGCTTTGGCTACAACAACACCATCTTCGCCATTGGCGCCGAGAATACCGCGGCTGGCCCGCGCGGCTATACCGAAATCTTCGGCAAGCGCTTCGATACTACCGGCGTGCTCGGCTGGTCGGGTCCGGCCGGCCAGGAGACTTCCCGGGCTTTCCCGTCCTGGGCGACGATCCCTTCCTATTACGATCTCGGCACCGCGCGCGTCGTTCATTTCTTCTTTGCCTGGGTGCTGACCACCACGCTGCTGGTCTGGCTGGTCGCCAGCCTGATCAACGGCCATTTGCGCCGCGATCTTGCCCCGCGCCTCGATGACATCAGGCGGCTGCCGCAAGACATTGTCGACCACGCCAGGTTCAGGTTTCACCACAGGCGCGAATACAACACCTTGCAGAAGATGGCTTATGGCGGCGTGCTGTTCGTGCTGCTGCCGCTGATGATCATCACCGGCCTTGCCATGTCGCCGAGCATGGATTCGGTGCTGCCGTTCCTGAACGATCTGCTCGGCGGCCGACAGACGGCGCGCACCATTCATTTCACGGTGATGCTGCTGCTCGTCGCCTTCTTCATTATCCACATCCTGATGATCCTGGCCGCCGGTCCGATCAACGAGCTGCGCTCAATCATCACCGGCTGGTATCGAACCGACCCGCCGGCGCATGCCGACAATGCGCCAGAGAGGAGTGCCTGACATGGCGAAATTTGAGATCAGCCCCAAGCCACAGATAAGCCGAAGAAAGTTCCTGACCTCGGCCAGCCTCGGCCTTTCTGGCATCATGCTGTCGGGCTGCGACGCCTTCGACAGCCAGCTTGGCGTCGGCGACAGCCTGCGCAGCTTCCTCGAAAGCGCCAATGGCCTGACCTGGCGGGCGCAGCGACTGCTTGCCGGCGCTGATGCGCTGGCGCCGGAATTCACCGAGGCCGACATTCGCCAGCCGCAGCGGCCGAACGGCGTCACCGCACCCGACGACGATTTCTACAAGGGCCTGCTCGCCAGCGATTTCGCCGACTGGCGGCTGGAGGTTTCCGGCCTTGTCGAAAAGCCGCTGTCGCTGACCCGCGAGCAGCTGATGAACATGCCGAGCCGCACCCAGATCACCCGCCACGACTGCGTCGAAGGCTGGAGCTGCATTGCCAAATGGACCGGCACGCCGCTGTCGCTGGTGCTCGACGAGGCCGTGGTCAAGCCGCAGGCGCGCTATGTCATGTTCCACTGCCTCGATACGATCGACCGCAGCCTTGCCGGCGATATCAAATATTACGGCTCGATCGACCTGATCGATGCCCGTCATCCGCAGACGATCCTTGCCTATGGCCTCAACGGCAAGCCGCTGCCGGTCGAGAACGGCGCGCCGCTGCGCGTCCGCGTCGAGCGCCAGCTCGGCTACAAGATGCCGAAATACCTCTACAAGATCGAGCTGGTCGACGGCTTCGCCAATATCGGCGGCGGCAGAGGCGGCTATTGGGAGGACAATGGCTACGACTGGTACGGCGGCATCTGACTGAAACTGATCTCAGTTTCACCTAAACTAACTGTCATCGTCGCTGTCGTCGCCGTCGCTCCGCAGGGCCGGATTCAGGTCGGGATTATCGTCCGGGGTGACGAGCTTCCCAAGCCCGTGCGGTCCTTGGTAGTTGCCGTGGGTATCGAAGTTGGGATTGCCCTGATTGTCGAATTGCGGCGTCGGATCAATCGATTGGTCGTAACGGCGCGGGCGCGGCTTCGGATAGTAATTATCGGAATGATGGCGATGCGAATTGCTGTTGTCGAGAATGGCGCCTACCACGCCGCCGACGATAATGGCTGCGGCGAGGTCGCCAGCAGAGGGGTTACGGTTGGGGCCGGCGACTGCGAATTCGGCCGAGCAACCATTGTCGACCCAGATGCCGCCGCCGTCATAGCCCCAGCTTCTACCGTATACGCAACGCGCCTTCGATAGACGGGAGGTCAACTGCACGCCACGTCGCGTATCGACCCCGCAATAGGAATAACGGTAATCGGCGCTGGAGCAGACCACGCGTTTTGCCCCCGCAGCCTGCGCTGCCGCCGGCAGCAACGAAAGCTTCGCCGGGTTGCCCAGGATGCAACCCAGGAACATCATCGAACCGGTAACCGCCATCCGTGCCGACATTGCAACTCTCCATCAGGGTCCGCTATCGACAGAATGGCACCTCTGTGTAAGTCTGACAACCGGACGGGCTCAGTGAGGTTATATTAATGCGCGCTAAGATTATCGCCACTATTATACTTGCCCTTTCTGCATGGTTGGCTTTGTCGCTGCTGCCAGCCCGGGCGGACGACAGCCTCAAGCGCATCATCGATCAGAAGACACTGACAGTCGGCGTCGCGCTCAACCCGCCATGGATCCTCAAGAAGCCCGACGGGAAGTTCGCCGGCTATGATGTCGACCTGACCAGTGGGCTGGCGTCCGATCTCGGCGTCGACCTGAAGCTGATCGAGGTGCCATGGAACGACCTCAAGACGCGATTGCTCAAGGGTGAGTTCGACATGATCGCGGCGGGCTACGCCAGCACGCCGGAACGCGCACGCGAGGTGGTGTTCTCCGACCAGACCGGTACCGCCGATATCCGCATGGTGGCGACGATCGCCAGCCTTGGGAAAAGGCCGGGCAAGGCACTGGCGGCGCCGGGCTACAAGATCGCCGTGCTCTCCAACTCGACGGACGAAGCCGCCGCGAGGGAAGCATTCCCGAAAGCGGCCATCGTGTCATTCGACAATGCGGCCGATGTTTTCGCCGCCGTCATCAGCGGGCAAGCACAGGCGATGGTGGCGACATCGCCGACGCCGCAAATGGCCGCCAGGCTTTATGACGCCAAGCTCAAGCTGGTGGGCGGCCCGCTGTTGCGGACGCCGGAAGCGTTTGCCATGCGGCCGGACGATGTCCGCCTCATCCAATACGTCAACAACTGGATCGGCGCGCGCACCGCCGACGGCACCATAGGCGGCGTTCGCCGCTACTGGTTCGGCAGCTTCAAATGGATGTCGCGCTTCGAGACAGCCAAGCCCGAGCCCGCAAAACAATAGGGTCGCGACCTGTTTGCGACGATGCAGCGAAGACTTGCCAGTAAAAATGTCGCTGGCAGGTGACAAGGTGTCGTCCACGGGCTATGGATGACGAGTCGAGGGCTCCTGACCGAGTCCTACCTGTTTGCGGGAGAGAGCAGCGAGAGCTGCCGCCGAAGGGGAAATCGCCCGAAATCTCTCAGGCAAAAGAACCGTAGACGGGAAAGACACTCTGGAAAGTCGGGGCTTGCCCCCGCGCCGAAGGTGTAAGCGCTGCCGACAGAGTTACGGGGCGCGAGTCTCTCAGGCTTCAGACAGAGGGGCACGGACTGGTCGCCATTCGCGGCCGCTTGCGTGCGACTCTGGAGATGACATGACGGGCGACGACACCAAACACCTTCCCCTCGAAGATCTGCATGTGGCAGCCGGTGCGCGCTTTGGCGCCTTCGCCGGCTGGTCGATGCCGCTGACCTATCCGGCCGGTGTGATGAAAGAGCATCTGCACAGCCGCGAGCATGCCGGCCTGTTCGACATCTCGCACATGAAGCTGTTCGAAATCAGCGGTCCGGGGGCAGCAGCGCTTCTGAACCGCGCCTGCCCGTTCGATGCCGGCGCGCTTGAGGTTTTCCAGTCCAAATACACGTTCTTCCTCAACGAGGCCGCCGGCATTCTGGACGATCTGATCGTCACCAGGCTCGGCGCCGAGCGCTTCATGATGGTCGCCAATGCCGGCAATGCCGCCGCCGACGAAAAGCATCTGCGCGCACTGGCCAAAAATTTCGAAGCAGAGGGCGATTTCAACGTGAAGGTGGACGCACTCGACCGCGTCTTCCTTGCCATCCAGGGCCCCGAAGCGTGGGCTGCCCTTTCCCGCGCCGGCATCGAGACCGGTTCGCTGGTGTTCATGCACGGCATCGAGCCGCGCGAAAACTGGTTCATGAGCCGGTCTGGCTATACTGGCGAAGACGGCTTCGAGATCGGCCTGCCGGAAGCGGATGCAAGAAACCTCGTCGCCAGGCTGCTCGAGGACGAGCGGGTGATGTGGGTCGGCCTTGCTGCCCGCGACAGCCTGCGGCTCGAAGCCGGGCTGTGCCTGCACGGGCTGGACATCACGCCGGAGATCGATCCGGCCAGCGCCGGGCTGATGTGGGCGATCCCCAACGAGGTTCGCGCCTCTGGCGCCTTCATCGGCGCCGATGCGCTGCGCGCCATCGTGGAGCGCGGCCCGGCGCAAAAACGCGTCGGCCTGAAGCCGGAAGGCCGCCAGCCGGTGCGCGCCGGTGCTGCCCTTTTCGATGCCGACGGCAACCCTGCCGGCCACGTCACCTCCGGCGGCTTCGGCCCCTCGGCCGGTCATCCGATCGCCATGGGCTACGTCCAGACACCGCTTGCCAAATCCGGCGCAAAACTGTTCGCCGATGTCCGCGGGACGAAAATCCCGGTCGACATCCACCCCTTGCCCTTCACGCCCCATCGCTACCGCAAAGGATGATTTCAATGGCAAAGACCTATTTCACCGAAGATCACGAATGGCTGCGCGTCGAGGGCGGCGTCGCCACCGTCGGCATCACCGACTACGCGCAGCAGCAGCTCGGCGACCTCGTCTTTGTCGAGCTGCCGGAATTGGGCAGAAAGCTAGCCAAGGGCGACACCGCCGTGGTGGTCGAATCGGTCAAGGCCGCATCGGATGTCTACGCGCCGGTCGACGGCGAGATCACCGAGGCCAATACCGCGCTGTCGGCCGATCCTTCGCTCGTCAATTCGGCGGCAACCGGCGACGGCTGGCTGTGGAAGATGAAGCTGGCCAATGAGAGCCAGCTCGATGGCCTCCTCGATGAAGCCGCTTACAAAGCCCATATTGGTTGATAGCAGGACCAGGAAGATGACCGCAGCACCCTACCCCTTCTCGGCTCGCCATATCGGCCCGGGCCTCCATGACGTCAGAGCCATGCTGGCGACGATCGGCGTCCCTTCGGTCGAGACCCTGATCAGTCAGGCAGTGCCGAAGTCGATCCGGCTCGACCGGCCGCTGGCCCTGCCCGCCGCCGCAAGCGAAGCGGAAGCGCTGGCCGAGCTCGCGGCGACGATGGCAAAGAACACGGTGCTGAAGAGCTTCATCGGCACCGGTTATCATGGCGTCCATGTGCCGCCGGTAATCCAGCGCAACCTTTTCGAGAACCCGGCCTGGTATACCGCCTACACGCCTTACCAGGCCGAGATCAGCCAGGGCCGGCTGGAAATGCTGTTCAACTTCCAGACGCTGGTGACAGAATTGACCGGCCTGCCGGTGGCATCGGCCTCGCTGCTCGACGAGGCGACGGCGGTGGCGGAGGCGGTCGGCATTGCGCTGCGCCATCATCGCGACAAGCGCACCAAGGTGGCACTGGCCGGCACGCCGCACCCGCAGACGCTGGACGTCGTGCGCACCCGCGCCGAGCCCCTCGGCATCGAGGTGGACGGCGAGGTGATCGACGACAACACCGCCGCCCTGCTGGTCTCCTGGCCCGATACATTCGGCGTCTACGGCAATCACAAGGCAGCGATCGACAAGGCCCGTGCCGCCGGCGCGCTGGTCGTCTTCATCGCCGACCCGCTTGGCTTGACGCTGACCGATGCGCCGGCCAGGCTTGGCGCCGACATCGCCGTCGGCCCGATGCAGCGTTTTGGCGTGCCGATGGGCTTTGGCGGGCCGCACGCCGCCTATTGCGCCGTCTCCGACAGGCTGACGCGGCTGATGCCCGGCCGGCTCGTTGGCCAGTCGACGGATAGCAAGGGCCGTCCCGGTTATCGCCTGGCTTTGCAGACACGCGAGCAGCATATCCGCCGCGACAAGGCGACCTCCAACATCTGCACCGCACAGGCGCTGCTCGCCAACATGGCGACGGCCTACGCGATCTGGCATGGCCCTGCCGGGCTGCAGGCGATTGCCGGCCGCGTCCACACGCTGGCCAACCGCCTGGCTGCCGGCCTCAAGGCAGCGGGCGTTTCGGTGGTCGGCGAAAGCCGGTTCGACACGGTGGCTGTGGAAGTGAAGGGCAGAGCCGGCGCGATTGCCGCCGCCGCAGAAAAGACGGGCCTCCTGTTGCGCGTCATCGACGCCGACCATGTCGGCATCAGCTTCGACGAGACCTCCACCGAAGCCGATCTGGAGGCGATCGCAGCACTTTTCGGCGCCAAGGCCGGCGTTGCCGCCGGCAGTTCCATGCCAGGAAAACCGCGCGGCAAGGAGTTCCTCACCCAGCCCGTGTTCCGCGAAAATCACTCGGAAACCGACATGATGCGCTTCCTGCGCCGGCTGGCCGACAAGGACCTGGCGCTTGACCGCGCCATGATCCCGCTCGGCTCCTGCACCATGAAGCTCAACGCCGCCGCCGAAATGATGCCAGTGAGCTGGCCTGATGTCGCCAACCTGCATCCCTTCGCGCCGGCAAACCATTCGATAGGCTATCGCGCCATGATCGACGAGCTGGAAGGCTGGTTGGCGGAGATCACCGGCTTCGACGCGGTGACCCTGCAGCCCAATGCCGGCAGCCAGGGCGAATATGCCGGGCTGCTCGCCATTCGCCGCTATCATCTGTCACGTGGCGAAGGCCATCGCACCGTCTGCCTGATCCCCTCCTCGGCGCATGGCACCAATCCGGCAAGTGCGGCCATGGCCGGCATGAGCGTCGTCGTCGTGCGCTGCACCGAGGACGGCAATATCGACATGGACGACCTGCAGGCCAAGGCGGCCGAGCATGCGCATAATCTCGCGGCGCTGATGTTCACCTATCCCTCGACGCATGGCGTCTTCGAGGAAGGCGCGCGCGACCTCTGCGCCCTCGTCCACAGCCATGGCGGCCAGGTCTATTTCGACGGCGCCAACCTCAACGCGCTAGTCGGCCTCGCCCGTCCCGGCGATATCGGCGCCGATGTCTGCCACATGAACCTGCACAAGACCTTCTGCATCCCGCATGGCGGCGGCGGCCCCGGCGTCGGCCCGATCGGCGTCAAGGCGCATCTGAAGCCGCATCTGCCCGGCCACGTCACCGAAGGCTCGGTCCATGCCGTGGCGGCGGCACCGTTCGGCAGCGCCTCGATCCTGCCGATCACCTGGATGTATATTCGCATGATGGGCGCTTCCGGCCTGAAGCAGGCAACCGAGACGGCGATCATCTCCGCCAACTATGTGGCGACGCGGCTTGGCGAGCATTTCCCCCTGCTTTACAAGGGGCGCAACGGACGCGTCGCGCATGAATGCATCCTCGACACCCGCGTGCTCAAGGACAGCGCCGGCATCAGCGTCGACGATATCGCCAAGCGGCTGATCGACTATGGCTTCCACGCGCCGACCATGTCGTTCCCGGTCGCTGGCACGCTGATGGTGGAGCCGACCGAATCCGAGCCCAAGCGCGAGTTGGATCGTTTCTGCGAGGCCATGATCGCCATAGCCGGCGAGGCAGCCAAGGTGGCGAAGGGCGAATGGCCGTTGGCCGACAATCCTCTGGTCAACGCTCCGCACACCGCCGCCGAGGCATTGGCCGGCCAATGGACCCATCCCTATTCGCGTCTGGAGGCGGCCTACCCCGCCGGCGATGCCGATACGGCAGCAAAGTACTGGCCGCCGGTGTCACGCATCGACAATGTCGCCGGCGACCGCAACCTGGTCTGCTCCTGCCCGCCGCTGTCGGAATATCTGGGTGCGGCGGAATAGATCATGATTCCGAAAGTGGAATCCGGTTTTCCGACAAGATCATAGGTCTAACAAGAAGCTAGAAACCCCAATCAGGCAGAACGCAAGGCCGGCCCGTCGGCCTTGCTCGCCCGGTCCCGAACGACGACGCGATTTCGCCCGGCGCGCTTTGCCGCATAGAGTGCTGCGTCGGCTTCGGCCAGCACATCGTCGAGACCGGTGCCGTTTGTTCCGCCAAAGCCGATGCCGCCGCTGACTGTGCTTCGCAACGGACCAAGTTGTGTGGCCACGACTTCCGTGCCGAAGGCGACGCTGATCTTGCTCGCAATGTCATAAGCCTTCTCTTCCGTCATCCGCGACATGACGAGCACGAACTCCTCGCCGCCCAACCGGAACGCGTCGACGCCGGTCCTGGCGTATTTCCTGATGACGGCGGCAAAGCGGCGCAGAACCTGGTCGCCGACCGGATGACCGAAAACGTCGTTCGTCCTCTTGAAATGGTCGAGGTCGAACATGGCGACGGACATGAACGGACCGAAGACCCGCTCGCCATAGAGTGCCGTCAACGCCCGCCGGTTCATCAGCCCGGTCAATGGATCGGTCATCGTCTCGGCCTTCAATTCGATCTGCGCCTGCAAATGGTGCAGGGAGAGCGTCAATGCGCCGAGCCCGGTCATGCAGGCGACGGCTACGACGGAATTCACCCGCTCGGCCCAATTGTCGGGCGCAACACCCAGCACCCATTGCCCCTTGACCAGCAGGACCGCGCCGCAAAGTCCGAACGACAGCGCACAGACGCCGCTCAGGAACGAGACGACCAGCAATATCCGTCGATCGTGACCACCCTCAATCCAGAACATCGCCCCGATGAGCGAGAGCAGCGCCGTTACCGTCGCGTAGGTGACGATGAAGCCGACACCATCAAACCCGAGATACGTCGCGCCCGCGCAAACAGCCATCGCAACCAAGGTCGGCAAGATGGCGCGCCTGTAATCGCCTATGCCGAGATATTGCATGGCCGACAGGCAGATAATCAGGAAACCGAGGCTGAGAGGCGCAAGCACGATCTGGCAAAGCCAGAGGCTTGGATCCCTCGTGTAATGCCAGAACAACACCACATGTGCGACGAGCACGAGAATGCCACACGCCACCGTCAGCACAAAGCGTGCCTGTGGCGCGCTGAACCAGATCGCAAACATGGTGATGCTGAGGCACGTGCCCGACAGCGCCGCCGCGAGCAGGAGCGAACTGTAATCCAACATGCTTAAGCGACAGCCTCTTGAGCGTTCCGCTGCATTCTAGGTCAGCGACAGTCCGCAAATACCGCTTTTTAGCCAATCTTCCGGCGTAACCTTCGGACAGGGTTTACAAAACGTCGATGCTCCAAGCTTCGACCCCATTTCCGCCGCTTGGCTGTCGAATGGTTTTGCAGTAAGAGGCTCTATCCTCGAACGTAACAGGAACCTCCGTCGCCTGCCCGCGAAAAGCGTGGCAGTATCGGGTGGTGATTCGCAGCATCGGAATCCAGGACCGGCATGGACGACAACAACGATCTTTTCGCCAAATTGGACAAGCAGCCTCAGCCTGCTCGCGCCGCCGCGCGCCCGGCCGATCCGCTGGTGCAGGCGGCGAAGCGGCCGGCGCCCCGCGACGCCAGCGAGAGTTACAGTGCCGCCGACATCGAGGTGCTGGAGGGGCTGGAGCCGGTGCGCCGCCGCCCGGGCATGTACATTGGCGGCACCGACGACAAGGCGATGCACCATCTGTTTGCCGAGGTCATCGACAATTCGATGGACGAGGCGGTCGCCGGCCATGCGACCTTCATCGATGTCGAGCTTTCCGCCGACGGATACCTGTCAGTCACCGACAACGGCCGCGGCATTCCGGTCGATCCGCACCCGAAATTCAAGAAGCCGGCGCTCGAACTCATCATGACGACGCTGCATTCAGGCGGCAAGTTCGACAGTAAGGTTTACGAGACGTCCGGCGGCCTGCACGGTGTCGGCGTTTCCGTCGTCAACGCGCTGTCCGACCATCTCGAGGTCGAGGTCGCGATTGGGCGCAAGCTCTATCGCCAGCGCTTCTCACGAGGCGTTCCGGTGACCGGCCTTGAGCAGCTCGGCGAGGTGCACAACCGGCGCGGCACGAAGATTCGCTTCCATCCAGACGAGCAGATTTTCGGCAAGGGCGCGGCGTTCGAGCCGGCGCGGCTCTACCGCATGGCGCGGTCAAAGGCTTATCTGTTCGGCGGTGTCGAAATCCGCTGGACCTGCGATCCCTCGCTGATCAGGGAAAAGGACACGACGCCGGCCAAGGCCGAATTCCATTTTCCGGGCGGCCTCAAGGATTATCTGAAAGCCTCGCTCGGCGACGAATTCCAGGTCACCCGTGAAATGTTCGCCGGCAAGAGCGAGAAGCAGGGCGGTCACGGTTCGCTCGAATGGGCCGTGACCTGGTTCGGCGGCGACGGTTTTATCAATTCCTATTGCAATACCATCCCGACCGCGGAGGGCGGCACGCATGAGGCCGGCTTCCGCAACGTCCTGACGCGCGGCTTGCGCGCCTACGCCGATCTGGTCGGCAACAAGCGCGCCTCGATCGTCACTTCCGAGGATGTGATGATCTCGGCGGCGGGCATGCTGTCGGTGTTCATCCGCGAACCGGAATTCGTCGGCCAGACCAAGGACAGGCTGGCGACGATCGAGGCGATCCGCATCGTCGAAAGCGCCATCCGCGACCCGTTCGACCACTGGCTGGCGGACAATCCGCAGGAGGCCTCGAAACTGCTCGAATGGGTGATCGCGCGCGCCGACGAACGGGTGCGCCGCCGCCAGGAAAAGGAAGTGTCGCGCAAGAGCGCAGTGCGCAAACTGCGCCTGCCCGGCAAGCTCGCCGACTGCACGCAGAATGCCGCCGCCGGCGCCGAGCTCTTTATCGTCGAGGGCGATTCGGCCGGCGGTTCGGCAAAGCAGGCGCGCGACCGCGCCAGCCAGGCGGTGCTGCCGCTGCGCGGCAAGATCCTCAACGTCGCCAGTGCCGGCAGCGACAAGCTTGCCGGCAACCAGCAGATATCCGACCTGATCCAGGCCTTGGGCTGCGGCACGCGCTCGAAATACCGCGACGAGGACCTGCGTTACGACCGGGTCATCATCATGACCGATGCCGATGTCGACGGCGCCCATATCGCCTCGCTGCTGATCACCTTTTTCTACCAGGAGATGCCAAACCTGGTCCGCGGCGGCCATCTCTACCTGGCGGTCCCGCCGCTTTATTCGATCCGCCAAGGCGGCAAGGTCGGCTATGCCCGCAACGACGCGCATAAGGACGAACTCCTGCGCACCGAATTCACCGGGCGCGGCAAGGTCGAGATCGGCCGCTTCAAGGGGCTGGGCGAAATGATGGCCGCCCAGCTCAAGGAAACCACCATGGACCCGAGAAAGCGCACGCTGCTCAGGGTCGATGTGATCGACGCCGAGGCGGCGACCAAGGATGCTGTCGACGCACTGATGGGCACCAAGCCCGAGGCCCGTTTCCGCTTCATCCAGGAACGCGCGGAATTCGCCGAGACGGAAGTGCTGGATATCTGAGCGTCTTCTGCCAGGTGAGCCACAGACGGCGGTTGTTGCTACCCGGATATTTTCGCGAAGGACGAGGCCTGGAACGGTTCAGCGTTCACGGAAACGCCGAACCGCTCTTTCCTTTGTTCTAAAGTAATTCCGGACGGAAAACCGCTTCACAGTTTTCCTGGAATTGCTTTAGGCAGCCGCGATCGCCAGCGCGTGCCCGCGCGCGTTCTCGCGCAACGCGTCGAGATGGATCGACTTGATCAGCCCGGCGAGATCGCCCGCGGCGGACTGCCCGCCCAATTCCTTCAGCATCAGCCAGCTGACTTCCTGCACGCCGGCGAGGCGTTTGCCATTGGCGACCTCGCGCCAGACCTTCAGCGCGCGCAGGATGATGGCGTGGGTGGCGGCGGCAAGCCCGGCACTGCGGAACAGTGCCTGCAGCGCCACGTCATGGCCGCCGGCCAGCAGTGCTCTCACCCGTTGTTCGGATTGCTGGCTGAGCGCGACCAGGGCCGAACCAAAGAAGTCGACCTTGCCGTGCGCGATGGTGCGGATGACGAAGCTTGCGGTCAGGTCACCGCGCAGACGCAGATGTTCGACAAGCGCTGTATGTTCCTCGGCACGCGTGCCTTTGATCAATGTCACGGAAGCCTTGACGCAGGCATCGCGCGTGACGCGCTCGGCTCTTGCGGCGCCCATCAGCCCCAGCACCAGCGGCGAGCCCTTGAGCGTCTCGCCCACTTTGACCAGCAGCAAATGCCGACAATCGGCGGGCAGGCGCGCGTCGGCAATCAGCGCCTCGCGCACCAGAGGCAGATGGCCGTGCCGCTCGGCCATGCGCCGAAAGCTGATCGATGCGATGTCGGCGCCGCTGTTGGCGAGCAACGTGGTGCAGGCCTCCGGCTCGCCGATCTCGGCGATCGCCGCCGCAACCGACATCGACACCCGCGGCCGGTCGGCGATCACCTTCTGCGTCGCTTTCTGGCCGCCGGCAACCCGATCGATCAGGTCGGCATCAGTAAGCAGTGGCGACCGCGCCAGCACCAGGGCTGCGACTTCCGGCTGGTCCGAGGCCAGCGCGCTGACGATCTGCGGCGGCGCATGATGGCTCATGGAAAGCGCGTCGGCGATCGCCAGTCGCACCTTCGAGGATGCGTCATCGAGCAGCAATGTCAGCGCCGCCTCAGCAGCGCAGCGGTCCTCGAAAGGCAGGTCCGAATCGACATAGGCGCGAGCAAGTGCGCTTGCCGCTGCAACGCGCTCCGACACCTTCGCCGTGTGGATCCATTTCAGGAAATGCGAAACGACCATGTCGCCTGCTTACGCCCTTTGCCAGAACGCTTCTGGCCCCTGTCGCGACCGTAGGCACAAATGGTTTACGAACGGTTCACCATGTTCGTTAACTGGCTTGCGAGCCCGGTATGCAACGCCTATCACCCTTTAAGCAGCAGAGGAGATCGACCATGGCCGGGCTTTATCTTGAGGAGTTCGCTGTCGGCCATGTGTTCAAGCACACGCTGCGCAAGACCGTGACCGAAAGCGACAATATGCTGTTTTCGGTGATGACGCTGAACCCGCAGCCGCTGCACATCGATTTCGACTTCGCGGCGAAGAGCGAATGGGGCAAGCCGCTGGTCAATTCGCTGTTCACGCTTGGCCTGATGATCGGCATCTCGGTCAACGACATCACCGTCGGCACCACCATCGCCAATCTCGGCATGAAGGAGACAGTGTTTCCGCACCCCGTCTTCCACGGCGACACCATTCGCGTCGAGACCACGGTGGTTTCGGTGCGCGACTCCAGGTCCAAACCGGACCGCGGTATCGTCGAGTTCGAGCATCGCGCCTATAACCAGAACGACATGCTGGTTGCCAAATGCACGAGGCAAGCCATGATGATGAAAAAGGCGTAGCCGATGCGTTCTTTGCTCTTCGTCCCCGGCGATTCGGAAAAGAAGCTGGAAAAGGGCTTTGGCGTGGGTGCCGACGTGGTCATCGTCGATCTCGAGGATTCGATTGCCCCGCAGAACAAGGGGCTGGCGCGCGACACAGCGGCGCGTTTCATCGCCGGGCACAGGCACCAAACCAGCTCCGCGATCTATGTGCGCGTCAACGATCTTTCGACCGGACTGACCGACGACGATCTGGCAGCGCTCGTGCCGGCAAAACCAGACGGCATCATGCTGCCTAAGTCGAACAGCGGACTGGATGTCCAGCATCTCTCGGCCAAGCTCAGGGTGCACGAAGCTGAAAGCGGCCTGCCGGATGGAGCTATAAAGATCCTGCCGATCATCACAGAAACGGCCGCAGGCGTCTTGGCCGCAGCGACCTACGCCCGTGCAAGCGCGCGGCTTGTCGGCGTCACCTGGGGGGCGGAAGATTTGTCGGCGGCGATCGGCGCGCGCGCGACGCGCGACGCGAATGGCCGCTACACGGATGTGTTCCGCCTCGCCCGCACCATGACCATGCTTGCCGCAAGTGCCGCGGAAGTCGCGGCAATCGACACCGTCTTTCCGGACTTTCGCGACATGGCGGGCTGCGAGGCCGAATGCGCCGAGGCCGAGCGCGACGGTTTCACCGGGAAGATGGCGATCCATCCGGCGCAGGTGCCGGTCATCAACGCCGCCTTCACGCCTTCGGCGCAAGCGGTGAAAAGCGCCCTGGCGATCGTCGAGGCATTTAAGGCGGCGGGAAACCCCGGCGTCGTCGGAATCGACGGCAAGATGTACGACCGGCCGCACCTAAAACTGGCCGAGCGGCTCCTGGCGCGGGCCAGGGTAGCTGGGCTTGGCGCTTAGGTCTGTTCCGCGCCGAAATTATCCCACCCACGGCCCCGAATAATCGGCATAGAGCTTTGCGGGATCGGGCCGTGGCCGCTCCGGTGCCGGCCCTTGGTAGGAGCCGATATGGACGAAGCCTACGACCCGCTCATGCGGCGCCAAGCCGAGGATCGCCCTGCCCTCGGGCACGTCGGAATACCAGTTGCTGATCATGTTGGTGCCGTAGCCCAGCGCATTGGCGGCGAGCATCAGGTTCATCGCGGCCATGCCGCCGGACAGGAACATCTCCCATTGCGGGATCTTTGGATTTTCCCTGGGGATCGAGATCACGCCGATAACCAGCGGCGCCCGCGAAAAGCGCGCCAATTCCTGGTTGCGACGGCCTTCCGGCAGCGGTCCTTCGCGCTGCTCGGCAAGTGCCGCCAGCTTCTTGCCGATCTCGACGCGAGCTTCGCCGCGATAGAGGACGAAACGCCAGGGCTCCAGCCGGCCGTGGTCCGGCACCCGCGAGGCGGCGGCGATCATCGTCGCGATCTCCGTATCGCCCGGTGCCGGCTCTTTCAGATCTGGGATCGGCGCGGAATTTCGGGTCAGCAGAAAATCGATGATCGGCGACGCCATGGGCGCAAGTCTCCTGGAATTTGAGCTGAAGCGCACCATCGGGACATCGGGCGGCTTGGGCATTGGCGCAGCGCGCCGGACAAAGAGCCCTGTAGCAGAAGCCGACCGGACTCTTAAGCCTTGAAATTGCCACCGCCTTGGGCTTCAACGCAAGGCATGTTTGAGGGGACATTGCGTCTTTTCCTGATATGGCTCGCTGCCGCACTGTTGATGGTGCCGGTTTCGCTCGCCGTCGCCCAGGATGTGGACGGCCTCGGCGAACTGAAACTTCCCGGAATTTCGGGCTATGCGCCTCCGAAAAGCGAGACATCGCTGGCGTTGGGGAGCAGCGGGGCAATCACGCTGTCGGCGCAATTGACAGACAAGGGCGCCGACATCACGCGCGGCATCGTCTGGCGCGTCTTCAAGCCCGAATCGGCCAGCGACGGCAAGTTGCCGATGGTCGCCTCCGCGCATGGCGGTACCGCCGTATTCCAGCTCGAGCCGGGTTCTTATCTGGTCCACGCCTCCTACGGGCGGGCCGGCGCCACCAAGCGAATCACCGTCGGCAAGGAAGCCAAGCGCGAGAGCCTCGTGCTCGATGCAGGCGGCCTCAAGCTTGATGCCGTGCTGTCCGGCGGGGTACGCATACCGCCGAAGAAGCTGCGCTTCTCGATTTATGAGAGCCACGCCGCGGCCGACGGCGATCGCGCCCTGATCATACCCGATGTCGAGCCGAACAGCGTCGTGCGGCTCAATGCCGGCACCTACCACGTTGTGTCGACCTATGGCGCTGTGAATGCGGTCATCCGCTCCGACATCCGCGTCGAGGCCGGCAAGCTCACCGAAGCGACGGTCGAGCACCGTGCCGCCGAGATGACGATGAAGCTGGTGCGCGAACCGGGCGGCGAGGCGATCGCCGACACCTCCTGGTCGCTGCTGAACGAATCCGGCGATCCGATCAAGGAAACCGTCGGTGCCTTTGCCTCGATGGTGCTGGCCGAGGGCGACTACACCATCATCGCCAAGAACCGCGACCGCATCTACCAGAAGGATTTTACGGTGGTGGCGGGGCACAACCAGGACATCGAGGTTCTGGCCACAGAGGCTTCGGCTATCGATTCCGAGGAAGGCGCCGACTAAGCCGCGCCCCTCTAAGCTGCCTTGCGCATGCGTCGCGCCAGCAACTGCGCGTGGCCACGCCATACGACCAGAGCCGGATCGACGACAAGCCGCTCGAGCAATTCGTCTCATTCAGCACCTGACCGAAGCGCACGTCGATCGATTTGCCGGATAGGCGCGCGGTGCAACAGTCATATGAAAATGGCGGTGGATCGCTCCACCGCCATTCATTGCAGGTCGGCTGGTTCAGGCCGCGCGGCGCTTGCGGTCGGGTGTCACCGCCTCGTCGGCAAGCAGCTTCACGGCAGCTGCGAGACCAAGCGATTCCTGGTCGCGCGAACCGAGACGGCGGATATTGACCGTTTCTTCCTCGGCCTCGCGCTTGCCACAGACGAGGATGACCGGGACCTTGGCCAGCGAATGCTCCCGGACCTTGTAGTTGATCTTCTCGTTGCGCAGGTCGGCTTCGGCAATCAGCCCGGCCGCCTTCAGCTGCGCGACGACCTTTCGCGCGTAATCGTCGGCATCGGAAGTGATCGTCGCCACCACCACCTGCAGCGGTGCGAACCAGAGCGGGAAATGGCCGGAATAATTCTCGATCAGGATGCCTAGAAACCGCTCCATCGAGCCGCAGATGGCACGATGCACCATCACTGGCTGCTTCTTTTCCGAATCGGAGCCGATGTAGAAGGCGCCAAAACGCTCCGGCAGGTTGAAGTCGACCTGTGTGGTGCCGCATTGCCAGTCGCGGCCGATGGCGTCCTTGAGCACATATTCGAACTTCGGCCCGTAGAACGTGCCCTCACCCGGATTGACGCCCGTCTTGATCCGGTTGCCCGACCGCGCCGCGATCTTGTCGAGCACGTCCTGCAGCACGCCCTCAGCATGATCCCACATCGCGTCGGTGCCGACCCGTTTTTCGGGGCGGGTCGCCAGCTTGACGGTGATTTCGTCGAAGCCGAAATCGGCATAGGTCGAGAGGATCAGATCGTTGATCTTGATGCACTCGTCGGCGAGCTGTTCCTCGGTGCAGAAGATGTGGGCATCGTCCTGGGTAAAGCCGCGCACGCGCATCAGCCCGTGCAGCGCGCCGGACGGCTCATAGCGATGCACATTGCCGAATTCCGCAAGTTTTACTGGCAGATCGCGGTAGGACTTCAGCCCGTGCTTGAAGATTTGGACGTGGCCGGGGCAGTTCATCGGCTTCAGCGCAAACACCCGGTCGTCGTCGGTGTCGTCGCCAGCAACCGTCACCTTGAACATGTTGTCCCGGTACCAGCCCCAGTGGCCTGATGTCTCCCACAGGCTCTTGTCGAGCACCTGCGGCGCGTTGACTTCCTGATAGCCCTGCTCGTCGAGGCGGCGACGCATGTAATTGACCAGGTTCTGGAACATCCTCCAGCCCTTGGCGTGCCAGAACACGACGCCCGGCCCCTCCTCCTGGAAGTGGAACAGGTCCATCTCACGGCCGAGTTTCCTGTGGTCGCGCTTCTCGGCCTCCTCGAGTATCGTCTGGTAGGCTTCGAGCTGCGCCTGGTCGGCCCAGGCCGTGCCGTAGATGCGCGTCAGCATCGGGTTATTCGAATCGCCGCGCCAATAGGCGCCGGCGACCTTCATCAGCTTGAAGGCGCTGCCGATCTGGCCGGTCGAGGCCATATGCGGGCCGCGGCAAAGGTCGAACCAGTCGCCCTGCGCATAGATCTTGAGATCCTGATCCTCGGGAATGGCGTCGATCAGCTCCAGTTTGTAGCGCTCGCCCTTGTCGGCAAAGATCCTTTTCGCCTTTTCACGCGACCATACCTCTTTGGTGAACGGCTTGTTGCGCGCAATGATCTCGCGCATTTTCTTCTCGATCACCGGGAAATCGTCGGGCGTGAACGGCTCGTTGCGGGCAAAATCGTAGTAGAATCCGTTTTCGATCACCGGCCCGATAGTCACCTGCGTACCCGGCCAAAGTTCCTGCACGGCCTCGGCCAGCACATGGGCTGCATCGTGACGGATGAGCTCCAGCGCGCGCGGGTCCTCGCGAGTGATGATCTCGACCTTGCCCGGCTTGCCGATCGGGTCGGAAAGATCGCGCAGCGTGCCGTCGATGCTGTAGGCAACGGCCTTCTTGGCCAGCGACTTCGAGATCGATTCCGCCAGGCCGGCGCCGGTCATCGCCGCGTCGTAGTCGCGGACGGAGCCATCGGGAAATGTCAGGGAAACGGAATTCAGCATTAAATTCTCCTATCCAGTCCCGCAAACGAGCGCGGGTGGTAAAATGCACGTCGCCCAAAACTGCGTAGCGATTTTGGGGTTGCGACTTACATCAAGTAAGAGCCGGATGCGTCCGGCGGCGAGCGGTCTTTTATGGGCAGTTTTCGGCGCCGTAAAGCCGGATTTAGGTCACCCGAGGAGATTCGGCAGCTCTTTCAGGAACATCGCCCGCGTCTTGAGCCCCTTCGGCGTGTCGGAACGTTCCGTATCGATTACCAGGCGGGCAAAGACGATCTTGCGAGCATCCTTCTGCGCCCAGCCAACAAACCAGCCAAGCGAGCGCTTGTCGGCATCGTCGCCAAGCCTGGTCGTCCCGGTCTTGCCCTGCACCGTCCAGCCGCCCGCCGGGAAGGTCGGGACAATCGCATTGGTCATCGCATGGGCCTTGTCCGAGACCGGCAGATTCCGCGCCAGCAGCTTGCGCAGGAAATCGACCTGCTCGACCGGCGATATCTCGAGCGAAGAATTCACCCAGGAATGGGTGAGGCCGTCATTCTTGCCGGAATTGCCGGAGACGTCGGTGTTGCCATAGTCCAATCTGGACACATAGCCGGCAAACTGTTTGCTGCCGAGCCGGCGCGTGATCTCGCGTGAGAACCAAAGGACCGAATCCCTTTCCCAGATCGTCGGGTCGACGGTCTTGCGGTCCCGTTTCGGCGCGTTGAACTCCGCTTTGTACTCCCAATTCGGTGTATGCTCGTCGCCCAGGATTCCGGCGTCATAGCCGATCAGCGCCAGCGGAATCTTGAATGTCGAGGCGGGGCTGACGCGCTGATCGCAAACCCCTTGCCGGTACAGCGTCTCGCCGCTCGCGGCGTCGACGATCAGCGTGCATTCGACGTCCCCGAGAGGCGCCGATTGCGCACGGATCGGAAAGCCCAACAGCCACGCCAGGACATAGAGAACCACGGCGAAAACGAAGGGAAGACGATCTATCCGGCGCATTTGGCAATCTCTCCTGAAGGGTATCAGGAGCGGCTTAGCGAGGCGTCTTGTCTCGATTTTGTCTTAAATGCGCTACGTCCGCGCAAGCTGCGGTTAACCCTACCAGATCGTAAAAGCGGTCCGGTTGTTCACCGAACAGTTGCGGTCAACTGTCCAGGTCGCCACGTTTTTTCCCGATCCGCCAGTACCGCCATGGCGTGAACCAACGGTAACGATCAGCCAGGATTTCCGGTACGCGGTCGATGCCATGCGTTCCGAATGGTCCGCAGCGCAGCACCCGGAAAAACCCCATCCAGCCGCCGGCCCACAGCCCGTGGCGGGCGATCGCTTCATGTGCGTATTCGGAACAGGTCGGCAGATGCCGGCAGGAATTGCCGACGAAGCCTGACAGCGTCAGCTGGTAGAAGCGGACGAGCGACGTGCCGAGGAGGCGGCCCGGCGTCTTGCGCCACGGGCCAGGCCAGTTGCGTCCTTGTCGAATCGGCCTGGCACCGTGCACATGCCGATGTTGGCCAACCACCGTAGTCTCCACATCACGTTTTCCAACACGATAGATGTGCGCATCGGGCCAGGAACGCAATGGCGTTCCGGCAACCCCGTCATGGCCTGGCACGGCGAGCCGGGCAGCGGTCGGGCGTCGGCTTCCGGCATACGGCGACGCTGGTCGGCGGTCTCTCCTCGCACCAATCCCTATGCGGTTTCTCGTCATGCCATTGAAACGTCGCGATCCGCACGACATCGACCAGAACGTTGAGAAACTGGATCATGGCAGCACTCCTTGAGCGCCGATTAGAGCGCCGCTGGCCTTGCCCTTCAAACGAGTATAACGTCCACGTCAGATAACTCTGAGTTATGCGAATGAAGCGCGGACACCTCCCCCTGACGGCGCTTAGAAGCTTCGAAGCAGCCGGTCGTCACCTCAGCTTCAGCCGTGCGGCCGAGGAGCTTTATGTCTCGCAGGCGGCGATCAGCCGCCAGATCCGCGAGCTCGAAACCTTCCTGCGCCAACCTTTGTTCTTCCGCCATCATCGCCGCGTCGAGTTGACCGACACCGGCCGGCGGCTGCTCGACCAGTTGGTCAGAAGTTTCGAGGGCATCGACAGGCTGCTTTCGGAATTGACGGCGGCCCAGACGCAGTCCGTGGTCCGTGTCAGCGTCGAACCATCGCTTGCATCCGAATGGCTGGTGCCGCGGCTCAACCGCTTTCGCGAGTTGCGACCCGATATCGACGTTTCCCTTGAGGTCGACCCGAGGTTGATAGAGTTTCGCAGCGATCAGCCCGAACTTGCCCTGCGCTTCAGTGCGCACGCCACCTCATGGCCACGCAGCGAAGCCGAACAGCTTGCCGCGGTCATCGATTCACCAGTCCTGTCGCCGGCGCTTCTTGCATCCGGCCCAGCTCTGGAAAAACCCATCGACCTTGGTCGCTACACATTGCTGCACGAAGAAAACCGTCAGGCTTGGGCGCGCTGGTTCGAAGCGGCCGGCGTGGCGGCTGAGGCCGTGCCTGCGCGCGGCCCGATGCTGGCGGATGCTTCGCTTTCGAAGCAGGCAGCCTTGCTTGGACATGGTGTCGCGCTGGGCGATCTTCTGCAGATCGGCGAAGAACTTGCGTCCGGCGCGCTGATCAAGCCTTTCGACATCGACGTCGCGTCCGGCGCCTATTGGCTGGTGGCCAGAAGGCTGAATGACCTTTCAGAGCAGGCCAGGGCTTTTGCCGATTGGGTCCGGGCGGAATTCGCCGAAAGCCGGCGTTTCCTTGCCAAGGCTTAAGCCGCCTCTTCCGCCCGCTTCTTCTCGATCTGGCCGATGGCGTCGACCACTGCGTCGAACGTCAGCATGGTCGAGGCGTGGCGCGCCTTATAGTCGCGCACCGGTTCCAAGTATTTCAGGTCGGCGAAGCGGCCTTCGGGCGGCGGGCCATTTTCCTTCAGCATCTTCAGCATCGTCTCGCGCACGCTGCGCAATTCTTCGGCGCTGGCGCCGACGACATGCTGCGCCATGATCGAAGAGGACGCCTGGCCAAGCGCACAGGCCTTCACGTCATGCGCGAAATCGGTGACGACGCCATGATCCATTTTCAGATCGACGGTCACCGTCGAGCCGCACAGCTTGGAATGTGCTCGTGCGGTTGCGTCGGGGCGGTCGAGCCGGCCGATCCGTGCGATGTTTCCAGCAAAACCCAGAATTTTCGCATTGTAGACATCGTCGATCATATTTTTCCAATCCGTCGCCGCCCAGCGAACAGTCATTGCCGCTCTGGCGTCTTCCTTTCGCTCGGCACGAACATATATAATGGCGGTAGTCGGGTATCGACAAGGCGACCACAAACCTCGTCGTGCCCAATTCTGTTCACGCCACTTACGGGCTGGAAACCGGGCGAGTTTCTGACACCCGAAAGGTCGTGGTCCGTTCAACTCGTTCCTCCTGAGAGAGGAACTACGGGAGACGCCTTTATGGACGCCGTTATCAAGAAACTTATGCCGCGGTCTGCCTATATGGAAAAGCCGGTCACCGACCGGCCGAGCGAGGCCGAAGTCGAAGCCGCTGTGCGCATCTTGCTGCGCTGGACCGGCGACAACCCTGACCGGGAGGGCCTGATCGACACGCCGAAGCGCGTCACCAAGGCATTCCGCGAAATGTTCAACGGTTATGATATGTGCCCAGCCGAGGAACTTGGCCGCACCTTCGAGGAAGTCGCCGGCTATGACGACCTCGTCCTCGTCAAGGACATATCCTTCCACTCGCATTGCGAGCATCACATGGTGCCGATCATCGGCAAGGCGCATGTCGGCTATCTGCCTGACGGCAAGGTTGTCGGCCTGTCCAAGATCGCCCGCGTCGTCGACATCTTCGCCCATCGCCTGCAGACCCAGGAAGCGATGACGGCGCAGATTGCCGGCGTCATCCAGGACGTCCTCAATCCGCGCGGCGTCGCCGTCATGCTCGAGGCCGAGCATATGTGCATGGCCATGCGCGGTATCCGCAAACAGGGCTCCACCACGCTGACCTCGACCTTCACCGGCGCCTTCAAGGATACACCCGAAGAGCAGGTCCGCTTCGTCACCATGGTGCGCGGCGGCGGAACTGATCAGACCCGCCCCACCTTCGTCAAATAAGGACCGGCGAATGTCGGCATTGGAATTCCCGAAAGCTCCCTCAGACAAGAAGGCGCTTGAGGAAGGCACGGTCCTTTCGCCGCGCTTCGATGCCGGCGGCCTCGTCACCGCCGTCGTCACCGATGCCGAAGACGGCATGCTGCTGATGGTCGCGCATATGAATGCCGAGGCGCTGGCGCTGACGCTCGAGACCGGCATCGCGCACTACTGGTCGCGTTCGCGCAACGCGCTGTGGAAGAAGGGCGAAACCTCGGGCAATGTCCAGCAGGTCGTCGAGATGCTCACGGATTGTGACCAGGACGCGATATGGTTGCGCGTCAAAGTGCTGGGTCATGAAGCAACTTGTCACACCGGCCGACGTTCATGCTTTTATCGGACGGTGGGGCTGAGCGATGGCAAAGGGACGCTTGCCAGCGACGGCAGCAAGCCGCTGTTCGATGCGGAAAAAACCTATCGAAAGCCCAATACACCATCAATATGAACCATTCGCAGCACTTCAGCCACGTGTATTCATGATTTCGATACGGCCCGCCTGTAGGATGACCGTGGGACAAGGGAGATTGTGATGCTCGAGTGGGCGTCATTGCGCAACAGACCTGACGTTCGGGAGGCGAATGGCCTCTCCTCGGCCGCGGGCGCATCCGAAACCAAATCTCCGGGCAAAACAGCGATTTCGCTGGCATTGGGCGGCGGCTGTGCGCGCGGCTGGGCGCATATCGGCGTGCTGCGCGCGCTTGACGAAGCCGGCATCGAAGTGTCGATGATCGCCGGCACCTCGATCGGCGCGCTGGTCGGCGGCTGCTATGTTGCCGGCAAGCTCGACGAGTTGGAAGAATTCGCCCGCAGCCTGACCAGGCGGCGCATTTTTGGCCTTCTCGACCTCAATCTACGCGGCAGCGGCCTGTTCGGTGGCATGAAGCTCGATGCGCGGCTGCGCGAGCACATAGCCGGCATCCGCTTCGAGGACCTGCCAAAACCGTTCGTCTGCGTCGCTTCGGAAATCCGCACCGGCCATGAGATATGGCTGTCGAGCGGCTCGTTGAGCACCGCCATGCGCGCCTCCTACGCGCTGCCCGGCGTGTTCGAGCCGGTCGCCTGCAATGGGCGTGTGCTGGTTGACGGCGCCCTGGTCAATCCGGTGCCGGTCTCGGTCTGCCGTGCCTACGAGCAGCCGCTCGTGGTCGCGGTGAACCTTCACTACGATCTGTTCGGCCGCGCCGCGGTGATCAAGCACAGCGCCGGCGAGCTGGTCATCGAGAAAGACGCGCCGCGGGCCGGCCACGCCGATCCCGAACGCCAGTCGCGCGAGACGCGGCTCGGCATCACCGGCGTCATGGTAGAGGCCTTCAACATCATCCAGGACCGCATTTCGCGCGCCAGGCTGGCCGGCGACCCGCCGGACATATCGCTGCAGCCGAAGCTCAGCCATATCGGCCTGACCGAATTCCACCGCGCCGACGAAGCAATCCGTATCGGCTACCAGGCAACGATGGCGCAGATCGGCGATCTGACCCGGCTGCAGACCGTCCTCGCTTAGGCCGAGCGGTCAGCGAGCTCTCAGGCAAGCGCCGCGTCGACGATACGAAATTGCACCGTGCGGTTGCCGTTCCAGTGATTGCCCGACAATGAGCCGGCGACGTGCACCGGTTTGCCCCTGTTCTTGAACAGGAATTCGCCAAGCGCAGTATCGACGGCGCGAAAGGCGATCGCCTGGATGCGGCCGCCGCTTTCCGACTGCAGGTCGGCGCGGATATGGTTGGTGCCGACCGCCCGCGCATCGACAAGCCGGTGGCGCGGCAGCGCGAACACCGGCGCGACATGCCCTGCGCCGAACGGCCCTGCCCTCTCAAGTGCATCGAGCAGCGCGAGCGTCGCGCCCTCGGCGGCAAGCGCACCGTCGATCGCCAGGCTCTCCTGCCCTTGCAGGCGGAACACGTCCACCGCCGCGCGCTCTTCGAAGAAAGCCCTGAGTTCGCCGAGCTTCGCCCGCTCGACAGTGATGCCTGCCGCCATTCCGTGGCCGCCACCCTTGAGGATCAGCCCGGCATCGGCAGCCTCGCGCACCAGCCGGCCGAGGTCGAAGCCAGACACTGAACGGCCTGAACCGGTACCGACACCGTTGGCGTTGAAGGCGATGGCAAATGCGGGCCGGCGCGCATGGTCCTTGAGCCGCGAGGCAAGCAGGCCGACAATGCCCGGGTGCCAGTTGCTGCTGGCTGTGACCACGATGGCCGGACCATTGCCGCCGGCAAGCTCGGCGTCGGCCTCTGAGCGCGCCGCAGCCAGCATCTCCTGCTCCATCGACTGCCGCTCCTGGTTGAGCCGATCCAGCGTCTCGGCAATGGTGCGGGCTTCGACCGGGTCGTCGGTTGCAAGCAGGCGGCTGCCAAGTGCTGCGTCGCCGATGCGCCCGCCGGCGTTGATGCGCGGACCGATCAGAAAGGCCAGATGGAACGTGCTGATCGGCTCGCCTATACGCGAGACCCGCGCCAACGCCGCCAGCCCGTCGTTTCTCTGCTGCCGCGCCACCTGCAGCCCCTTGACCACGAAGGCGCGGTTGACGCCGGTGAGCGGCACCACGTCGCAGACTGTGCCCAGCGCCACCAGGTCGAGCAGGGCAAGCAGGTCCGGCGGTGCGGCATCCGGCAAGCGGCCGCGCAGGATCTTCGCGGTCTGCACCAGGCAAAGGAAGACGACGCCGGCGGCACAGAGATGACCTTGGCCGGAAAGGTCGTCCTCGCGATTTGGGTTGACGACCGCAGCCGCCGCCGGCAACGGCCCGCCGACCTGATGGTGATCGAGCACCACGACGTCGGCGCCGGCGGCCTTTGCGGCGTCGATGGAAGCAGCGCTGTTGGTGCCGCAATCGACTGTGACGATCAGCGTCGCGCCGCGCGAGACGAGTTCGCGCATCGCTTCCGGATTGGGGCCGTAACCCTCGAAGATGCGGTCCGGTATGTAGATCTCCGACGCCACCGAGAAATGCGCGAGAAAGCGCTTGAGCAGCGCCGACGAGGCGGCGCCGTCGACATCGTAATCGCCAAAGATCGCTACCTTTTCCCTGGCCGTCACCGCCTGGGCGATACGAGAGGCGGCCTTGTCCATGTCGGTCAGCGATGCCGGGTCGGGCAGCAGGTTGCGGATGGTCGGATCGAGAAACCGCTCGGTCTGCTCGGCGGTGACGCCGCGCCCGGCCAGCACGCGCGCCACGATGTCGGGCACGCCATAACCTTGCGCGATGGCGAGCGCGGCCATGTCCTGGCGCTCGGTCAGCCGGTGTTCCCAGGAAACGCCGGTGGCCGATTGCCTTACATCGAGGAAAAAGCGTCTTTCCCCCGTCACGTGGTGCGCCGTCTGCAATTTGTCATTGCGCACAATATGCAACGGCTAACTGAGTCGAAATCAAAACTTTTCCAGATCCTGATGCCTGGCCTTGATTTCGCGCACGGTCCGCGATGACGAGCGCAGCACGATCGTGTGCGTGGTGATGAAATTGCGGCCGAACTTGACGCCGGCCAGCATATTGCCGTCGGTGACGCCGGTCGCGGCAAACAGCACGTCGCCGCGTGCCATGTCTTGCGTGTGGTAGATCCGTTTAGGGTCGGAGATGCCCATCTTGGCGGCGCGCGCCAGCTTTTCCGGCGTATCGAGGATCAACCTGCCCTGCATCTGGCCGCCAGTGCAGCGCAAGGCGGCAGCTGCGAGCACGCCTTCGGGCGCGCCTCCGGTGCCGAGATAGATGTCGATGCCGGTCTCGTCAGGGTCGGTGGTATGGATGACCCCGGCGACATCTTGGCGCAGATCGTCGTGCCTTCGAGCGGATCGAGCGCGATGTCGACAGCCGGGCCTTTGCCGGTACCGACTTCCTCGCCGATATAAAGCATCGGCGCCTCGTCGCGCTCGCCCTCGCCGATCACTACCGTGCCGTTGATGGCAAGACGGTTGAGTTCCTGCCGCATGGCATCGACCGCAACCTGGTCGGCGGCTTTCTCGTCGCCGCGTCCGCGCAATCTGGCGGCCGCGACCGCGGCGCGTTCGGTGACGCGCACCAATTCCATGGTCAGTATCCGGTCGAGGCCGGCGACAATGTTCTGGGCCACATTCATCGATGGACAATCCTCGTTGGCACTTTGTTTTCGTGCATGTCGTCGTCCCAAAAACCGCCGCACACTTTTGGGCGACATGCATTAGCCTCCCGCCAGAGACGCGCTCCTTGTGTCAAAGCCCCGTGACAACAGCAAGACCTGCGCTGGACCTTTTTGAAAACGCAGCAATATCAATCGATTAAAGGCAAATAAGGAGACTTCTATCCGGCCCGCTCGATGCGGATGACTTGCGGCTTGTCGGTCAGAAGGCTGTCCCTGGTGATGCCGTCGACGGCCTTGCGCACCGCCGCCTCGGTCGTCTCGTGGGTCACCAGGATGACGGTCTTCTGTGCCTCGGTTTCCGGACCGGCGGCATGCTGGACGATCGATTCCAGCGAAATGTCGTTGTCGGCCATGCGCTTGGCTATTGCCGCGAAGACGCCGAGGCGGTCGTGCACGGTCAGCCGGATGAAATAACCCCCGGCATGGCTGCGCATCTGCGCCTTCTTATAGGGCTTGAGCTCCTTCGCCGGCCGGCCGAAAACCGGACCATGCTGGAAGCCAGGCCGGCTTTTAGCGATGTCGGCGATGTCGCCGATCACCGCCGATGCGGTGGCGTTGCCGCCGGCACCGGGGCCGGAGAGCAGCAATTCGCCGAGGATGTCGGTCTCGATGGCCACCGCATTGGTGACGCCGTGCACCTGCGCGATGACCGAGGCCGTCGGCACCATGGTCGGATGCACGCGCTGCTCGATGCCGCTTTCGGTGCGTTGGGCGACGCCAAGCAGCTTGATCCGGTAGCCGAGATCGCCGGCCGCGCGGATGTCGGCCTGGCTGATGTTGGAGATGCCCTCCATATAGATATCGTTGGCGGCGATCCTCGTGCCGAAGGCAAGGCTGGTCAGGATCGACAGCTTGTGTGCGGTGTCGTGGCCCTCGATGTCGAAGGTCGGGTCGGCTTCGGCATAGCCTAGCCGCTGCGCGTCCTTGAGGCAGGCATCGAACGACAGGCCCTCGGCCTCCATGCGTGTCAGTATGTAGTTGCAGGTGCCGTTGAGGATGCCGAAGACGCGGGTCACCGAATTGCCGGCCATCGCCTCGCGCATCGTCTTGATGACCGGAATGCCGCCTGCCACCGCCGCTTCGTAGTTGAGCAGCACACCCCTCTTTTCTGCGATCTCGGCCAGTGAGACGCCGTGCTTGGCAAGCAGTGCCTTGTTGGCGGTGACGACGTGACGGCCGGCCTCGAGCGCGGCTTTCACTGATGATCGTGCCGCTCCTTCGTCGCCGCCGATCAGTTCGACGAAGACGTCGATCTCGGCGGTCTGCGCCATCTTGATGGCGTCGTCGAACCACTGCGCCGTACCAAGATCGACGCCGCGGTCGCGCTTGGGATCGCGCGCCGAAACGGCTGACACGACGATGTCGCGTCCGCACTGCCGCGTCAGTTCGGCCGCCTTGTCGCGCAGCACACGGGCCACAGACGCACCGACGGTGCCGAGGCCGGCAATTCCAACACGCAACGCTTCAGCCATGTCCGGCGACGCCCCTCAACAATTCGGTCGATGTGTATAAGATCAGCGATGCGCGGCGAGCGGTACGACGTTATTCGGCTGCTTGGCGCTGGATGCGAGGAAGCGCTTGATGTTGCGCGCCGCTTGCCGGATCCGATGCTCGTTTTCGACCAGCGCGATGCGCACGTGATCGTCGCCATGCTCGCCGAAGCCGACGCCCGGCGCCACCGCGACGTCGGCGTGCTCGATCAGGAGCTTGGAGAATTCAAGCGAGCCAAGGTGCTTGAACGGCTCCGGGATCGGCGCCCAGGCGAACATCGATGCCGCCGGTGCGGGAATGGTCCAGCCGGCACGGCTGAACGAGTCGACCATGACATCGCGGCGTTTGCGGTAGACGTCGCGCACTTCGGCGATGTCGGCGCCGTCGCCGTTAAGTGCATGCGCCGCCGCCACCTGGATCGGCGTGAAGGCGCCGTAGTCGAGATAGGATTTCACCCGCGTCAGCGCCGAGATCAGCCGTTCATTGCCCACCGCAAAACCCATGCGCCAGCCCGGCATCGAAAAGGTCTTCGACATCGAGGTGAATTCGACCGCGACATCGATCGCGCCCGGCACCTGCAGCACCGAGGGCGGTGGATTGCCGTCGAAATAGATTTCCGAATAGGCAAGGTCCGACAGGATGATGATGTCGTTCTTCCTGGCGAAGGCCACCACCTCCTTATAAAAATCGAGCGAAGCGACCAGTGCCGTCGGGTTGGACGGATAATTGAGGATCAGAGCCAGCGGCTTCGGGATCGAATGGCGGATGCCGCGCTCCAGGGCCGGGATAAAGCCGTCGTCCGGCTCGACCTGCAGCGAGCGGATGACGCCGCCCGACATAATGAAGCCGAAGGCGTGGATCGGATAGGTCGGATTGGGGCACAGGATCACGTCGCCGGGGGCGGTGATCGCCTGCGCCATATTGGCGAAGCCCTCCTTCGAGCCGAGCGTCGCCACCACCTGGCTGTCCGGGTCGAGCTTCACGCCGAAGCGGCGGGCATAGTAGTTGGCCTGTGCACGGCGCAGACCCGGAATGCCGCGCGACGACGAATATCGGTGCGTGCGCGGATCGCGCACCACCTCGCATAATTTGTCGACGATGGCCTTGGGCGTCGGCAGGTCCGGATTGCCCATGCCAAGGTCGATGATGTCGGCGCCGCGCGAACGGGCGCTGGCCTTCAGCCGGTTGACCTGTTCGAAGACATAGGGCGGAAGCCGGCGGACCTTGTGAAATTCTTCCATGGCAGTTCCAGACAGTGAGGTTGCGGTCGCGCGTATAAGCTTATTTGCAACTAGGGTCGAGAGCGGGGTCGCATTTGCCTTCGATCTGCTTCAGCGCCTCGGCGCCGTGTTTTTTTGCCAGCTGGTCCAGCGCTGCCTGGTCCGCAACCTTGACGCCGCCGCCCTTGGCGGCCTGGCTCTGCTTCTCGGCCTTCAGTTGGGCGAGCTTGGCGTTCTTTTCCTCGTCGGTGAATTGCTCGGCCGCCACCTGCGGCCGGATGTTCAGGTTCGGATAGGAACCGGTGTCCTTCGCGCCGACAAGGCCGGTGGCGGGCGCCGCACCTTCCATGTTGCTGCTCGTGCAACCGGCCATCGTCAACATGACGAGCGCCATGCGGCAAAAACGACCAGTGCCGGAAAAAACGTTCTTGCCAATATTAATCGTCATATTGTTTTCCTGGCGGCCGGGTTAGAGCACATTGGACCCTGTTCGATATCCCATGGTAATATGTCAACAAAACGCTTCGGGAGGAACCCCGCGAACCATGGCCAAAACACCCGATTCGGGCAAAGCGGAAGATGACCAACCTTCGACCGTCGAGCAATATCTGGTGAAGGACCCGGAACGCTTCGCTCTGAACATGGCCCGCATGATCGAGCAGGCCGGCAAAGCCGCCTCGGCATGGGCCGAGCCGCGGGAAAAGGGCGAGGTACGCGATCACGTCGCCGAGCCGGTCGTCGACATGGTGAAGACGTTCTCCAAGCTCACCGAGTACTGGCTCTCCGACCCGCAGCGCGCGCTGGAGGCGCAAACGCGGCTGTTTTCCGGCTACATGACCGTCTGGGCCAATGCTGTCCAGCGCGTCGGCGCCGGCGCCGAGGACGCCGAGGATGCGGTCAAGCCCGAGCGCGGCGACAAGCGTTTCCAGGACCCGGAATGGGGCCGCAACGCCTTCTTCGATTTCCTCAAACAGGCGTATCTGGTCACCTCGCGCTGGGCGGCCGAACTGGTCGAGCACGCCGACGGCCTAGACGAGCATACCCGCCACAAGGCCGGCTTTTATGTCAAGCAGGTGTCCAATGCCATCTCGCCGTCGAATTTCATCCTGACCAATCCGGAATTGTTTCGCGAGACTGTCGCCTCGAACGGCGAAAACCTGGTGCGCGGCATGAAGATGCTTGCGGAGGACATCGCCGCGGGCAAGGGTGACCTGAAGCTGCGGCAGGCAGATTATTCGCCCTTCGAGATCGGCAAGAATCTCGCCGCCACGCCGGGTAAGGTGGTCGGCCGCAGCGACGTCGCCGAAATCCTGCAATACGAGCCGACTACCGACACCGTGCTCAAGCGGCCGCTGCTGATCTGCCCGCCATGGATCAACAAATACTACATCCTCGACCTCAACCCGCAAAAATCCTTCATTCGCTGGGCGGTCGAGCAAGGCCACACCGTGTTCGTAATCTCCTGGATCAACCCGGACGAGCGGCACGGCGCCAAGAGTTGGGAGGCCTATATCAGGGAGGGCCTGCAATACGGCCTCGACACGATCGAGAAGGCGACCGGCGAAAGGCAAGTCAACGCCATCGGCTATTGCGTCGGCGGCACGCTTCTGGCGGCGGCCCTGGCGCTGATGGCGCAGGAAGGCGACCACCGCATCAAATCCGCCACCTTCTTCACCACCCAGGTCGATTTCACCTATGCCGGCGATCTAAAAGTGTTCGTCGACGAGGAGCAGGTCGCGGCCGTCGAAAAGGCGATGAACGAGAAAGGCTATCTCGACGGCACCAAGATGGCGACTGCCTTCAACATGCTGCGCTCGGGCGACCTGATCTGGCCCTATGTCGTCAACAACTACATGCGCGGCAAGGATCCCCTGCCTTTCGACCTGCTCTACTGGAATGCCGATTCGACCCGCATGGGCGCTGCCAACCATTCCTTCTATTTGCGCAATTGCTATCTCGAGAACAGGCTCTCGCAAGGCATGATGGAACTGGCGGGCCGCACGGTTTCGCTGAAGGACGTTACCATTCCGGTCTACAACCTCGCCTCTAAGGAGGACCACATCGCGCCGGCGCTGTCGGTATTCCTCGGCTCGAAATATTTCGGCGGCGAGGTCGACTACGTCATGGCCGGCTCCGGCCACATCGCCGGGGTCGTCAATCCGCCGGCGGCGCAGAAATATCAATACTGGACCGGCGGCAAGCCGGCCGGCGACTTTGACCAATGGCTCGCCGGGGCCACAGCCCACCCCGGTTCCTGGTGGCCGCACTGGCAACGCTGGATCGAAGCCAAGGACAATACCCGCGTTCCGGCCCGCAAACCGGGCGAGCATATGCAAGTTCTAGGCGAAGCCCCCGGCACCTATGTCAAGGTGCGCGTGTAACCATCTGTAATGTGTGGTGAGTTGACGCGCCGCCAAAAGCGGGCGAAATGGTGCCGTCAACCCTGAGCAGCCTTGATTCATCCTCTAGCCGCCAAATTACTTTGAGGCTTGCAGATTTGACACAGGTCTCGTTTCCGGTTCGGGGAACAAGGGTCATTTCGACGAGACGTTTCGGCGCCGCGCCAATGACGAACCGGTCGGATATCGAGGGGGAATTTTGTTTTGAGATCAGCAGGATCGCGCCTCGCGAAGGGAGAAAGCCGCGCCATTGTGGCGGCGCTTTTCTCGATGCTCCTGGCGTCCTGCACCTCGGCCGGCGACCCGACCATGTCGGTCGGCATGCCAGGCTACAATACCTCGGCTACCGAAATCAGCACGGCCGCCGGTACGCCCCAGGCCAGCACGGCCGCATCATCGTCGCAGATGACAACCGCACAAATGACGATGAATGCCGACGGTGACGCCAGCCTTCCCGAGCAGGTCGCCTATGTGCCAATAGCCAAGCCAGGGGCCAAGCCCGATGCCGGCTTCCCGATCGCCGTTCCAACGGCAGCCGAGACGATCGCGGGACACACGCCGCAGCCGCTGCAACCAAACGCCCAGACGGCCGAACAGGCCGTGGCACAGAACAGTGCTGATGCATCGAAGCCCGACGCCAAGGCCGCCGCGCCGGCGATGAACAACCCGGTCTATGTAACCGCCGGCGAGATGCCGCAGCCACAGGCCTACGCACCGAAGAAAAACTTCCTGGCCTCGCTGTTCAGCGCCACCCCCGCTTCGGCAGCATCGCCGGCCAACAGCAGATCGGGCGGGCAGCCAACGGTCGTGCAGGCCAAGGCGACGCCTGCGGCAAAACCCACCGTTACCCTGGCCTCGGCCAATTCGGCAGAAAAGCCGGTGCAGCTGGTGTCGACCGGCGATACCAGCCATTTCACGGCCGCGCTGCCGGGCGTGCGCCAGACGGCGCTGTTCGAGATCAAGCGCAAATCCGGCCTCGACGATGAGAGCGACGTCGATCTCAACGAAGACGAAGGTTCGGGTGGCGCCTACCAGGTCGCCTCCGCCGCCGGCCTTGCCCGGCTGGCGCCCAACGGCCTCCTGAAACAGAACGAAAGCGTCGATGTCGCCTGCTTGAAGCCGTCGCTGGTTCGCGTGCTGAAGACGATCGAAGGCCACTACGGCCGCAAGATGACGGTCACCTCCGGCTATCGCGATCCGGCCCGCAACCGCCGCGCCAACGGCGCCAAGAATTCGCTGCACATGTACTGCGCCGCCGCCGACATTCAGGTTCCCGGCGTCTCGAAATGGGAACTGGCGAGCTACATCCGCACCATGCCGGGCCGCGGCGGCGTCGGCACCTACTGCCACACCGAATCCGTCCATGTCGATGTCGGCCCCGAGCGCGACTGGAACTGGCGTTGCCGCAGGCGCGGCTAGGAACGAGGTTCTTCCGCCACTGCGAAGTTCGCTCGGCGACGCTACATCATGCCGCAAAATCAGCTTGGCTGTCGGAAAGACGTGGTTTTGGAGCCAAAGGAAAAAAGTTGTCGCAGCCGGCGGCAGACGGGTTGCCGGTTTGCCGCGACGCAACTATAAGCGCTCACATCTGAGCGCGCCCATCGTCTAGCGGTCAGGACACCGCCCTTTCACGGCGGTAACAGGGGTTCGATTCCCCTTGGGCGTACCAGTAATTTCAACTTGGCATATGTCTATCGCCAGCGTGATGCTGGCAAGCTTGGCCGGAACCCACCCACTCTGATGGGCGTGTCAGCGAGGGGGGCGAAGACAGACTGCGGATTGTGTCGACGGCTCCCTACGCCCGCAGTCCCCTCGCCTCGCCGCCGCGCTTGCGCGGAGGAACCATCATGTCCCTGGCAAGCAGGCCGCTCACCCGGCAAAAGGCCATGAAGGCCCGCCATGCGTCTTCGGTCTCAACGATGTCCACCGTGGCGCCAAAACAGGCATTGAACGCGGCCTGGTAGGTTGGCCCCTTCCGGCGAACCGGCCACGTTTGCAGGAAATCGAGCGCCTGCTCGACACTGTAGATTTCCTCGACCGGCTGGCTGGGCACAGGCGCGATACGCACCGGCACCGCAAATTGCAGTCTGTCCATTCGACCTCTCCCGAACCGACACCCCCGCAGCAACATCGTTCGGCACAAAAAGTTGCCGTGGCGGCTTCATGCTTGGGCCGACTTCTCACCTAGAAATGTGTCGTCACTGCGGTAGCCAAATGAACCGGTCGGGAGCATGGGCAGCTACAGGCAAGGAGAGTGCCCCAAAGACCTGAATATCGCCGGTCTTCGGTCGTCGCCGGCAGTTCGTCCTTGAACCTTGCGCCTTCCAGTGCCAAATCTGGGGAGATTTCTCTGGCGGGGGCTCATCCAGCCCTCGCATCCCTGCAAGACGGATAAAAATGGTCACCTATCTCGACGCCGCGACGGCACCGCTCAGAAACACCGGCCAGATCCGTCTTTACGACGAGGAAGGCTTTATCGGCATGCGCAAGGCTTGCGATCTCACGGCGCGCTGCCTCGACGAACTGGTATCGATGGTGGCGCCGGGCGTCACCACCGAAGCGATCGATCGCTTCGTCTTCGAGTTCGGCATGGACCATGGCGCGCTTCCGGCGACACTCAACTACCGCGGCTACACGAAATCATCCTGCACCTCGATCAACCACGTCGTCTGTCACGGCATACCCGACAGCAAGCCGTTGAAGGATGGCGATATCGTCAATATCGACGTCACCTATATACTCGACGGCTGGCATGGCGACTCCTCGCGCATGTATCCGGTGGGCACGATCAAGCGTGCCGCGGAGCGGCTGCTCGAAGTCACGTATGAGTGCCTGATGCGCGGCATCGCGGCAATCAAGCCGGGCGCCCGCACCGGCGCCATCGGCGCCGCCATCCAGACCTATGCCGAAGCCGAGCGTTGCTCGGTGGTGCGCGATTTCTGCGGCCACGGCGTCGGCCGGCTGTTTCACGACGCGCCGAACATCCTGCATTACGGCAGCGCCAGCGAAGGCGTCGAGATGCGGCGGGGCATGATCTTCACCGTCGAGCCAATGATCAATCTCGGCCGGCCGCATGTGAAAGTGCTGTCGGACGGCTGGACCGCGGTGACGCGTGACCGTTCGCTTTCGGCGCAGTACGAGCACACGATCGGCGTCACCGAAACCGGCTGCGAGATCTTCACGCTGTCGCCAAAAAACCTCGACCGCCCCGGCCTGCGGGCCTAGTGTCTGGCAGATCGGGCGTTACCTCGCCCGGCAAATGCTGGGTGGGCAGCCATGAACGGCGACGACGACGAGCGGGCCTTCTTTCCCGAAAGGCCGGTGCGATCGCCCGCGAAGGCGGTGGCCGCCGACAAGCCGCATTATCTCGGCCATCGCGATCGCTTGCGCGAGCGCTTCGCCGCCGGTCCCAACACCCTCCCCGACTACGAACTGCTCGAGCTTCTATTGTTTCGGCTGATCCCGCGCGCCGACACCAAGCCGGTCGCCAAGGCCTTGCTGGCACGCTTCGGTACATTGGCCGAGGTCCTCGGCGCGCCCGTCGAGCGCCTGCAGGAAGTGAAGGGCATCGGCCCGGCGGTGGCGCTCGACCTCAAGGTGGTTTCGGCAACGGCGCAGCGCATGGCGCGCGGCGAGATCGCCGGCCGCGAGCTGTTGTCGACCTGGACGCAGGTTCTCGAATACTGTCGGTCGGTGATGGCCTTCGAGGAGCGCGAGCAGTTCCGCATCCTGTTCCTCGACAAGAAAAACGCGCTGATCGCCGACGAAGTGCAGCAGGTCGGCACCGTCGACCACACACCGGTCTATCCGCGCGAAGTGGTCAGGCGCGCCTTGGAGCTCTCTGCCACGGCGATCATTCTGGCGCACAACCATCCGTCGGGAGACCCGACGCCGTCGCGTGCCGACATCGAGATGACCAAGCTGATCATAGAGACGGCCAAACCGCTTGGCATTGCCGTTCACGACCACATCATCATCGGCAGGAAAGGCCACTCCAGCATGAAGGGCCTGCTGCTGATCTGAGGTTTGGCGTTGTTTTCAGCTTTGTCCGCTGTGCGCCTATGTACCGCAACCTCAAGGCGGTCGGCTCGACAAATTCTGGCGCCGAGGCTCAGCTGGCCGTGCGCAGGCGCCGCGATCGGACAAATGTCTTAAGTCCCTCGGAGTCGAACGGGTGGCCGAAGGCATAACCCTGCAATATGTCGCAGCCCAGGCCCTTGAGTAGCCGTGCGTGCTGCATCGTCTCGACGCCTTCCGCCACGACCTCGATACCCAGCGATTTGCCGATTTCGATGATCGACGAGACAACCTGCCTTCTCTGCGGCGATTTGACGATTGGGGTGACCAGCTGCCGATCTATCTTCAGCCGGCGCGGCTGCAACTTCAGCAAACTGACCATCGAAGCGTAACCGGTACCGAAATCGTCTATTTCGACGTCAATCCCCAGTTCTTTTATTTGCTCGATGTTCCACGTGACGAGATCGTCGTTCTCGTCCAGGAAAATCGACTCAACAAGCTCGAACGAAACTGTTCCTTTCTTGATATCTTGTTCTCGCAGGCTCTTGATAAGCTCCTCGTCTTGAAGGCGCCTCGCCGAGACATTGACCGACACCCGTGGAATGTTAAGTTTTGCAGCGGACCACTCTTCGAAATCCGAAAGCGATTGCTTCAATATGGCTTGGTCGATGATCGAGACGACGTTCAGTTCTTCCGCAATCCTCAGGAAGATGTCGGGCGCCAAAATACCCTTTACTGGATGTTGCCATCTCGCCAGCGCCTCAACCCCAACGATTTCGAGCGTCTTTGCGTCAAATTGGGGCTGGTAGAACGGGATGAACTCGTTGCGCTCGAGGCCGCCGAGAATTTCGTCGGCAATCCGTTTTGTATCGACGATTTCGCTTTGCATCGCGTCAGTGAAGAATTCGTATCGATTGCGCCCACGCCTCTTTGCTCGGTAAAGCGCGATATCTGCGTTCACCAGCAGGTGTTTGGCTTCGACATCTTTTCCGTTGTCGACAGCGATTCCCACGCTGACGCCAAAACGGCACCGATGGCCCTGATAGTAGACGGGCTCGCGCATCTGGCTGATGACCCGATCGGCAAGCAGCGCCAGTTGCTTGGTATCGTGGCGTACCACGCACAGAACGATGAATTCGTCTCCTCCGATGCGGGCGACGAATCCTTCGTCGCCGACCTTCGATCTGAGGACTGTCGACGCGTGAACCAGCATCGCGTCACCGGCGGCGTGGCCCAGCGTATCGTTGATGTGCTTGAACCGATCCAGATCGATGTGAAGCAGTGCCGCACGCCCGCCTGAGCGCCTGGCGTTTGCCGCGTAGTCTTCCAGGACCTGGTCGAGGTAACGCCGGTTGGGCAAGCCGGTCAGCGAGTCATGAAGCGCAATGTGCTCTATGCGCGCCTTGGCCGACTCGAGTTCTGCATTTTTCGACTCCGACAGCTGTTTTGCGCGAACCAGATCCTTGTTCAGCAGGACGTCGGCAGTCACGTCCCATTCCGCGCCGATCATTTTTGGGGTGTCGTTTGTGGCCCGGTAAAGGATAGCCTTGGACCGGACATGACGGATCTCGCCATTCGGGCGCACAATCCGGTACTCCGACAAATATGGTCGTCCGCTGGCCACCGCCGTATCGAAATCTGCGTTGGCGCCAGCCAGATCATCTGGATGGATCGCTCCCGCCCAGTCTGTGTAGCCCCGGTGCTCCCCCGCTGGTTTGCCATATATTTCATTGACGCGATCATCCCATGTAAGCTCGTTGGTCGCGAGATCGTGTTCCCAAACCCCGATAGCCGAAGCTTCCAGAGCGAGTTCAAGGCGTCGTGACAATCGGCGCAATTCCGCATAATTGCGCTGTCTTTCGCCTATCAGACGACCAGTGACCAGGAAAGGGAACACAACCAAGGCCCCGGCCGTCGCCATGATCGCGCGCAACAACCATGCGTTACTTGGCGTCGAAGGCCAGCCATTCTTGGGAATGGCAGCGAGCTGCCACGAGCCGGAAGGAAGCAAAACGTCAGCCGTCACCGGGTCGCTTTTGCTGATCTCCTCATTGCCGTAGAATTGACCACCTCGGTGACCGAGGGCGTCCCTGCCGATCAGCGCGATGTCGATCCCGAGATCGTCGTCAAGCATGCCGCTCGCTTTGTAAAGGCGCTGCACGTCGACAACGGCTGAAATAATGCCCCAGAACCTTTCCGTGTTGCCCGCGCTCGGCACGAAAACCGGAAAGCGGCCGATGAAGCCCTGTCCTCCCTGCTTCAGCTCGACGGGACCGGCAAGCACCAGCTTGCGTTCGTCTCGCGCCCTTAGCGCAGCCGCACGCTGCCGCTCGTTCTTGCGGTAGTCCAGGCCCATCGCCTGCTCGTTACCCTCCATCGGGTACATCAGGGAAACGACTAGATCGGGCGCGCCGGCAATATTGTTCAATTGCGAGTCGGCGCCAAACAGATTGCTCGCCAGCGAGGCGAAGCGTTGCTGTCCCATATAAGGCTCGGTCACGACCGCGGCGACCAATCCACGCACGAGTTGAAGGTTTCCGTTGATATTGCCTTCGAGCTTGGCGCGGATGAGATTGACCTTGGTCAGCACGTCCGCACGGACGGCCTGGTCCGAGACGACTTTATTCTGGTGCTCCGCGAACGCTGCGCTGATAAGTATGACGACAAGCGCGATCGCCGCCGGAATATTTGCCGACGAAAAGACGACTTCCTTGATGCCGCCGAACTTAGCGCGGAAAAAAGCCAATAGGCGATTCCTCAAGTGCCATTTCAGGTTCCCGGGTCGACCCGATGAGGAACATTAGCTTTCAATGTTTAATGTCACCTTCACGCCCCTTAGAGCTTTTGCGCTTTCCGACCCGTTGCTGATGCTGCAGGCCCGAGCGGTTGGAGCCAGCTGCCGACTTCCACTGACATGGTCCCACTGATTGAGTTGAGATGCGCTGGCGCCGGCGATCCGTCGGAAGATCGAGGAGCGCGAGCGATTGCAAACTTCGACGCTCCGACCCGAGTACTCAGGAGCGTCGACCTGGACTAGTGCCCCTCGATCGCCTTGGGAGACACAAGGTATGGTATCTTGCCGATGCTGCGCTTCGTCGCGCCAATGGAATAGGCCATCGGTATCTTGGGAGAGTTCTCTGGCAAGCCGTACATATCCTTGCCGGCCCGCACGGCAAATGAAAAGTGCTGCCACGAAACAGTGTCATGCTCATTGAGAAAATCGAGCGTCAGACCAGCTGAAATCAGCGCATTCACCACGTCACTGATCGGGTGGATCCATTCATAATAGCGAGGATGCTTCAGGATGCGGTCATCGCCGGTGTAGGTCAGTTCCTCGTTCCAGGCGAGCGGCCGAGCTATCGGCGTTCGCCAGTCGTGCTTCAATTCCAGGGCCGCGGCCTTTCGATCGCACTGAAACATCAATGGATGGCCCTCGGCCATGTAGAGACGGCCGCCGGGTCTCAGGAGGTCGGCAACCACCCGCGCCCAACGGAACACGTCGTCCAGCCAGTTTACCGAGCCCCATGTAACGTAAGCGATGTCAAAGGTCCGACCGAGCGCTTCCACCGCTTCGAACAGTGGCGCTTCCACGAAGCGCACGTCGGTGCCTGCCTTCGCCGCAAAATCCCGCGCCGCCGCGATCGCCGCCGGTGAAAAGTCGAGCCCCGTCACACTGCCTGCGCCGAGATTCTTCAGGCTGATCGTGTCGAGGCCGATGTGACACTGCAGGTGGACGATATCCTTGCCGGCAATATCGCCGACCTCGCGCGTTTCCAGCTCATAAAGATTGGATCCGCCAGCTAGCACATTCTCGATGTGGTAGCTGCCCGTTGTGTCGGTCGAGTGCAGTTCGGCCCGATCATCCCAATTAAGGCGGTTCGCACCCAAAAACCGTTCCAAATTCCCCCACCCCTGACTGACGCATGGTAAACAAGTCGTTAAAGTACCTTTGCAGCGAAAGTATCGCGCGTCAATCCGGACTGGGCGGCGGCAGTGTGCCACCGCTCGCGAAAGCCATAGCCCCGGGAAAGCTTGCTGCTGATCAAAAGCTTCTGGCGCAGTCGCCGTGCCCGGCGACAAGACCCCGCAGGCCCCCCTGACGTCACCGTCGTGGTCTGCATGTGGATTAGTCGGTTCCTCAGCCCCCCGCGGCCACCATCGCGATGTTTCTGGAGAGCTCGTTTGTGGGGTCAACTGCGTCTGCCATGCCGCCCGTAAGTGCTCGGTAGAGTGCCACATAATCGCTGCACATGCGCTCGACCGTGAACCGCTTCTCGAACGTCTGCCGCACTCGTGCGCGATCGAGGCTGTCTATCCGCTGGAGCGCGCCCACAGCTTCCTCGACGGTATCCACGATCCATCCGGACACACCGTCATCGATGATCTCCGGGACGGCGCCACGCCGGAACGCAACCACCGGCGTACCGCAGGCCATTGCTTCGATCGTTACGAGCCCGAAGGGTTCCGGCCAGTCGATTGGGAACAAAAGCGCTTTCGCATTGCCCAGAAAATCCGCCTTTTGCCGCTCATCGATTTCGCCAATGAACTCCACGTTCGAATGCCGCAGCACTTGCGGCCCGACCCTTTCCTTCCAGAACGACTGGTCCACCTTGTCGATCTTGGCGGCGATCTTCAGGGGAAACCCGGCCCGCGCTGCTATCTCTATGGCCGCTTCCGGCCCCTTTTCCGGCGAGATGCGACCGAGAAACGCAAGATAGCCAGAGGTGTTCGGGTGGAATGGCAGAAGATCGCGGGGCAGGCCATGATGCACGGTTCCAATCCAATTGACTGGCGGCACGGGCCGGCGCTGGTCGAAGGAAATCGAGACCAGGGGAACGTCGTCGAACATAGCATAAAGCTGCGCCAGATCGGGCAGGTCGAGCCTGCCGTGAAGCGTGGTAACCGTTCGCCTGGCAAAATCCCGAATGATGGGGAAGTGTAGAACATCGACGTGGAAATGCAAAACGTCGAATTCATCGGCTCGCCGGCGCACCCGTTCAAGCATCATAACGTGGTGCGGACCACCGTCCTGGACCCTGGGATTCAGGCGCAGCGCGACGTCGCAACACGGCACCAGCTCGGCTGAGGTACGAGAATCGGCGCTGGCGAACAACGTCACCTCGTGGCCCTGTCGGACAAGTTCTTCGGTCAGATACGAAACAATTCGCTCGGTTCCACCGTAGGTTCGGGGCGGCACGGATTCGGTTAGCGGCGCGATCTGGGCTATTTTCATTTAGAAAATCTTTTCGGCGGCGACCGCCGTCTTTCAAACAAGCTTCGGCGGCAACCAAGACAAGCGAGAGCTTCTCGTTGCGAAGTATTCTATGCAGAGCGTATTTATAGTTGTGCCGTCCGTGCTCCTCCCGTGCAAGCAGGTTGCCCTTATTCAATTCCTCTGGATCCAAGAACTGCGATCCATAAGAAATGTTTCACCGGCTCGATAAAAAGACAGAATGAGCTACGCGCCGCCGCCCCGCCGCCCCCTGACAGGCAGCTTTGGATCGCTCGATCACCACCAAGTGATCCAGGCGTGCCGGTGCCGAATGGAACATAAAGCCCGGAATTCAGTTAGATAGCCGGATTTGGCTGGAGTACCGCCAGATGCGGAATTCCAGCTGGGCAGGGCACTACCGTGACACGGAGTGAGCGGCTTCGGGCGCATCTCGCCGAACTCAGGCACCACCTTGCCGAACTCGGGAGCCATAAACGCTCCCTATGGAGGATGCCATGAACCAGTGGACAAACGCCAGGCTCTGTGACGTAGCCAACCTGATCCTTGGGGCAATTCTGTTCTTCTCTCCCTGGATCTTCACGTTTGCGGCAGGCCCGCAGACGCAGAACGCCCTCGGCAGCGGAATCTTGATCGTCGTGCTGTCAGTTGCCGCCCTCGCAGCATTTGCCGTGTGGGAAGAGTGGGTAAACCTGGTCGTCGGACTGTGGGTTCTCGTATCGCCCTGGGTGCTTGGATTCCAGGCGACCACGGCAATGACCGTGCATGTCGTGATCGGCATTCTGGTCGCCGTGCTTGCGGCTATCGAGCTCTGGATGATGTACCAGAACCCGCCGACCCAGTCGGCCGCCTAGCAGGCGCAGCCAGCCAGCGCCCTTTTTGGGCCTGACAGATCGATCGGTCGTCTGCCGGCCTCTCGGCAACAGCCGCCGGAGGCCGGGTAGGTGGTTGTCTGGACGAGAACCAAGAAGGATGGCGCATCATGGTCGGTGACAATCCGCGTTCGACGGCCAGGATTGCAGGACATCCTATTCATCCGATGCTGGTGCTGTTTCCGATCGCCTGCTTCGTCGGCACCCTGCTGACGGATCTGGCCTACTGGCGAACAGCGGAGATGATGTGGGCTGACTTCTCCGCTTGGCTGGTTACCGTCGGCGTGATCATGGGCTGCCTTGCAGCGATCGCGGGGCTGATCGATTTCCTGGCCAATCCGCTGGTAAGGGCACAGCCCCCCGCCTGGCCGCACGTGCTCGGCAATCTGCTGGCGCTGGCGTTGTCCATCATCAACATGCTCGTGCACACTCGCGATGCATGGACCTCCATCGTTCCCACCGGCTTGATCCTCTCGGCGGTTGTCGTGCTCATCCTTATCTTTACCGGTTGGCTGGGCTGGTCCATGGTTTACCGGCATCACGTCGGAGTGGCGGATTGATACGCGCAGCAAGCTCCATCAGTCAGACCAGGCGCATCACGGTGTCCGTGCTCATTTGCACTGCGGCGATCACTCTTGCAGCGTGCAGCGGCAACGACCCGGACCCCAGCAGTCAGATAGGGCCGAATCCAAAACTGCCGGAGCCGGTCCAATATTTCTTCCCGCCCATGCATCTCGCTTCCGTGGTCGGATGGAAGAACGACGAAAAGCCGACAGTCGCGCAGGGGCTGCAGATCCAGGCTTTTGCCCACGGCCTGCAGCATCCCCGGTCGCTTTATGTGCTGCCCAACGGCGACGTCCTGGTGGTCGAGTCCAAGGCGCCTGGTGGCGAACCGATCAAACGGCCCAAGGATTTGGTGATGGGCTGGATCGAATCCTGGGTCACCTCGGGCGGCGACAGCGGCCCAAGCAACCGCATTACGCTGCTGCGCGACGCCGACGGCGATGGCAAGCCGGAGCTGACCAGCGTCTTCCTCGACCACCTCAACTCGCCCTTCGGCGTGGCGCTGGTGGGAAGCGATCTCTACGTCGCCAATACCGATTCCATCGTCCGCTATCCCTACAACACTGGTGACACAAAGATCACCGCGCCCGGAACGCCGCTCACCGCCCTGCCCGGCGGCCCGATCGACCACCATTGGACGAAGAGCCTGGTGGCAAGCCCCGACGGCTCACTGCTCTATGTCGGCGTCGGCTCGAACAGCAACGTCGCCGAAAACGGCATTGAGGCGGAGAAGAACCGCGCCGCCATCTGGCAGGTAGACAGGGCCACCGGCCGGTCGCGCATTTTCGCTAGCGGTTTGCGCAATCCAAACGGCCTGAGCTGGGAGCCGCAGACCGGGGCGCTCTGGGCCGTGATCAATGAGCGCGACGAGCTCGGCCCCAATCTCGTGCCGGATTATCTGACGTCGGTAAAGGATGGCGGCTTCTACGGATGGCCATACAGCTATTATGGCCAGCATCTCGATCCCCGCGTCATGCCCCAGCGTCCGGACCTGGTCGCGAAAGCGATCGTTCCGGACTATGCGCTGAGTTCCCACGTCGCCCCTCTGGGACTGGCCTTCTATACGGCAAACAGCCTCCCCGAGGCATATCGCGGCGGCGCTTTCGTTGGCGAACACGGCAGCTGGAACCGCACGCGCTTCAACGGCTACAAGGTGGTGTTCGTACCATTCAGCGGCGGCCATCCTAGCGGCGTCGCTACCGACGTGGTGACCGACTTCCTGGACAAGGACAACAAGGCGCGCGGCCGGCCTGTCGGCCTGGCTGTCGACAAGACCGGGGCCCTGCTCATCGCCGACGACGTCGGCAACACAGTTTGGCGGGTGACATCTGCCGGCCAATAAAGTGGCCCCGCTCCCTTCGTCGAGCTGTCGGTCGAGCAGGTGAAAGCGATCCCGGCGATCGCCGTTCCGGTGGTTCTGCCAGGCGCATTCGGTGTGCTCGCCATTGCCTGCCGCTGTCACCGCCGAACCGAAGGACCGCCAGCGCCGCGAAATGGTATTTTTGCCCTTCCCACAGCCGGCTCTAGAATTTTCATCGCAAATCAAGTTATGATGCACTTGGTATTTCCCGGGACGGCTTGCGCCGCTTGGAATACCGGGAGGAACCGGGACATGGCCGTTGCGCTTGTACTCGTTCTGATAGTCGTGGGCTCGGTGTTGTTCCACTTCCTGAGCCCATGGTGGTGGACGCCGATTGCCTCGAACTGGGACTATATCGACAACACCATCATCATAACTTTCTGGATCACCGGCGTCGTCTTCGCCGCCGTGGTTCTTTTCATGGCCTATTGCGTCTTCCGCTTCCGTCATCGGGAAGGCAATCAGGCGGCATATGAACCTGAGAACAGGCGGCTCGAATCCTGGCTGACGGTGGTCACCGCGGTTGGCGTCACGGCTTTGCTCGTTCCAGGCCTGTTCGTCTGGAGCCGGTTCGTTAACGTTCCAAGCGACGCAACAGAGGTCGAAGTCGTCGGCCAGCAGTGGCAATGGAGTTTCCGCCTGCCCGGCAAGGACGGCAAGCTCGGCACATCCGACACTCGCGACGTCAACGCTGAAAATCCACTCGGCGTCATCGCCACCGATGCCAACGGCCAGGACGATGTCGTAGTGGAAGCGGCCGACCTGCACCTCCCGGTTGGCAAACCGGTCAAGATGCTGCTCCGCTCGATCGATGTGCTGCACGATTTCTACGTGCCGGAATTCCGCGCCAAGATGGACATGATCCCGGGCTCGGTCACCTATTTCTGGTTCACTCCGACCAAGACCGGAACCTTCCAGGTCCTGTGTGCCGAACTCTGCGGCCAGGGACATCCGATGATGCATGGCGTGGTCATGGTCGATACGCAGGAAGACTATCTGGCGTGGCTTGGCCAGCAGCAGACTTTTGCGCAGCTGTCCGCGCCCCAACAGATGGGCTCGGCAGAGTAGGAAACCGGAACGGCGGTGCGCCGTCGGGATTGAAAATAGTGCGGCAAGCCCGAACTGTCGGGCTGGCCGAAAAGGGCACGGAGGTGTTCCTATGGTCGATATCACACCTGCAGATGCGGTTCCGCCGGCCGAAGTCGCGGAAATGGAACTCTACCATCCGCACAGCTGGTGGACGAAATACGTTTTCTCGCAGGACGCCAAGGTCATCGCCATCCAGTACTCGGCGACGGCGACGGCGATCGGCATGGTCGCGCTGGTGCTATCCTGGCTGATGCGGCTGCAGCTCGGTTTCCCCGGCACATTCGATTTCATCACCCCGGAAGCCTACTACCAGTTCATCACCATGCACGGCATGATCATGGTGATCTACCTGCTCACCGCACTCTTCCTGGGCGGCTTCGGCAACTACCTGATTCCGCTGATGGTCGGCGCTCGCGACATGGTCTTTCCCTATGTCAACATGCTGAGCTACTGGATCTATCTGCTGGCCGTGCTGGTTCTGGTGTCGAGCTTTTTCGCGCCCGGCGGACCGACGGGTGCCGGCTGGACGCTCTATCCGCCGCAGGCGATCATGACCGGTACGCCAGGCGGCCAGGACTGGGGCATCATCCTGATGCTCGTCTCGCTGATCCTGTTCATCATCGGCTTTACTATGGGCGGCCTGAACTATGTCGTGACGGTGCTGCAGGGCCGCACGCGCGGCATGACGCTGATGCGCCTTCCGCTCACTGTCTGGGGTATTTTCACCGCCACCGTCATGGCGCTACTCGCCTTCCCGGCGCTGTTCGTCGCCTGCGTGATGATGCTTCTCGACCGGGCGCTCGGCACCAGCTTCTTCATGCCGGCGATCGTTGAGATGGGCGAACAGTTGCAGCACGGCGGCGGCAGCCCGATCCTGTTCCAGCATCTGTTCTGGTTCTTCGGCCACCCGGAGGTCTACATTGTTGCGCTTCCGGCCTTCGGCATCGTGTCCGACCTGATCAGCACCCATGCGCGCAAGAACATCTTCGGCTACCGCATGATGGTCTGGGCCATCGTCGGCATCGGCGCGTTGAGCTTCGTAGTCTGGGCGCACCATATGTATGTCAGCGGCATGCATCCCTATTTCGGCTTCTTCTTCGCCACCACGACACTGATCATCGCCGTTCCGACCGCCATCAAGGTCTACAATTGGGTGCTGACGCTGTGGCGCGGCGATATCCACCTCACCATTCCAATGCTTTTCGCCCTCGCCTTCATCGTTACCTTCGTCAATGGCGGGTTGACCGGCTTGTTTCTCGGCAATGTCGTTGTCGACGTTCCGCTGTCGGACACCATGTTCGTCGTTGCCCATTTCCATATGGTCATGGGGGTCGCGCCGATCCTCGTGATTTTCGGGGCGATCTACCACTGGTACCCGAAGGTCACCGGCCGGATGCTGAACGAGACACTGGGCCGGTTCCACTTCTGGATCACCTTCCTCGGCGCCTATCTGATTTTCTTTCCCATGCACTATCTCGGCTTGATGGGCGTGCCGCGGCGCTACAACGAATTGACCGACATGACGATCATGACGGAATCGGCCCACCACCTGAACTCGTTTATCAGCATCATGGCTTTTATGGTCGGTTTTGCCCAGATTGTGTTTCTGTTCAATCTCATCTGGAGCATCCGCCATGGCCGTGAGGCTGGCGGCAATCCGTGGCGGGCAACGACGCTCGAGTGGCAGACGCCGCAAACACCGCCCGCCCACGGCAATTTCGGCAAGGATCTGCCGATCGTCTATCGCTGGGCCTATGACTACAGCGTACCGGGAGCCAAGGAGGACTTCATACCACAAAACGTTCCGGGCTCCTTCGCGCCCTCCAGGGAGCCGGCATGAGCGTAATCCTGGTCTTCCTGCTCGTGATCGCCGGTATTGCTGGGTGGTGGCTTTCCCATCAGAGGCTAATGACGAAGCCGTGGCTCGAGCAAGGCATGGCCGGGGATTTTGTCGCTTTGGACCGATCGGCGCTGCCGACCGCAAAGATCGGTCTCGGCGTCTTCCTTGCCGTCGTCGGCTGCCTGTTCGCGCTGTTCATCAGTGCTTACTTCATGCGCATGGCGCTGTCGGATTGGCGGCCGCTGCCCATCCCGCCCCTGCTCTGGCTTAACACCGGCGTACTGGTCTTGAGCAGCATTGCGATACAGTGCGCTTCGCTCGCGGCGCGCAAGGGTCAAGTGGACATGGTCAGGCTCGGCCTCGCCACAGCTGGACTCACGGCGCTCGTCTTCCTGATTGGACAGCTTGTGGCATGGCGGGAACTGAGTGCGGACGGCTATTTTCTGGCATCCAATCCGGCCAACAGCTTCTTCTACCTGCTAACGGGAATGCATGGCCTGCATATACTGGGAGGACTGGTCGGGCTGGGCAGAACGAGCGTCGGCGCCTGGAACGGAGCGCAGCCGCAGCGGCTTCGCCTCAGTGTCGAGTTGTGCGCCATGTACTGGCATTTCCTGCTTTTCGTCTGGCTCGCCATCTTTGCGCTTCTGGCCGGCTGGGCTTCGACTTTAATCGACATTTGCCGAGGGTTGCTGACCTAGGAGGAACGGGCGGATGGCAGAGACGACACTGGCCCACATCGGCCGAACAGAGCCGCGGCCCGCGGGCTGGCAAGGCATCGCCGCCGACTGGTCCTCGGATCAGCGGGCGTTCAAGAACGTGTCCTGGGGCAAGGCCATGATGTGGATCTTCCTGCTCAGCGACACGTTCATCTTCGGCTGCTTCCTGCTCTCCTACATGACCGCGCGTATCTCCACACGCGTGCCGTGGCCCAATCCGAGCGAGGTTTTCGCCCTGCGCATCGGCGGCTCCGACATTCCACTGATCCTTATCGCCATCATGACCTTCGTGCTGATCTCGAGCAGCGGAACGATGGCCATGGCGGTCAATTTCGGCTATCGCCGCGACCGCCGCAAGACGGCAGTCCTGATGCTCTTGACCGCAGCACTCGGCGCGACCTTCGTCGGCATGCAGGCCTTCGAATGGACCAAGCTGATCACCGAGGGCGTGCGGCCTTGGGGCAATCCCTGGGGCGCTGCACAGTTCGGCGCATCCTTTTTCATGATTACCGGCTTCCACGGCACGCATGTGACGATCGGGGTGATCTTCCTGATCATCGTGGCGCGAAAGGTCTGGCGCGGGGATTTCGACGTCGGACGGCCCGGCTTCTTCACCAGCCGGAGGGGGCGCTACGAGAACGTCGAAATCATGGGGCTCTACTGGCATTTCGTCGACCTGGTCTGGGTGTTCATTTTCGCATTTTTCTATCTTTGGTGAGAGGCAGGACATGGCTGAAGCAACCGCAAACGGCCTGGGACAACACGCACTGGACAGCGCCCATAGGCATGATGCGACGACGACCGGCGTTACCCCGGCGGAGGTTCATCAGGAGCACCCGATCAAGCTCTATCTGGTGGTGTGGGCGTGGCTGTTCATCCTCAGCACCTGCTCCTATCTGGTCGACTATTTCGGTCTCCATGGCTATCTCAGATGGTCGCTGATCCTGATCTTCATGATGCTCAAGGCCGGACTGATCGTCGCCATCTTCATGCACATGGCCTGGGAACGGCTGGCGCTGACATATGCGATCATCCTGCCGCCGGTGCTGGTGCTGGTGTTCGTGACGATGATGGTCTTCGAAGCGGACTACACGCTGCTCACCCGAATGGCGTTTTTCGGGGCCGGGCCCTGACATGCAATCCGGCTCCAGGCGGTCCGGTCCTTGAGGCTTAGCCTTGAAACAATCCACGGCTGGTCCATTTCTGTTGGTATAGGAAACGACAGGCGATGCCGGCGTTTCCACATGCGTCGCGAACACCAGCAAGGGGCGCCCAAGATGACCATCGCAAACAGATTGAAGGACTTCATCGATAGGAAAGGAATTTCCTACGATACCGTCGAGCATCACCGCACCGCGACAAGCAGACAATCCGCCATTGCGGCACATGTGCCCGGCAGCATAATGGCCAAATCGGTGGTCGTTCACCACGACCGTGGCTACGCGCTCGCCGTGGTTCCAAGCACGCACAGGATAGAACTCGCGACATTGCAGGATGTCATGGAGAAGCCTCTTGGACTGGCGTCCGAAGACGAGGTGGTCTCGTTGTTCGGCGATTGCGATGTCGGCGCTGTGCCCCCGATCGGCGCTGCCTATGATGTGCCGGTGGTTCTCGATGAAAGCCTTGGCGACGCTCCCGAAATCTATTTCGAGGGCGGCGACCACAAGACGCTTGTGCATGTGAGCGGCAAAGATTTCCGCGACCTGACAAAGGACGCGCGCCAGGCCCGTTTCAGCCACCCCGCCTATTGAAAGCTCTGCCTCACCCTGCCCGCATCGGCACTTTCGCTGGTGCGGACAGAGTGCATTTTTTCAGCTCACGGTCTGGTGGCCGGCGGCGATTCCACAACTTTCCGGTAAACATGCCAGGTGGCATGACCAAGGATCGGCAGCACGACTGCCAACCCGGCGAACACTGGCAGCGATCCGATGATCAGGGCGACGGCGACAATAAGGCCCCACACCGCCATCACGATCGGGTTGGCCAGCACAACGCGCACCGAGGTGTGGATGGCTTCGTAGGCGCCGACATCGCGGTCGAGCAACAACGGGAATGCGACGACCGTGGTGCACAACACAACCGCGGCGAACACGAAGCCGATGGCGTGACCCAGGATGATGAGCGTCCAGCCGCGTCCCGTGGCGAATATTTCACTGATGAAGCTGGACAGCGATTGCGGCGGCGCCGGGCCGAACAGGGTCTGGTAAAATATCTGGGCCGTCAAAAGCCAGGCGATGAAGATCGCAAGCAGCATGACGCCGACCGCTGCAATAGCCGGCAGCGCTGGAGAACTCCTGACCTCAAAGGCGTGTCTCCACGAGGCGTCGAGCCCGGCTTCCCGCCGCCGGCTGATCTCATACAGGCCGATCGCCGCGAACGGACCAATCAGCGCAAAGCCGGACACAAGCGGAAACAGCAACGGCAGCGTGTTGTTGCCTGATGTCCAGACAGCAAGCACGACTCCGGCAATCGGATAGATCAGGCAGAGAAATACGATGTGCGACGGCTTGACCATGAAATCATCGACGCCACGCCTGAGCGCATCAAAAAGATCGGAGACACCGATTTTTCGAATTCTGGTGTGTTCCAGCGTCTCGCTGGCGCCTGCTATCACGTGAAAGCTTGCCATGACCATTCCTCCAGACCAGGTCCGGTAAGGTCGCGTTTTACGGTGCTGCCGTTCTGCATGCTTGGCCCACGCAAACCGCGACCTGCACCATGATCAATATACTCTCATGCGGGGGACTTGTCGCGCTTTGTAGGAAGGCCCGGGAGTAGGAGGTCCCGGGTAGCCCGACTAGCTACGGACGTGGTTCTTCGATATGCTCTTCTAGTCGAAGGTGAAGGTCATGGACGGAAGGACAGTTCTCATACTCGGCCTTGGCGTCGTTATTCTGCTGTTGCTGGGATTTTGTGCTCTGCCAACGTGATGTTTTGAGCCGGGGTCAATAGCCGGCTGAAGCGATCACTCGCATTACAATGGTGTCGGCAAGCAACGCCGCAAATATTGCGAAAAGATAGACAATCGAATACGCAAACAGCGCCTTTGCCGGCTTCATCTCCTTGTCGGCGACGAGAACCTTCCAGGCCTGCCAAATGAAACCTGCACCCAACGCGGCTGAAGCAGTGCCGTAATATCCGCTCGCGAAGCCGAAGCCCCAAGGGAGCACGCCGATTGGCGCCAAAAGCAGCGAATAGGCGAAGATTTGTTTTCTGGTCGAGTGCTGGCCGGCCACATTCGGCATCATCGGGATGCCAGCCGCGGCATAGTCGCCGACCTTGAAAAGGGCCAGCGCCCAGAAATGAGGCGGCGTCCAGAGGAAAATAATCAGAAACAGAATGAGACTTTCAATGCCGATTGCGCCTGTTGCGGCCGCCCACCCGATTACCGGAGGAAGGGCGCCTGCCGCGCCGCCTATGACGATATTCTGTGGCGTCGAGCGCTTCAGCCACATTGTGTAGATAACGACATAGAAAAAGATGGTGAACGCCAACAACGATGCGGCGAGCCACCCAACCAGCACGCCGAGCGTCATGACCGACAGTGCGGAAAGCACCAGACCGAAGCCGAGAGCTTCGCCAGGCGTGACGCGACCGGACGGAATTGGTCGCTTGGACGTGCGAGACATCAAGGCGTCTATGTCTGCGTCGTACCACATATTGAGCGCGCCGGCGGCTCCCGCTCCAACCGCGATTGCGCCGATGGCGATTACGGCGATAACTGGATTCATCACGCCGGGCGCCATCATCAGGCCGACGAAGGCAGTAAACACGGCAAGGGCCATGACCCGTGGTTTCAAGAGCGCAATGAAATCACCCGCCGTCGCCTCCGAGAGGCGGATGCCGGTATCCTTGAGACGGCTTTCTTCAGTCGACATTCAGACGACCACCGATGGGAACGGCAGCCTAGCCGGCCAATGTCTTTTTTGCAACGAGCCGCCCTCCCCACCGACACTGCCGGCAGATTGCGGCCGAGGCTATGCCTCGACCTGTTTGCGATACCAAGATCCGGCGGAAGAGCCGCGTTATTTGGAGAATTGCTTCAGGTAGGCAATGACATTGGCGATGTCCTCGTCTTTCTTGAGGCCGACAAACGCCATCTTCGTTCCTTTGACCATCGCCTTGGGATCGCGAAGGTAAGTCGTCAGTGTGGCTTCGTCCCATTTGACGCCCGACTTGCCGGCCTCGGTCATCGCCTTGGAATAGCTGAACCCCGGATGCGTCCCGGCCGTTCGGCCGATGACGCCGTTCAACGACGGACCGACCTTGTTCTGGTCCTTGTCTGCGACGTGGCAGACCTTGCATTTGGCAAACACCTTCTCACCCGCCGCGGCATCCTGTGCCCGCGAGGGGCCGGCAACGACGGTCGCGACGGACATGACGATAAAAAATACAATGGCACGCATGGCATTTCCTCCCTGATCGCCAATTTGCCCTGGCTGACCTGCGCAGGCCGACATTTAGTCCGCTGGCATGCGCTCTTGAATGGCAGAACGGATATCCACTGCCTGGAGTTGCGGCACCTACATACCACGGAACCGGGCCGGCAGGTAGAGTTCGATCATGCAATGGATTAATGCGGACAATCCGCTCAAGGCAATTTGGTGTTGCAGGTGGTGGCGATCCGGCCGACCGCCTCTTCAACTCCGGCGAGGTCAAACTCGGCTTTGCCGCGCCCCGACAGCAGCCCAAACCGCCAGGACAGCAGCAACCGGTCCGCGGAAATCAGTCGCCTGATGCCATCGGCACCGTCGCGGACCAGCATCCTGCTGTGCGGCCCGACCGACCAGCTTTCGTTGAGCTTGGCGGATTGGTCGACAGTCACCGACATGGCGATGGTTCGGCTGGCGGAAACGGTGTCGCTCAGCTGCAGCCATTCGCTCCAACGCGGTTCGCCGGCGGTCCGGCAGGCGATCGTCAACACCGGGCTGTAGCTCAACGCGCCGCCGCCGGTGATGAGCTTGTTGGTCGCGTAAAGCGAAGCGGTGACAAGGCCATCGCTGCTCTTGTCGAACCGCCAGTTGTCGAGAACCGTATCAGCCTGGGCAATGCCGAAGACCGACGCAAGCAGGAACGCCGCCGCCGCCACGCTTCCGATACCGAAGAACTGTCTCAACGATGCCTCCAACAACCGCTGCGATTTCGCAACCCAGCGCAGATAATCATCAAAGCTTCGTATCGCTACCTCGACCGCCAGATACGTGAAATCCGTTTCGTCTGCGCCACAACGAAAAAGGCCGCCTCGAGAAGGCGGCCTTTCGGAATTCAGCAGGAACGTTATTCAGCGTCCTTGGCGGCCTTCTTCTTCGGCGCGGCCTTTTTCTTCGGCTCTTCGGCGTCGTCGTCGGCCTTCTTTGCGTCCGCTTTTTTCGCAGCCGCCTTCTTCGCCGGCTTGGCCTTGGTTGTCTCCGTATCCTCGTCGTCGGCCAGCAGCTCTTCCTTGCTGACCTTGACATCGGTGACCGAAATCTGGCCGAGCAGATGGTCGACCACCTTCTCTTCGAACATCGGCGCGCGCAACGTGTTCAGCGCTTCGGGATTGTTGCGATAGAATTCGAAGGCTTCCTGCTGCTGGTTGGCCGGGTAGCGGCGTACCTGCTCGAACAGGCCGCGCTGCAGTTCCTCGTCCGTCACCGTGACGCCGGCCTTCTCGCCGATTTCGGCGAGAACCAGGCCGAGACGCACGCGACGCTCGGCAAGCCGCATATATTCAGCACGCGCTTCTTCTTCCGTCGTCTCTTCGTCGGCAAAGGTGCGCCCGGCAGCTTCGAGATCGCGATTGACCTGATTCCAGATGTTGTTGAATTCGGCCTCGACGAGCTTGGACGGCGCCTCGAACGAGTAGGCGGCGTCAAGCTGGTCGAGCAACTGCCGCTTGACCTTCTGGCGCGTTATCGAGCCGAACTGGTTCTCGATCTGACCGCGCACCACCTCGCGCAGGCGCTCCAGCGATTCAAGGCCGAGATTTTTGGCCATCTCGTCGTTGATCTCGAGTGCGCCGGGCTTCGACACTTCCTTGACGGTCACGTCGAAAGTGGCTTCCTTGCCGGCCAGATGCGCCGCCTGGTAGTTTTCCGGGAAGGTAACCGTGACCTGCTTCTCGTCGCCGGCCTTGCTGCCGACCAGCTGGTCCTCGAAGCCGGGGATGAATTCCTTCGAGCCGAGCACCAGCGGCTGATCGGTGCCGGCGCCGCCGCCGAAGGCTTCGCCGTCGATCTTGCCGACATAATCGATGGTCACGCGGTCGCCCTCGGCGGCCTTGCCGGTCTTCGGCTCGTAAGTGCGGGCAGATTCAGCGACACGCTTGACCTGCTCGTCGATCTCTTCATCCGGCACGTCGAACACCTGGCGCGTCACCTTGATGTCGGAGAAATCCTTGATCTCGATCGGCGGAATGACCTCATAGTTCAGGCGGAACTCGAAGTCGGCACCGCCTGCCAGGATCTTCTCGGCTTCCTTCTCGTCCTCGGTCATGATCACTTCGGGCTGCATGGCAGCCTTTTCGCCGCGCCCAGTGATGATCGAACGGGTCGAGTCATTGAGGATCTCGTTGACCACTTCGGCCATGAACGATTTGCCGTAGACCTTGCGCAGATGCTGCACCGGCACCTTGCCGGGGCGGAAGCCGTTGATGCGGACCTTGTTCCTGGCATCGGAGAGCCGCGCCATCAGCTTGGCTTCCATGTCACCAGCCGGCACGGTGATCTTGATCTCGCGCTTGAGACCGGAGTTGAGCGTTTCGGTGACCTGCATCATAAAACCTTTGTTTCCACCAATGAGGCCGTCAAACGGCCCCTGCCGCTTACAGCCTGCCGGTATGATCTTGCCGGGAATGGCTTTTGGTGCGGGACTTGGCGATCTGTCCGCTCAAGGCGGCACAAATCCTCCAGAAATACGCTCCAAAATGTGAATAAGTCTTTGTTTTTCCTACTTCTTATCACATTCTGCAGAAGCGGATCGTCGCGTCCCGTCACATTCGACACGCCTTTTGTCACAGGCGACGCTGATTTTCAACCATCTTTGCATTCCGGCCAAGGATACCGATGTGAGCTCTGACATTGACAGAATGATGGCTACATGGGATTGGCCGGGCAATGCGGATGTGGCGGAATTGGTAGACGCCCTGGATTTAGGTTCCAGTGCCGAAAGGCGTGGGGGTTCGAGTCCCTTCATCCGCACCATCCCTTCGCTCTTCGAGCTTCGGGTGGCAGGCCACTCGAAGCTCCTCCGAAGCCCTGGCGAAGGAGGGTCATTGCCAAGGCAGTAGCGCGATCTAATAAAGCGGCTCCTCGAACAGTGTCTTGTCGCCGTCCACCAGCGCCTTGATCTGCGCCGTGCCGTTGGCGGCGATCGCCACGCGGATGCCGAACGGCCGCACCCGCATGTCGTTCTGGATCGCTATCCCCTCGCCTTCCGGCAGATAGAAGCGCTCGATGCCATACTCCGGCGCGATCGTCGTTGCTCCCTGGCTGATATCCCAGCCCTCGGAGACGTGCCGACGATATCGGCTTCGCCGGATGCTGCCGGCGCCGGCGCTTGCCCGAACCAAGCCGCGGTCGGCCCCCAATAGCCATCAGCGCCCTGCTTCAGCCTGACCACGATCGACGTTTCCTCGCTGGAAAGCTTGCCGGCCGGAATGTTGCCGATCAGTTTCACCGGTATGCGCGAAATATCGTAGCCGAGCAGAATGTAGTCACCGCGCAAGAGATCGCGCGGATCGATCGGCTCGACCCTGAGCAGGACCTGCTTGCCATCGCGCAGGATCGCCGCGCGTCCGGCGATGATCCAGCTCAGAAAGCCGATCTGGACGAGCGCCAGGACCAGCGCCGAGATGATCAGTCTTTTGCCGGTCATCATGCCGCCGCTCCTGTCATGTTCGAGGCGTTCATGCGCTTTTCTATGCGGATGAGAATGAAAGCAAGAACGGCGAGAAGCACCGCCGCCGCAAGCAAGAAGCCTGCCGTGTCCAGCATTGATTGCAGCATCACCACATAAATGATGGCGAGTTCGAAGGCGAAGCCCGCATAGGCAACCCAGCGCAGTCCCCGGCTCTCGCGGCCGCCCAGCACGATCGCCGCGACGATGCCGGCCAGCGCAACAGCCGAGGCAATGGCGAAGCCGCCATTGTAGCTGCTTTCATCCGCCAGTTCGAATTGAATCATCGCCAGGCCGGTGAGAAAGCCGATCAGCGCGTGCAAGGGTAACCTGCCGCCGAGTTGCAAAACCCTCTCGACCGGCCCGGCAGCAAAGATCGCAGCGGTAAAAAGCAGCACCGACGCGGCAACGAGCGGGATGGCGACTTGCAGCGTGTCGTATTCCATGGCCAACAGCACGAGGTAGAAAAGGACCGACAGGATGATCAGGTGGCGCGCCGCCTGGCTGCGCGTCCAGAACGAAACGGCGAACACAATTAGCGCCATGACCACGAAGAGATGCGGAAATTCCGTGCGCCGGAAGTAGTCGAACCCTCTCAGGAACAGCCAGGCATCGGCGATGCCGACGGCAGCGACGGTCAGCGGGTTTGAGCGCAGCGCCACCGCCGCCAGCGCCGTGCCGGCGCCCCAGGTGATCAAGGCCGAGGCCTCGTCGCCCGACAAATGATACATCTGGCCGATCAGCGCGATCGATCCGCCGAACGCTGCTGCCGCGACGATCCACAGCGCCTCGCCGATCGCCGCATGGTCGCGCATCTTCAGCACCGCCCCGCCGACATAGCCGGCAAGGATAACGGCAAAAAGTGCCGCGACCCGCACCAACCGCGGGATGACTTCCCAGTTGGCGGCGATGAAGATCAGGGTAGCGGCGCCGAACAGCAGCGCCGCCATCATCGCCAGGATCGAGCCGAAACTCAGCGATTTGCGTTCGTTTGCCTCGACGTCTCGCGTCAGCGCAACGGCTGTCGGCGCGTCGATCAGGCCGGCCTGTTGCCATCGTGCGATATCCGACCTGACCCGTGACGAATAGCTCGCCATGCCCCTCCCCCTCTCCTTGGTCCTTTTAGCTTGTCCAGCCAAGCGTTTGACCTAACGGCATTTTCCGATCTGGGCGGAAAACCGGACGCGCGTTAATGTTGCATTGCACAAATTGCATTGCTGCCATGCACCAATAGCGCTTTTAAATCGATATGACCCCACCTATTTTCACGGTGCAGACAAAGACGGAATGATCCGAAAGAAAGACGAAACGAGACTACCATGAACCTGATCCGCAACTATCGCAACTGGCGCCGCTATAGGGACACCGTGTCCGAGCTGAGCCGCCTGAGCACCCGTGAACTGACCGATCTCGGCATCAGCCGCAGCGACATTCACTACGTCGCCCGCAAGTCGGTCTAATCCTTCGGGCCGCAAATGGTCCGAACCAGTTTTGAAAAGAGAACGACAATGAACCTGATCCGCAACTACCGTAACTGGCGCGTCTACCGCGAGACGGTTACCGAGCTGGGTCGCCTGTCGAACCGCCAGCTCAACGATCTCGGCATCGTCCGCGACGAAATCAAGATGATCGCTCGCAAGGCGATCTAACCACAAGAATTTCGCCAGGGTCGACCTCCTCCCCGACCCTGACGGATACGGTCAGCCTTCACCTCCTCCCGAGGGTTGACCACAAAAACGGCGCCCGCCGGACCTCCTCCCCCGGCGGGCGCTGTTTCCAGGTTGTTTCTAAAAGGGTTTCGCGCCCTTTCACACGGCGAAAAGAATTTCGTCAAAGCCGACCTCCTCCCCGGCGATGACGAATACGGTCGATCTTCACCTCCTCCCGAGGATCGACCAACAAAACGACACCCGCCGGACCTCCTCCCCCGGCGGGTGTTGTTGTTTTGGGGCGGCTTCCCCCGTCAGCCATTCTCCCGCGTGGCAATTGCAATCCTTGCGCCAAGCGACTATTTCGGCGCTCATGGACAAGAACCCCATTCACGTTATCGGCGGCGGACTTGCCGGCTCCGAAGCCGCCTGGCAGGCGGCCGAAGCCGGCGTTCCCGTTGTCCTGCATGAAATGCGTCCCGTCCGCGGTACCGACGCGCACAAGACCGACGGGCTGGCCGAGCTCGTCTGTTCCAATTCCTTCCGCTCCGACGATGCACAAACCAATGCCGTCGGCCTGCTGCACGCCGAAATGCGGCTCGCCGGTTCACTGATCATGAGCGCCGGCGATGCGCACCAGGTGCCGGCCGGCGGTGCGCTTGCCGTTGACCGCGACGGGTTTTCCGAAGCGGTGACCAGAACGCTCGAAACCCATCCGCTCATCACCATCCAGCGTGAGGAAGTGCCCGGCCTGCCGCCGGCGGAGTGGGACCAGGCGATCGTTGCCACCGGACCGTTGACAGCGCCGTCGCTCGCCCAGTCGATCGCGGAAGCAACCGGCGCCGACGCGCTCGCCTTCTTTGACGCCATCGCGCCGATCGTCCATTTCGACACGATCGACATGGACATCTGCTGGTTCCAGTCGCGCTACGACAAGGTCGGCCCCGGCGGCACCGGCAAGGATTACATCAACTGCCCGATGGACAAGGAGCAGTACCTTGCCTTCGTGCAGGCGCTGGTCGACGGCCAGAAAACCGAATTCAAGCAGTGGGAAGGCACGCCCTATTTCGACGGCTGCCTGCCGATCGAGGTGATGGCCGAGCGCGGCGTCGAGACATTGCGCTACGGGCCGATGAAGCCGATGGGACTGACCAACGCGCATAATCCGTCTGTAAAGGCGTATGCCGTCGTTCAGCTTCGCCAGGACAATGCGCTGGGCACGCTCTATAACATGGTCGGCTTCCAGACCAAGCTGAAGCACGCCGAGCAGGTGCGCATATTCCGCACCATTCCCGGGCTGGAACACGCCGAATTCGCCCGCCTCGGTGGCCTGCACCGCAACACCTACATCAATTCGCCGACGCTGCTCGACGCTTCGCTGCAGTTGAAGTCGCGGCCCGGCTTGCGTTTTGCCGGCCAGATCACCGGCTGTGAAGGCTATGTCGAGAGTGCCGCCATCGGCCTGCTCGCCGGGCGTTTCGCCGCCGCCGAAAGGCTTGGCCATGCGCCGTCCCTGCCGCCCTTGACCACCGCTTTCGGCGCGCTGCTCAACCACATCACCGGTGGCCATATTGTCTCTGACGACGAGCCGGGAAAGCGCTCTTTCCAGCCAATGAATGTCAATTTCGGCCTGTTCCCGCCCGTGGAGGCGCCAAAGATCGAAGGCAAGCGGCTGCGCGGCAAGGACAAGACGGTCGCCAAGCGGCACGCGGTGACATCGCGCGCGCTCGCCGACTGCCGCGAATGGCTGGGGCTGCCTGCAACAGCGCAAGCTGCGGAATAGATCTCGGTTTTTGCGGATTTCGCGGCGGAGAAGTAGGATAATATCCTACTTTGTATCGCGAGCCAAATCCCATGGAATCCGCTGAGAAACTGTCCGTCACCGTAACACCCGCCATGGCGCGAATGATCCGCGAAAAGGTCGAGGACGGCTCCTACGGATCGGCGAGCGAGGTCGTCCGCGCGGCTCTTCGCGCCTTCCAGCGCGAAGAGGAAGAACATGCCGAGCGCATGGCCTCGATCCGGGCGCGCGTGAAGGCCTCGATCGAGGACACAAGGCCAAACCTTTCAGGCGAAGAAGTTCGTGCCCGTCTTAGGGAATTCGTCGCGCAGTATTCGAGCCGCGCCGATGATTCGGCGGCTTGAGGTTGAATATCGCGAAGACGCCAAAAATAATTTGGCCGATATTTTCCGGCATATTGTTGAGGCTGGTGGAAATCCTGACGTTGCATTGAAATTCGTCCTGCGCATCGAAGATCGATGTCAAAACATCGGCAATCCACTGCGTGGCGGCCGGCCGCGCGGCGACATTGCGCCAGGATTGCGAACGGTGCCGTTCGAGCACTCGGCTATCATCGCCTATGTTGTCGACGATGATGTCGTCCGCATCGTCAACCATCTTCTATGGCGGTCGCGATTATGAAACGCTGATGCGCGACGGCGGATCGAGTGATCCATCATGATGGAAACTACTCAGCCGGGCCGATGCTCGCCGCAGGCCGGATTTCCTCATTAGCAATCAGCCTTCACACAGCCGGCCAGCCTTGGGTCGCACGCCGGAACAAGAGCCAATGCCGGCGCAAGGCCGAAAGCCGCACCGCGCCATCAAGCGGTGAATGGCGGGAGCCGTCCATCTTGTCGAGATAGGCGCGCGTCAGAGCCAGCGGCAGAAAGGCCGGGCGCAGTGAAACCGGCAGAGCGAATGCCCCCTGCTCGAAAGCGGAAAGATGCTCGCGTGCCAGCGCGATCATCGCGGCGACCGCGCGTTCCGCGCCCGGCCCGCCGTCACCTGTAACGAACTCTTGCGGCGACGATCCCGCCGCAGCCAAAATATCGGCCGGGACAAAGCACTGTCCCCGCTTGCGATGCAGCGGCAGCAGAAGCAGGAGACCGGTCATCGCTTGCGCACAACCTGCCCTGCCGGCAAGTTCGGCAAAGCGTGGTGCTTGGACCGGATCGAGCACCATCGCCGCAAGCTGGATGAGTGCTGCGGCAGTCTCGCCGCAATAGCCTTCGAGATCGGTGCGCGACGGCATCGGATCGTCATAGAGATCGAAGATGCGCGCTTCGAGCATGTTCTCGAAGGCGGCCTTAGGCAGGCGGTGGGCGGAAATCGCCGCCCTAAGCGCGTCCGCCACGGGATGGCCGATCTGAGTCCGATCCTCTTCGGCGGCGATCACGTCTCGCCACCATTGCAGCCGCACCTCGCCCGGCAGCGCCTCGTGGATGCGATCGCGTATGCCGGCGACTTCGGCATTGAAGGCATAGAGCGAAAACAGCGCGTCGCGCTTGTTCTCGGGCGCATAGAGCACACTGAGATAGCGGTCATGGTCGGCGGCACGCACCGTGTCCATGACGACTTTGGTGTTTTCGGCCACGTCAGTCGACGGCGATGAGCGCTGCGGCCACGGCGCGATCTTCCGCCAGCAGCACATTATAGGTCCGCACCGCCGCCCCCGTCGACATCGGATCGGCGGAAATGCCCGCTTCTTTCAGCGCCGTACGCAGCGCGGCAGGCAATGGCCTCAGATCCTTGCCGCTGCCGACCAACAGGATCTCAACCTTGGCGGCCTCGTTGAACAGCTTGGCGAAATCCGCTGCCGTCAGCGCCAACGGATCGGCCGGCTCCCAGCCATAGATGCCCGAAGGCAGGCACAGCAGCGAGCCGCGATGCGACATGTCGGCAAAGCGGAAACCGCCATTGCCGTAAGCCTCGATCGGTGCGCGGCCCGGGAAATGCGCCTCGCGGATGACGATGCCCTTGGCCACTTTTGAGGCAAGCCGTCAGGTGGCTATGGCTTTGCCGCCGCCCACTGGCTTTTCCTCATCGGACGCTGTGGCCTGCGGCCGCAGCTTGAACAGGATAAGCAGTGGCGCGGCGATAAAGATCGACGAATAAGTGCCGAACACGACGCCGAACAGCATCGCCATGGTGAACGAGCGGATCACCTCGCCGCCGAACAGCACCAGTGCCAGCAGCGCCAGGATCGTCGTCACCGAGGTCAGCGTCGTCCTCGACAGCGTCTCGTTGATGGCGTTGTTCAGCAGTTGCGGCAGCGGCATTCGCTTGTATTTTCTCAGATCCTCGCGAACGCGGTCATAGACGACGATGGTGTCGTTGAGCGAATAACCGATGATGGTGAGGATCGCCGCCAGCGACGACTGGTTGAATTCCAGGCCGGTGATAACGAAGAAGCCGATCGTCATGACCACGTCGTGCACGGTCGCAACGATGGCGCCGACCGCGAACTGCCATTCGAAGCGGAACCAGACATAGATCAGGATGCCGAGCAGCGCGATAAGCATGGCGATGGTGCCTTGCTTGGCAAGCTCGCCCGAGACCGTCGGCCCCACCACTTCGACGCGGCGGAAATCATACTGATCCTGCAGCTCGCCGCGCACCTTGTCGATGACGGTCTGCTCAGCGTTCTCGCCTCCCGCCTGCGTGCCGACGCGGATCAGCACGTCGTTCGGTTCGCCGAACTGCTGAACCTGCACCTCGCCGATATTAAGTTCCGTCAGCCTGCCGCGGATGTCGGCAAGATCGGCATTGCCGGCCTTGGACTGCACCTCGATCAGTGAGCCGCCCTTGAAATCGATGCCGTAATTTATGTCGATGGTCATGAAGCCGATGACCGACAGCACCGAAAGCACGCTGGACAGTGTGAACGTCCAGCGGCGGATACCCATGAACGGAATTTTCGTGCCTGGTGGAATGAACGTCACAGGCGCCCGCGGCAACTCCTTCGGACGGGCGCGGCGAAGCCAGATCGACACGAGCAGGCGTGTGAAGGTGAAGGCGGTGAAGACCGTGGTCAGGATGCCGATGGCATAGGTGACGGCAAAGCCCTTCACCGGCCCGGTTCCGAGCCAGAACAGCACCACGGTCGCGATCAGTGAGGTCACGTTGGAATCGACGATGGTCGCCAGCGCCTTGCTGAAACCGGTATCGATCGCCTGAATGACCGAGCGGCCGGCACGTCGCTCCTCGCGGATGCGTTCATAGATGAGAACGTTCGAATCGACCGCCATGCCGATGGTCAGCACGATACCGGCGATACCGGGAAGGGTCAGTGTCGCTCCAAGCAGCGACAGCAGCCCGACGATCATCGCCACATGCACCGCCAGCGCGATGTTGGCGAGGAAGCCGAGGAAGCCGTAGGCGACGAACATGAATGCCACCACCAGGATCGACCCGATGATGCCGGCGACCTTGCCGGCATGGATGGAGTCCTGGCCAAGTCCCGGCCCCACCGTCCGCTCTTCGATTACCGTCAGCGTCGCTGGCAAGGCGCCGGCGCGCAGCAGCACGGCGAGATCGTTGGCGCTCTCGGCGGTGAAATTCCCCGATATCTGTCCGGTGCCGCCCGGGATCGGTTCACGGATCTGCGGCGCCGAAATCACCTGATTGTCGAGGATGATGGCAAACAGCTTGCCAACATTCTGTGCCGTCGCCTGGCCGAACCGCTGCGCCCCTTTCGAGTCGAACCGGAACGAAACAACCGGCTCGTTGGTCTGGGAATTGAACGTCGCCTGGGCATCGACCAGGTTTTCGCCGGAAACGATGACGCGGTTCTCGATCAGGTACGGAACCGGCGGATCGTCCTGCGAATACAGCACCGAGGATCCCGGCGGCGGGCGGCCGTTCAGCGCATCCTGCACCGGCATCGATTGGTCGACCATCTGGAAGGTCAGCTTTGCCGTCTGGCCAAGAATTTCCTTCAGCCGCTGCGGGTCTTGGAGACCAGGCACCTGCACCAGGATACGGTCGTCGCCTTGGCGCTGCACGATCGGCTCGGTGGTGCCGAGTTCGTTGACACGACGCTCGACAACCTGGATCGCCTGCGTCAGCGCCGTCGAGGTGCGATATTTGATCCCCGCATCGGTGACGGAGAATTTGAGCAGGCCAGGCTCGGAATCATCCAGCGTCATCTCCTGGATGGAGCCGCCGCTGAACAGGCCTGCGGCCACCGGATTGGTCAATGGTTTCAAGGCTGTCTTGGCAGCGTCGATCTGTGCGGGATCGGTGATGCGGACCTGCACCGTGCGGCCCGTTCCGGAAAGACCGGTATAGCCGATCTTAGCGTCACGCAGCAGCGTCCTGATTTCGTCGCGCGTCGTCTCCAGCCGATCCTTGATCAGATCGTTCGGATCCATCCTGAGCAGGATGTGCGAGCCGCCCTGCAGGTCGAGGCCGAGCGTCATCTGCCGCTTCGGCACCCAGTCGGGCAACTTGGCCAGCGTGCTGGCGGAAAAAAGGTTGGGCGCAGCGAGGACCACTGTGGCGGCCACGGCCAGCCAGATCAGGATCATCTTGAAGCGCGAAAAATAAAGCATATGGCGTCGTCCGTCAGGGCGTACTGGCGGATCGTTCCGCCGACAATTCGGTTATTTCTTGGCGTTCTGGTTTGCCACCGGCTCGCCCTTGACGCGCACGTCGGCGATCGTCGAGCGCAGCGCCGTCACCTTGGTACCGCCGCCAAGGTCGATCTCGAGCTCGTTATCGTCGATCACCTTGGTTACCTTGCCGACCAAGCCGCCACCGGTGACAACGGTGTCGCCGCGGCGAACCGCCGCCAGCATCTCGCCGCGCTTCTTCAGCTGCGTGCGCTGCGGCCGGATGATCAGAAAATACATGATCACGAAAATCAGAGCAAACGGCACGATCTGGATAAACATTGCGGACGAGTCCCCGCCGATGCCTTGGGCGTATGCCGGTGTCACGAACATCGAGGTACTCCTGAATTTTAAAAACAGCCGTTCTGGGAATTTGACGGCCCCGCCAAATTTGGCCGGAATATAGTCGGTAACGTTGCCAATGCAACTGCGCGGCCGGGCAAATCGGCTGCTTTTCCGGCCTGGTGAGCCGTGTTAGAGGGTGATCCCGAAAAGCGACGCTCGGTTTTCGCAAAAGATGATGCCCGAACAAATGCTTGGGCCGAGTTTCGAAACCGCTGAAATCAGGTAGGTTGGCCTGCCGCACCGTCCCGAATGCGAAACAAAAAGACGAGAGATGACCGACAGCACCATCGATATCCTGAGCCAGAAGCTCGACCGTCTGATCGAGGCGATCGCCCGCCTCGCGCCGCCGCCAGTGCCGCAAACCGACCTCGGCGACGCCGATTGCTTCGTTTGGCAGGCCGATCCCGGCTATCTGGAACCGGTGCTCAAGGTCAACCGCGTCGACATCGGCCTGATCCGCGGGGTCGACCGCGTCCGCGACATATTGGTCGACAATACCGAGCGCTTCGCCTCCGGCTATGCCGCCAACAACGTGCTGTTGTGGGGCGCGCGCGGCATGGGCAAATCGTCGCTGGTCAAGGCCGTGCACGCCGCGGTCAACGCTTCGACCAAGCTCGACCTGCCGCTCAAGCTCGTCGAGATCCATCGCGAAGACATCGACACGCTTCCGAAGCTGATGAGCCTGCTGAAGGCAGCGCCCTTCCGCTTCATCCTGTTTTGCGACGACCTGTCATTCGACCATGACGACACGTCCTATAAATCGCTGAAGGCAGCACTTGAAGGCGGCGTCGAGGGCCGTCCGGCCAACGTCATCTTTTACGCCACCTCGAACCGGCGGCATTTGTTGCCGCGCGACATGATCGACAATGAGCGCTCGACGGCGATCAATCCGTCCGAAGCGGTCGAGGAGAAGGTTTCGCTGTCGGACCGCTTCGGCCTGTGGCTTGGCTTCCACAAATGTTCGCAGGACGAATATCTCGACATGATCGACGGCTATGTCCACCATCACGATCTCGCCATCGATCCCGAGACGCTGCGCGCCGAGGCGCTGGAATGGGCGACGACGCGCGGCAGCCGTTCGGGCCGCGTCGCCTGGCAGTTCACCCAGGACCTGGCTGGCAGGCTCGGCAAGCCGCTGAAGGATTAGCCGCTCAAGGACTAACGCCAGAAGAAGCCCGCACCTTGCGGAGCGGACTTCCTCGGCGGGCTGAAGGTCAGGTGGCCCGCAAATCGCTTTTCGTCGTCTATTCGAGATAAGTCGAAGGATCGACCGGCGCCGAGTTCTTGCGCACTTCGAAATGCAGTTTCGGCGAGTCGGTGGTGCCGCTCATGCCGGACAGGGCGATTTCCTGGCCGCGCTTGACCTTCTGGCCGCGCTGCACCTCGATCGAGCTGGCGTGGCCGTAGACGGTGACCAGACCGTTTTCGTGCCGCACCAGCACCGTGTTGCCGAATTCCTTGAGGCCGTCACCGGCATAGATGACGACACCGTTTTCAGCCGCCTTGACCGGCGTCCCCTCGGGCACGGCAATGTCGACGCCGTCCTTGCCGCCGCCGAAGCTTGAGATCACGCGGCCGCGCACCGGCCAGCGCATCTTGCCGATGCCGGTCGCGTCCGGCGCCACCGCATCGTCGTCCTCGGCCTGCTGGATGACTTTCGCATCCTTCTTCGGCGGCGTGTAGGAGGCGAGCGTCTGCGTCGGCGTAGCCTTGGCCGGCGGCTCGGTGGTAGCCGTCGTCACCGGATCGACCTTAGCCGGCTTCACGCCGGCGACGACAGCGGTTCCGCCTGCCGGCACTTTCAGGGTCTGGCCGATCTTGAGCAGTCCATCCTGCATGCCGTTCGCCTGCTTCAGTGCAACGACGCCGACGCCGGTCTTTCTGGCAATGGCGGACAGCGTATCGCCTTGCTGAACCGTGTAAGTGCCGCCGGCACCGGCCGGTTTGGCCGTCGCCGAAGCCACCTTCGCCGCAGTCTTTCCATCCTTCGGCTGGCTCGCGGCAGCCGAGGCGTCCACCTGCGCGGCAGACTTGCCTTCCCTGAGTTTCGGCTGCTGCGGCAGCACGGCCACCTTCTCCGGCGCGTCGGCCGGCTGGTCGTGCCTGGTGCCGTTCGCGGGCTTGGCATCGGCGACTTTTGGCGCGGCGCCGTTGCTCGAATACGCATAGGCCGGGATGACGAGCTTCTGGCCGGTCTTCAGCCCCTTGGTCGCGCTCAGCCCGTTGACTTTCATGATGGCATCGGCCGGCACGCCGTAGCGCCGTGACAGGCCGGAAATGGTCTCGCCGTCCTTGACGACGATCTCGGTTGCATGCGGTGCGCCGGCGGCCGTCGCCATGCGCGGCGCGTCGGGCTCGGCGTTCTTGAACGGCCTTGCCGCCGGAGCGACGGTGCCGGTTGCCGTCCTGTCGACACGAGGAGCGGCAGGCGCCAGGGCCGGCGCGGCAGCGGTACGCACCGGACGGGCGGCAGGCGCCAGCGCGGGAGCCGGCGGTGGCAACTGCTGTGCCGTGACCGGTTCGAGGCTTGAGCGGCTGACCGACTGGGTGTGGCTGCCGTCGATCGGCGCGGCCGCAACATCGCCCGGATAGGGCTGGGCAGCATCCTGCTTGTCGATGATGGCGCGCTGGTTGTTGGTCGAGGCGGTGAACACGTCGTCGACGCTGTTGAACCGCGCCACCTGGGAACTACACCCCGTCGCAGCGCCTGCGATCATGAGGACGGCGCAGCCACGCGCCAGATTGCGTCCGTTTGCCTTCAAAACACTGAATTGCATCGCACTAACCCGCACAGACCCGGTACAACTGAGTGTGATTAAAGCGCGTTAATGTTACCGGTCGGTTAAACCTGTAGAATCAGGCGCAAATTTTCTTAAAATATTCGAGGATCCGGGCGCCGGGTGTGCCGAGATTCAGGTCAGGCCGAGCCGAAAATGGTGGGTTCCGAGAACCGGAGCGGAGCGTACTTTTGGGTACGTGAGCACCGGAAGCGGAGGAAGCCGCCATTTGCAGGCCGACCTCACCTGAATATCACAGCCTAGATCACTGCGGCGACACCGTGCAGGATCGGCTGCAGGCGCACCAGGCCGATATCCTCGCGTTCGAAGCGGCTGCCGACCTTGGTAAGCTTGGCCAGCACCTGCTCGCCCTCGTCGGGTCCGATCGGCGCAATGACGATGCCGCCGCTCGACAATTGATCGAGGAGAAAGCGCGGCAGGCTGTCGAAGGCCGCCCAGGCAACGATGCGGTCGAACGGCGCTTCGTTGGCCAGCCCGCTGGAACCGTCCGCCTGACGCACGATGACATTGCCGATGGCGAGTGCTTCAAGGCGCTGCCGGGCCTGTTCGGCCAGCGTCTTGTAACGGTCGATGGTGACGATCCGCGCGGCAAGCCGCGACATCACCGCCGCCGTGTAGCCGGACCCGGTGCCGATCTCGAGCACCCGGTTGCCCGGCTCGATGGCAAGTGCCGCGATCACCGCCGCCTGCAGGTCGGCGCCTTCGATGGCCTCGCCGCATTCGATCGGCAGCATACGGTCCGACCAGGCTATGGAGTGAAAATGCGGAGATAGAAAGCCGCGCCGCGGCGTCGCCTCAAAGGCGGCGATCAGCGCCTTCGGCACCGTGCCCCTGCCGCGCAGGCGAAGCAGGAAGGCAGCGAAACCTTCGCGCTCGTCGACCGTTGCAGCGTGGTTCGAGTTCATGCGAGCGCCTTGGCCAGTTGATCGCGGATTTCATGTGCGGTGAGATCGAGCTGCAGCGGCGTCACCGACACCAGCCGATTGCGCAAGGCATGGAGGTCGGTGCCTTGCTTGCCTTCGACGGGCTCGCGGCCGAAGCGCAGCCAATAGTATGGCAGGCCGCGCCCGTCGCGCCGCTCGTCGACCCACAGGCTGTGGACCAGCTTGCCCTGCGAAGTAACCACAGTTCCGGCGATCTCTTGCGGCTCGCAATTCGGAAAATTGACGTTGAGCAGCACGCCGTCCGGCAACGGCATGGCGACGAGCTTTTCGAGCAGCGCCGGCGCCAGCGCTTCCGCGGTCTCGTAGGGAACGACGCGGTCCTCGCCGACATAGGAATAGGCCTGGCTGATGGCGATTGAGCGCACGCCGAGCAGCGCGCCTTCCATGGCGCCGGCGACCGTGCCCGAATAGGTGACGTCGTCGGCGATGTTGGCGCCGGAATTGACGCCGGACAGGATCAGGTCAGGCGCTTCGGGCAGGATTTTCTTCACGCCCATGATGACGCAGTCGGTCGGCGTGCCGCGCACCGCAAAGTGCTTTTCGCCGATTTTCCTGAGCCGCAGCGGCTCCGAGATCGAGAGCGAATGCGCATAGCCGGACTGATCCTGTTCCGGTGCCACCACCCAGACGTCGTCCGACAGCGTGCGCGCGATGCGTTCGAGTGATGCAAGGCCCTCGGCATGGATGCCGTCGTCGTTGGTCAGAAGGATGCGCATTATTTCGATTCGATCTTTTCCAGACCGCCCATGTAAGGCCGAAGCGCTTCAGGAATGGTTACGCTGCCGTCCTCGTTCTGGTAATTTTCGATGACGGCAATGAGAGCGCGGCCGACGGCGGTGCCCGAACCGTTCAGCGTGTGGACGAAGCGGTTGCCCTTGCCGTCCTTGTCCTTGTAGCGGGCGTCCATGCGCCGCGCCTGGAAATCGCCGCATACCGAGCACGACGATATCTCGCGATAGGCATTCTGGCCGGGCAGCCAGACCTCGATGTCGTAGGTCTTGCGCGCGCCAAAGCCCATGTCGCCGGTGCACAGCGTCACGGTGCGGAACGGCAGGCCGAGCCGCTTCAGCACCTCCTCGGCGCATTCGGTCATGCGCTCATGCTCGGCAGCCGAAGTCTCCTGGTCGGTGATCGACACCAGTTCGACCTTGTAGAACTGGTGCTGGCGCAGCATGCCGCGCGTGTCGCGCCCGGCCGAGCCCGCCTCGGAGCGGAAGCACGGCGTCAGCGCCGTATAGCGCAGCGGCAGTTTTTCGTGCGGCGTGATCTCCTCGCGAACGAGATTGGTTAGAGGAACCTCTGCCGTGGGTATGAGCCAGAGTCCGGTTTGCTGTAATGACTGTCTGCGTTCAAATTCTGCCATTTCGAGGAAGCGATCACGAAACGATTCAAAACGTTCTTTCGACTCCACGAAATGCGCTGACAAATTACGAAACAACTCTGAGGTCCAGCGAACATCAACTCCGCTCCTTTGGGCCTCACGCATCAACTTATCGAATTTCGTGTTAAATTCGCCTAGCCACTTATTTTCAAAAATAAACGCGGTGCTAATTCCTGAGAGCGCGTTGCTCGAAATTCTCAGGCGTTCATATTCATTCAATATTGAAAATAAATCCTCTTGGAACTTCGGCAGTTGGCCTGTCCCAAAAAGAACGTGATCGCGCACCATCAGCGGCGGTTGGATCTCTTCATAACCGTGCTCGGTGGTGTGAAGGTCGAGCATGAACTGGCCAAGCGCGCGTTCCATCCGCGCCAGTCCGCCCTTCAGCACCGTGAAGCGCGAGCCTGACAGTTTCGCCGCGCGCTCGAAATCCATCATGCCGAGCGCTTCGCCGATCTCGAAATGCTCCTTCACCCAGTTCGGCCGCGTCAGCACCTTGCCGACGGTGCGCTTGACGACATTGTCGTGCTCGTCCTTGCCGACCGGCACGTCGTCGAGCGGCACGTTTGGCAGCACCGCCAATGCATCGTTCAGCGCCTTGTCGAGTTCGCGTTCCAGCACCTCGCCATTCTGGATGAAGGCCTTGATCTCGCCGACCTCGGCCTTCAGCCTTTCGGCAAGGGCGGCATCGCCCGAACGCATGGCATTGCCGATCTCCTTCGATGCGGCGTTGCGGCGTTCCTGCCTGGCCTGCAGCTCGGTCAGATGCTCGCGCCGCGCCTCGTCCCTGGCGATCAGGTCGTCGACCGTGGACCGCGCATCCTCAGCCGACCAAGAGCGCTTCTGGAGCGCTTCGACAAGGGCCTTCGGGTTGTCGCGAATCCATTTGATGTCAAGCATGGTCTGTTCGTCCTTGAGTAGGCCAGAGGGGGTAAACCGCATCGATGCAAGGCGTCAAGGCAGAGTTCCTTCGCGCCCCCCTCTGTCCTGCCGGACATCTCCCCCACGGGTGGGGAGATCGGCCGTCACTGCGGCTTTCGCCAATCTCCGGCGCTGAAAAAGCAAGCCATCGGCGAAGTTGCCAATCTCCCCCCAAGTGGGGGAGATGTCCGGCAGGACAGAGGGGGGCGCTGTCCCGCCGACCTCAGGCGGCAACACCGGAACTTCAAAAGGAAGAAACAAAAAACCCGCCCTGAGTGGGCGGGTCTTTGGAGCCAATTGGCACCACAGCCAAATTAGTAGCATAGCTGCCGGCACAAAGCAAGAACAAAGTTGCAGCGGCAGGAAGAAGATGCTGTCCGCTTCAACCGAACCTACGTCGATGACGCGTCCGCCGGCTTGTCGGCCACCTCTTCCGTGGCGTCCTGTTTTTCGCGAGCCACACGGTCGCGCTCCTTGCTGCGCTCGATCAGCCGGGCCGACCAGATCGAGACCTCGTAGAGCAGGATCGTCGGAATGGCGAGGCCGATCTGGCTCATCGGGTCGGGCGGCGTCAGCACCGCCGCCACGACGAAGGCGATGACGATGGCCCATTTGCGCTTCTCGGCAAGGGCCGTGGACGACAGCATGCCGACCCGCGTCATCAGGCTTGTCACCACCGGCAGCTGGAACACCAGGCCGAAGGAGAAGATCAGCGTCATGATCAGACTGAGATATTCGGACACTTTCGGCAGCAGCGAAATCTGCACCTGGTCATTGGTGCCGGTCTGCTGCATGGCGAGGAAGAACCACATCACCATCGGCGTGAAGAAGAAATAGACCAGCGACGCGCCCATCAGGAACAGGATCGGCGAGGCGATCAGGAACGGCAGGAAGGCATTGCGTTCGTTCTTGTAGAGGCCGGGCGCGATGAATTTGTAGATCTGCGTGGCGATCAGCGGAAAGGCTATGACCATGCCGCCGAACATGGCGAGCTTGACCTGGGTAAAGAAGAATTCCTGTGGCGCCGTATAGATCAGCTCGACCTTGTGCGGGTCGAGCCCGGCCCATTGCGTGGCCCATTTGAACGGAATGACCAGAAGGTTGAACAGCCGCTTGGCGAAAAAGAAGCAGACCAGGAAGGCGACGAAAAAACCGCCGATCGACCAGATCAAGCGCCGGCGCAGCTCGATCAGGTGCTCCATCAGCGGAGCCGACGATTTTTCGATCTCGTCCTTTTCCTTGTCCGAAACGCTCACTTGGCGGCTCCCGCCGTTTTCCTGGCGGCCGGCTTCTTCGCTGCTGACGCCGGCTTCTTCGCTGCTGGCGACTGCGGTTTCGGCTCAGCTTTTGCGGCGGCCTTTGGCGCAGCGGTCTTTGCCGGCTTGGCCGGCGCGGCGGCCGCGGCTTTCGCGGGCGCCGGCTTCTTCCTTGCCGCAGATGCTTTTTGCGGCACTGCCGCCGCAGCCGTTTGCGCCTGCACGGCCGGCGCCACGACGGACTCGTCCGTCATCGCCGGAAAGATCGGCGTGGCCGGCGTCGGCTCCGGCGGGCTGACGCCCGGCATCGTCGTTGCGCCGTTGTTCAGCGGCTCGGCTGCCTGCTCCGTCGAAGCGGCGGCATCGACGGCCGGCTTGGGTTTCATCACGGCGTCGACGCCGGAACGGACGTCGGCGGCGGCCTGTTCGAATGGATTGAGCTGCTTCCTGATCTCGGCTGCCGGATTGAGACTTCTCAGCGAATCGACCGACTTCTTGACGTCGTCGAGTTCGGCTTCCTTCAACGCGTCGTTGAACTGCCGCTGGAAATCGGAAGCCATGGCGCGCAGCTTCGCCGTCGTGCGACCGAAGGTGCGCAGCATGTTGGGCAAATCCTTGGGCCCGACGACCACGATCATGACGATCGCGATCACCAGCATCTCGGTCCAGCCGACTTCGAACATGGCTATACGTTCCGACTAAAGTTTGGGCTCAGCCTTTGCTGGCCTTTTCCTTCGGTACCGAAACGGTTTCGTCGGCACGGTGTTCGACGGTGCGCTTGTCGTCGGCAGTCTCGTCGTCCGCCATGCCCTTCTTGAAGCTCTTGATGCCCTTGGCCATGTCGCCCATCAGCTCGGGGATCTTGCCGCGGCCGAAGACCAGCAGCACGATCACCAGAACGATCATCCAGTGCCAAATCGAAAATGAACCCATAGCAAATCTCTCTCGAACGGTTTCCCAGACGCTGATCTATGCGCTTTCGGGTTCGGATTCAAACAGAACTGCGACAGAGTTCATGAATGAGTCGCCGAAGTCACGCACTTTCGGCACGGCGGCCCGCTACCAATCGGCGCAGTTCCATCCTGCCTGTGGCTTTAAGATGGCGCTCGGCTCAATCTTCCGTGACGCGCGGCGTCAAAAGACCGAGTTCCTCGAGGTCGATATCGGTCAGCGGATCCTCGTCGTCGGTGAGCGCATCGGGGTCGGCCGGCGGCAGCGGCACCGAGAAATTCGACGGCATACGGCCGGACAGCAGCCCCGCACCCTTCAATTCCTCCATGCCGGGGAGATCGCGTATCTCCTCCAGCGCGAAATGGTCGAGGAAAATATCGGTCGTGCCATAGGTGACGGGACGGCCGGGCGTGCGGCGCCGGCCGCGCATCCTCACCCATTCGGTCTCCATCAGCGTGTCGAGCGTCCCCTTTGACGTCTCGACGCCGCGGATGTCCTCGATCTCGGCGCGCGTTACCGGCTGGTGGTAGGCGATGATCGCCAGCACTTCGAGGGCAGCGCGGGACAGTTTGCGCTGCTGCACCGTGTCACGGCTCATCAGGAAGGCGAGGTCGCCGGCGGTGCGAAACGCCCAGGCATCGCCGACGCGCACCAGATTGACGCCGCGCCGCGCATAGATCTGCTGCAGTTCGGCCATTGCCGCGGCAATGTTGATGCCGTCGGGCAGCCGCGAAGTGAGCTGTTTTTCGCTGACCGGCTCGGCGCTGGCGAAAACGATCGCCTCGGCCATCCGTACGGCCTCCGCCATATGCAGCCGCCCGCCAGGATTCCGCGACAAATTCTGCCCCTGATTTTGTGCCGGGTTCTCGGCGACCGCGCCTTGCTCGGCGTCGTCCTCGACCTTGAATGGAATGATCGAAGCGTTGGCGCGTTCGCTCATGATGTCACCTCGACTATCTTGATGGCCTGGGCGCGGCCGCGCAGATAAAGCGGCGCGAAAACTTGGTCCTGCCGCATTTCCATCTTGCCTTCGCGCACCAGTTCCAGCGTCGCCGCAAACGAGCTGGCAACCGCGGTGCGCCGCTCTTCCGGGCCGGCCAGATATTCGACCAGGAAACTGTCGAGCGCCGTCCAGTCGCGCAGCGACCCGATCAGCCTGGTCAGCACGTCGCGCGCATCCTTGAGCGACCACACGCCGCGCCTGGCAATCGTCACATTGGTGATCGCCTGCTTCTGGCGCTGCTGGGCATAGGCGGTCAACAGGTCATAGAGCGAGGCCGAATAGGCATTGCGCTTCTCGACGATCACCATCTCCGGCATGCCACGTGCAAACACGTCGCGTCCGAGCCGGTTGCGGTTGACCAGCCGTGCCGCCGCGTCGCGCATGGCCTCCAGCCGCTTCAGCCGGAACTGCAGCACCGCCGCCAGTTCCTCGCCGCTTTCGCCTTCGTCGCCGGGCTGCTTGGGGATCAGGAGCTTCGACTTGAGAAACGCCAGCCACGCTGCCATCACCAGATAGTCGGCGGCAAGCTCCAGCCTCAGCGCCCTCACCTTCTCGACGAATGCCAGATACTGTTCGGCCAGCGCCAGGATCGAGATGCGCGACAGGTCGACCTTCTGATTGCGGGCAAGATGCAGCAGAAGATCGAGCGGACCTTCGAAACCGGCCACATCGACGACCAACGCCGGATCGCCGGTCAGCCGGGAATCGTCGTTCTCGGCCCACAAGCGGTCCATCGGTGCGGCCTTGCCGGCCTTCAGGTCCAATGCTTCCGCCACTTCGCTTCCTTTGATGCTAGGCTACCGCGTCGAAATAACTGGCAAATTCGGCCCGAATCTCGGTCTCGTCCACAACGTCACGGTTCCTGATATAGGTCAGCGCCCGCTCCGCGCGCTCAAACGACTTGCCCTCAAGCCCGGTCGTTCGCGATGCAATGCCGGCCATCTCCTCGAACACGCCGTTGCAGTGAAGGACCAGATCGCAGCCCGCCGCAAGGATAGCGGCCGCCTTTGACGGGAAATCCCCAGAAAGTGCCTTCATCGAAGTGTCGTCGCTCATCAACAGACCATCGAAGCCGATTTCGCCGCGGATGATCTTTTCGATGACCTTGCCGGATGTGGTGGCCGGGTTCTTCGGGTCGATCGCGCTATAGATGACATGCGCCGTCATCGCCATCGGCAAATGGTTGAGCTCCCTGAATGGCGCAAAATCATGCCGCTGCAGGTCGCCGATCGAGGCGTCGACGGTCGGCAGTTCGAAATGCGTATCGGCGAAGGCCCTTCCATGACCGGGAATATGCTTCATCACCGGCAGCACGCCGCCCGCCATCAGGCCTTCCGCCGCGGCGCGACCCAATTCGATGACGGCGCGCGGCTCCTTGCCATAGGCGCGCGCGCCGATGACGTCGCTGGCGCCCTCGATCGGCACATCGAGCACCGGCAGGCAATCCGCCGTGATGCCGTAGCGCAGCAGGTCGAAGGCATGCAGCCGCGCCATCAGCCATGCGGCACGGGTGCCGGCGTCATGATCGTCGCGCCACAAGGCACCGAGTGCACCGGCAGCCGGATAGTTCGGCGCAAGCGGCGGCCGCAGGCGCTGCACGCGGCCGCCCTCCTGGTCGATGAATACCGGCGCGTCCGCACGCCCGACACAGTCGCGCATGGCGGCGACCAGATCGCGGATCTGCTCGGTCTCGCCGATATTGCGCGCAAACAGGATGAAGCCCCACGGGCATTCGTTGCGATAGAAACGGATCTCGTCGCGGGTCAGTGATTTCCCGGCGCAGCCGAGGATCATGGATTTTGATTCGGTCATGCGGAACAGTTTAGAGCTTCGCGACGACAAAGGGAATCGCCCGCAATTGCCTCCAAAGTTTCCGTTCACGCAAAAAAGCCGGCGCGGGCGCCGGCTTTTCGAGGGGCTTTAGTGCCGCTAGTGGGACACGAAGCAATTGCCGCCGGCAGCCTTGTAGCTGGTGCACAGTTTGATCGCCTCGTTGCGAGACTGCGCCGGAACGCGGACGCGGTAGAAGGTGCCCTTGCCGGCAATCTCGGCCTTGACGATGTTGGCGGTGCGGCCGGAAAGCACGCCGCCGTAGCGGCGCTGCAGATCCTGGTAAGTCGCCTGGGCGCTTTCGACTGTCGGCTGCGAAGCGATCTGTATCGACCACGAACCAGCGCCGGCAGCGGCCGGATCGATGGAAGCAACCTGATCGGGCTTGACCTCGCCGACCACGTCGACCGGCTGGTCGGACGGGCGCTGCGGCGCCACCGGAACCGTGGCCGGGGTGGTGGCCGACTGCTTGCTGGCTGACGGCTGGGCTTCAGCCTTTGTCTCGGGCTTGGGCGCCGGCTGCAGCTTGGAGGTTTCGGCCTGATCGCCGCTCGCCTGATCGCCACTCGGCTGGTCGCCAATCTTCGGGTCGCCAATTTTCGGGTCGCTTGTCATTTGGTCGATCAGGGGCACGGTGCCGGTCTGCGCGGCGGCGTCCGCCTGGGCGGCCGGAGCCACGTGCTGCGGCGCCGGATCGGCCGGCTCGGCAGCAGCCATCTGCGGGGCGGCAGGCGCCGGATCCTCGCGCGCCACCAGCGAGCCGTCAGGTTTCACGACCATGGTCCGTACCTTGCGCGGCGCAACGGCGACGGTCTCGGCACCCTTCTCGGCCTCCTGCAGAACCTGCGCGATGCGATCCTCGGACTTGGGCGCCGGTGCGGCGGCTACGGTATCGCCAGCCGCATTGGCGCCAAGCGCATTAGTGTCAGGCGCGCTGGTGTCACGCGCGTTGGTGCCAGACGCATTGCTATCGGACGCCTCGGTGCCGGGCGCGTCGATATCGTCTGCGGCATCGGGGTCATTGGGCGAAAGATCGACGACGCGGCTCTCCGGTTCGTTGGCCTTCAGGTCCACAGGCTCTTCGGTGTTGGTGACCAGCTTCTGCTGAACCGGCTCGGCGGGCTTGGCGCCCTTGGCCACAGCGTCATAAACCTTGTTGTCCTGGTTCGGCACGACAGTGCCGCCTGGATTCTCCGGCTTGATCTTGATCGGCCTGTTGTCGGCTTTGACGATGACCGGCGCATCGCCGCCGCTCTTGCCGCCGAGGGTCAACGCAAAGGCGCCAAGGCCTCCGGCGATCGCAACGGCGCCGACCACCGCACCTATCAGCAGCCCGCGCCTGCGCGGCTGCCTTTCGGCCTCGCGTTCGGCGAGGCCGGGAACCGACATCTCCTCGTCCAGTTCGGGATCGTAGTCGAGCTCATCGAAGGTGAAATCGTCGGCTTGCGAAACCGGCTGGCCGCCGGGCAACGATCCCAGATCGAAACCGTCCGCTGCATCCGCATAGGAAGCGGCTGCCGGGCTGACAGGGGCTTCCGCAGGCTTGGTGCCATAGGCGCGCGTCTCGCCGCGATCTTGCTTGTAGCCAGACGCGAAGCCGGCATCGTATTCATCGTCATAGCCAGCACTGCGCACTGGGGCCGGCGCTATATCCGTGGCATTCATTTCGGTGAGAAGGCTGGCAAAATCGGCATCGAGATCGTCGTAGGCGGGCGCCACCGGCTCGTCATCGTCGAAGTTGAGCTCCGGAATGTCGAGATCGTCCGCCAGCGCCACGACGCGCTCGGGCACGTCGACCGTCTCGACATCGGGCATCTCGTCATAGGCGGAAGGCTGTTGATGCGAAATTGGCGCAGCTTCCATGTAGGCGGGCCGATCTTCATAGGATGACCTATCTTCACGCGATGCCTGGCCTTCATAGGACGGCCTCTCTTCGACCGGTGCGGCCCGATAGGACGGCGTTGCAGCCGGCTGCGGTGGCGCCGGACGCGCCGAAGCCACCGGCTGGCTTGCAAAAGCGGGTTGAGGCTGTGCGACCGGCGTCACGCGGCTCCACGAGCGGGCCGGCTCGGGCGGCGTGGCGCGTGTCGTCAGCCAGTTCAGCGCATCGAGCGGGTCTTCTTCGGCAGCAGCTGCCGCACTCTTGTCGGCCGAGTCATGATCCAGACCGATGTTCCTGGCGAAGTCGGCGTCGAGCGCATTGTTGTCTAAATCACCCGTGGGTCCGGCAGCGGCTTCAACACCGAAATCCTCGCCTTCAAGCTCATCGAGGAGGACACTGCCAAGATCGGCGTCATCGGCGGCACTGGACTGCTGCGGCTCAGCGGGCTCGTGCTCGTCGAGTTCCCAATCCAGCTCGTCGACAGCATGCACCGGGTCGTTGGCGACGTCTTTGACCGCCGCCATTGGCTGTTCAGCAGCCACTGCTTGCTTCTGAATTACCGGCGCGATGGGCTGCTGAACAGCCATCACGGGCTTCTGGGCAGTCTGCTGGGCAGACTGCTGGCTTGTCTGAGGTTCGTTGACCGCTTGTGCCGGCCGTGTGCTCATCGCACCCAGCAGCGCGTTCAGTTCGTCCTCCAGGCTGCGTTCCTCGGCCACTGGGGCCGTTGGGACGACAGCGGCGGCCTGGGCCGCGGGTTCGGCTGCAACGACCTGCGCTACGGGCTGTTCGGGGTGCTCGGCAGGCGCATCGTCGAAGCTCAGATCGAAATCGTCGTCGAGCGCCGCTTCAGCGGCCGTGCCGGAAAGCCGGGCGGCCTCTGGCTCTTCGATCGACAGCTCTTCGATAAACTCTGGTTCTTCGATTTCGGCAGGCTCGTTCGCGCGAACGTCGAAGTCCATGTCGACATCGGCCATGGCATCATCGGCATGGCCGGCAAAATTCTCATCGGCCGCCTCAACCGGCGATGCCGGGGCGGCGTTATCAGCCGGCTCCTGCTCGTCGAACATCGGCTCGTCTTCGAGCGAGCTTGCAACCGCGTCGTCGAATGCGTCATCGAACGCAGGCGCGGCCGCTTGCGCCGCCGTTTCAACGGCGACCGCCTGCTCCATCGGCTCATGCTCTTCGAGCATCAGCTCGTCTTCGAGCGAGCTTGCCACGGCGTCGTCGAACTCAGGGTCCAAGGCGGGCTCGTCGACCGGCTCGATCGCCTCGGCCGCGGCCCTGGGTTCGTCCTCGCCGGTCACATCGTCGTCGAGCCGAAAATCCTGGTCGAGCGAGGCGGCAAGTTCGTCGTCACTCGAAAGGTCGTCCTCGAACGGCGACACGTCTTCGAGCGAGCCGGCGACGGCGTTATCGAACTCTTCATCGAACTCCGGCTCGACAGCGGGAGCGAACGCCCTTTCGGGGCCGGAGGCAATTTCGTCGGCGGCAACAGGAGCGGCCGCAACAGGAGCAACATCATCCACCGCACTGTCGTCGAACGCGAAATCCTGTTCGAATGAGGCAGCAAGCGCGTCCTCCATTTCGTCGGCGGCGGTCGGTTCGGGTGTCGGCTCGCGAAGCTTGGCAGGGGAAGCATTATCATTGGCGTCGGCGCCGAATTCGCCCATCAACTCCTTCTCGAGATCGATCTCGAAATCGCCCTCGTCCACCGACGGTTCGGCGGCAGCGGTTTTCGGCTGGGCCGGCGTTTGCGGTTTGACCGGCTGGCGCGGGTCGAACCCCATGATCCTGGTCAGTTCCGCGAACGGATCATCGCTGGCGATGTCGTTGTGGTCGGCTGCTCTCAGCTGGGTTCTGTCTGCCATTATTGTTCCCGAACTCGCACTCATTCGGACGCCATGGACGTCGCGTAGGGTTGGCCCTTACCAGCGCAATGTGGGCAAAAGGTGACAGGTTTTTTACTCAAACCTAACGCATTTCGGTGGGCGCATTGGCTCCGATCAGCGTCAGGCCGGACGTCAAAACGTCCGAAACAGCCTGCACCAGCCCTAGTCTGGCATGCGTCAATTGTCGGTCGTTAACCTTAACAAAACGTAAGTCGGGATTGTCGGTGCCGCGGTTCCAGTGTCCGTGGAAGCTGGAAGCGAGTTCGTAGAGGTAAAATGCCAGCCGGTGGGGCTCGAGCGCGAGGGCCGCGGCTTCGATCAGCCGAGGATATTCGGCGAGCTTCCTGATCAGGCCGATCTCACCCTCGTCGGTCAGCAAAGCCACTTCGGCGGCCAGCTGGTTGCGGTCGAACATGGCCTCGCCCAATTGCTCGCTCGCCTGCCGGAACACCGAATGGCAGCGCGCCGAGGCATACTGCACGTAGAATACCGGATTATCCTTCGACTGCTCGGTCACCTTGGCGAAGTCGAAGTCGAGCGGCGCGTCGTTCTTGCGATAGAGCATCATGAAGCGGATCGGGTCGCGGCCGACCTCCTCGACCACTTCGCGCAAGGTCACGAACTCGCCCGACCGCTTCGACATGCGCACCGGCTCGCCGGCGCGAAACAGCCTCACCAGCTGGCAAAGCAGCACGGTAAGCTTGATCTCGTCGCCGGCAATCGCCCGGGCAAGCGCTTCCAGCCGTTTCACATAGCCGCCATGATCGGCGCCAAGCACATAAATCAGATCGACGAAACCGCGATCGACCTTGTCCTTGAGGTAAGCGACATCGGCGGCGAAATAGGTGAAGGTGCCGTCCGACTTGACCAGCGCCCGATCCATGTCGTCTCCGACTGCGGTCGAGCGGAACAGCGTCTGCTCGCGGTCCTCCCAGTCGTCCGGCTTCTCGCCTTTGGGCGGCGGCAGCTTGCCCTTGTAGATGTGCCCCTTCAGCGTCAGGTCGTTGATCGCCGAGCGGATCTTCTTCGCATTGTTGGCATGCAGCGTCCGCTCGGAGAAGAAGACGTCGTGATGCACGTTGAGCAGCGCCAGATCCTCGCGGATCATCGTCATCATCGCATCGATCGTCCTGTCCTTGACGATGGCAAGCGCCTCCTCGTCCGGCATCTGCAGCAGGGAGCGGCCGAATTCGCTGGCCAGCGCTTGACCAACGGGGATCAGATAGTCGCCTGGATAAAGCCCGGCCGGAATGTCGCCGATCTCATCGCCAAGCGCCTCGCGGTAGCGCAGCATGACCGAGCGTCCGAGCACGTCGATCTGCGAACCGGCATCGTTGATGACATATTCCTTGGTCACGTCGTAACCGGCGAAGGCCATCAGATTGGCGAGCGCGTCGCCGACCACGGCACCCCGGCAATGGCCGACATGCATCGGCCCGGTCGGGTTGGCCGAGACATATTCGACATTGGTTTTCTTGCCGCCGCCGACAGTCGAGCGGCCGTAATTGCGGCCTTCGCCGAGCAGCGTCGTCAGATGCGCCTGCCAGAAACCGTCCTTGAGCCTGAGATTGACGAAGCCCGGGCCGGCGATCTCGGCGGCCGCGATATCCTCGTCGGCGCGCAGCGCCTCAGCCAGCCTTTCTGCCAGCGCGCGCGGATTCTGGCCGGTCGGCTTGGCCAACACCATGGCAGCGTTGGTCGCGAGGTCGCCATGGCTGGCATCGCGCGGCGGCTCGACAGCGATGCGCGACAGGTCCGGCGACGCGCCATCCTTGTCTTTCAAATCAAGCGCTTCGACGGCCTTTATGATTCGCGCGTTGAAATCGGCGAAGATGTTCATTGCTGTGGCTCTGACGGTTTTGCAGGGGGCCGGCTCGCTGGCCGGCAAAATCGAGCCCGCCCTAGCTCAAATCCGGCGTATGGTCAAACAAACGCCTGTGTTCCTTGAGCGCATAAGTGTCCGTCATGCCGGCCAGGAAATCGGCAACACTGCGCGCCTTGACGCGGTCCTCTGCCCGGTCGAGCCCTTCGCGCCAGCCATCCGGCATGGCGCGCGGATCGGCGAAATAGACGTCGAACAGGTCCCTGACGATCTGGTCGGCCTCGGCGCGCACCCGCATGACGTCCGCGTGCCGGTAGAGATGCTTGTAAAGAAAGGCCTTCAGCTCCTTTTCCCATACGGCCGTCTCGGCGGAGAAGCTCACCATCGTCTCGCCGGCCGCCCTTACCGCTTCGGCGCTGTCAGGCTTGATGCGCGCCAGATTGGCCGTCGTCGAGACGATCACGTCCTCGACCATGATGGTGATCTGCCGGCGCATCAGCTCGTGGCCGGTGCGTACGTCATCGAGCGCCGGATAGCGCTGACGCACGCCCTTGAGGATCGACCCCGGCAGCGAAACGCCCTCCAGCATATCGAGCGTCAACAGCCCTGCCCTCAGCCCGTCGTCGATGTCGTGGGTGTTGTAGGCGATGTCGTCGGCAATCGCCGCGCACTGCGCCTCGATACCGGCGAAGCGGTCCAGCTCGAGGTCGTGCAGTTCGGAATAGTCGCGGATTGCCTGCGGCACCGGCCCCTTCAGCCCTTTGCCCTTGGCATCGGTCAGTGGGCCATTGTGCTTGACCAGCCCCTCCAGCGTTTCCCAGGTGAGGTTCAGCCCATCGAACTCGGCATAGCGCCGCTCCAGCCGCGTCACCACACGTAGCGACTGCGCATTGTGGTCGAATCCGCCCCAGGCGGCCATCTTCTCATTCAGCGCGTCCTCGCCGGTATGGCCGAAGGGCGTGTGGCCGAAGTCGTGCACCAGGGCCACCGCCTCGGCCAGGTCCTCGTCGCCGCGCAGTGCCCGCGCCAGAGCGCGGGCAATTTGCGCGACCTCGATCGAATGCGTCAGCCTCGTGCGGTAATGGTCGCCTTCGTGCGCGACGAACACTTGCGTCTTGTGCTTCAGCCGGCGGAACGCCGTCGAATGGATGATGCGGTCGCGGTCGCGCTGGAACGGCGTGCGCGTCGGGCTTTCCACCTCGTCGAACAACCGCCCGCGCGACTTTGCCGGGTCGCTGGCATAGGCCGCGCGCGGCCGATAGCCGAATCCGATGTCGCCCAACTCGTTGGTCATAGCGTATGCCGCAGTTGACTTGCCCCGTCGCGCTTCATACCTATCATACGAAACCGAATGCAAGGTGACGCCCATGGGCGCTGATGCCAAGACCGCCATGAAAGTCGAGATGACCGACGCCGCCGCCAGGCGGATCGTCAAGATTGTGGCGAGCGAAGCCGGTAAGACGGCGCTGCGCGTTTCGGTCGAGGGCGGCGGCTGTTCCGGCTTTTCCTACAAGTTCGATCTGGTCGACAGGCGCAATGATGACGACGTCGCCATCGAAAAGGACGGCGCCACCGTACTTATCGACGACCTGTCGCTGGTCTACATGGGCGGCTCGGTAATCGATTTCGTCGACGATCTGATGGGCCAGTCGTTCCAGATCAGAAACCCCAATGCGGTCGCCTCCTGCGGCTGCGGCACCAGCTTCTCCATCTAGATCATGCCGATCATCGGCGCGGTCCGTCAGGTCGCGCTTTCCGCCGGGCGCGACCTCGATGCGACGCTGGCGTTCTGGCGCGAAGTGCTCGGCATGAGCCTGCACGCGCGTTTCGACCCGCCGGGCATCGCCTTCATCCTGGCCGGTGACGTGCGCCTGCTTTTCACCGACGGCCTGCCGGCCGGCACCGTCTATCTCGATATATCGGGCCTCGAAGAATTCCACGCTTCGGCAAAGGCCGCCGGCATCCCCTTCACCGCGCCGCCGGCGCTCGTTCATCGCGACACCGAAGGCCTGTTCGGCCAAGCCGGGGAAAGCGAATGGATGGCCTTCCTAAAGGACCCGGCAGGCAATACGATCGGCCTTGTCGAACGTCATCCACCGGATCGCTAGTCTCCGGACCACCAGCCTATCGAGGCCGCCATGAAAATCGTCACCTGGAACATCAACGGCGTTCGCGCCCGCATCGGCAATTTGACCCACTGGCTGACGGAAAGCGCGCCCGACATCGCCTGCCTGCAGGAGATCAAGACGGTCGACGAGCAGTTTCCTCGCGCCGAGATCGAGGCGCTCGGTTACAATGTCGAGACTTACGGCCAAAAAGGCTTCAACGGCGTCGCCATCCTGTCGAAGCTGCGTTTCGATGAGGTCAATCGCGGCTTGCCGGGCGACGATGCCGACGAACAGGCGCGTTTCATCGAGGGCGTGTTCTCGACCGACAAGGGCGCCTTGCGCGTTGCCTCGATCTATCTGCCGAACGGCAACCCGATCGACGACGAGAAGAAGTTCTCCTACAAGCTTTCCTGGATGGCGCGACTTGAGCGCTGGGCCGAGGAGCGGCTTGCTCTGGAAGAGCCGCTGGTCCTGGCCGGCGACTACAATGTCATCCCCGAGCCAATCGACGCGAAATATCCGGAAAACTGGCTAAGCGATGCACTGTTCCAGCCCGCGACGCGGCAGGCGTTCCGGCGGCTGAAGAATCTTGGCTTCACCGAAGCCGTGCGTGCCGTCACCGACTCCGCGGACGTCTTTACGTTCTGGGACTATCAGGCCGGCGCCTGGCAGAAGAACAACGGCATCCGCATCGACCATTTGCTTCTGTCGCCCGAAGCCGCCAACTGGTTTTCCTCGGCTTCGATCGAGAAGCAGGTGCGCGCCTGGGAAAAACCCTCCGACCACGTGCCGGTGGCGATCGATCTGGCGCTGCGGCCAGCCTGACCGGACCTGCCGTCCGGCGGCACATTGATAAGTTGACCTCTTATCGCCACAAATCGCGCGCTTGATGCGAAATCATCATGGTGGCTGGGGTTCCCATGACTACTCGATTTGCACTCTTCCCGATTGGCTGCGCGCTTGCGATGGCGGTGGCGACGCCGGCTTTTGCCGATGCAGAGTGCCTTGCCAACGGCAAATCATTCCAGATCGGCCGGGTCGCCTGTCTGACGCCTGCCGGCCAAAGCTACCTCGCCCGTTGCGAGATGGTGCTCAACAACACGTCCTGGACAAAGCAGCGGGATGGATGCCCGGAGGACACGCCGGCCCCGCATTTGCAAGGCACGCCGATCTCAACGCCGGCGCCCAGCGGCATGCCGGCGGAACCGAACGAGAATTGATCTCAAAACGGAATTTCTGCCGGCCTACTGGTCGCCGCCACCCTTGGTGAGGATGTCGTCGGCCAGCGAGATCGCGGTGCGGCGGTCGGCTTCGCCGGCGGCGGCAAACGCTTCTTCCTGCATGCCGCGGATCCATGGCTGGTCGGCAGGTGAGGCCCGTTCGAGCGCCGCGGTCATCATCGCCAGCCCCCGCACGATCTTGCCGCTTTGGAAGAGCAGATTGCCGAGCGTCGCCTGCGCGCCCGCATGGCCCTTTTCGGCCGCCAGCTGGAACCAGCGTCCGGCCTGCTTGACGCTGGCCTTGACGCCGCCCTCACCCTTGAGGAACATCTGGCCCATCTCGAACTGGGCGTTCGGATTGCGGTAGTTGGCGGCGGCACGCATGTAATATTCCTGGGCCGCCACCTCGTTCTCCTCGACGGGGCTGCCGGGAATGCCCTTCCTCAGATAGTCGCCAAGCGCCACCAGTGCGTCCGAAACATAGCTTTCCTCGGGCGAACCGGGCTCGACATCCTGGTCGACGATCTCTGAGAAGAACTTGAACGCCGCGTAGTCGTCTCGCGCCACGCCATCGCCTTCGGCATACATGCGCGCAAGCTTCCAGGTGGCGCCGATCTGGCCGTTCTCCGCGGCATATTTATAGGCTTCCGCGGCCTGCTCCTTATGGCCGTTCTTGTAGGCGGAAAAGCCGAACTGGAACACCGCCCACGGGCTCGACTGCGGCTTCACGCCGGTCTTGTCGTCGAACACCTTGTCGTCGAAGGCCATGGCCTGGCCGACGGCGCCCAAGGTCGCGCCAAACGTGGCGAGCGCAACCAGTGCCGAAACGACAGACGACCTCAACAACTCAGATGTCCGCATAGCAGTGTGTTTCTTTGGCACCGCCGGGATGGGTGACCGCGCCGTCGCGGGCAGATCCGACCGTCTGTGCGTATTTCCAGATCGCGCCCGACTGATAGTCCGTGGTGCGCGCCTTCCATGCCTTTGCCCTCGACGCCAGTTCGGCTTTGGACAATGCAACCTCGATCGTGCCGTTCACCGCATCGATCGAGATCAAGTCGCCATCCCTAAGCAGCCCGATCGGGCCGCCCACTGCCGCTTCCGGCCCGACATGGCCGATGCAGAAACCGCGCGTTGCGCCCGAAAAACGCCCGTCGGTGATGAGCGCCACCTTGCCGCCCATGCCCTGGCCGTAGAGAGCCGCCGTCGTCGACAGCATTTCGCGCATGCCCGGGCCGCCGCGCGGACCCTCGTAGCGGATGACGAGAATCTCGCCTTCCCTATAGTTGCGATGCGTAACCGCTTCGAAACATTCCTCTTCCGAATCGAAGCAGCGCGCCGGACCCGAGAATTTCAGCTCCGTCATGCCGGCGACCTTCACGATCGCGCCTTCTGGGGCAAGGTTACCCTTCAAGCCCACGACCCCGCCGGTCTGGGTAATCGGCCTGTTGGCGGGACGGACCACATCCTGGCTGTCATTCCAGGAAACATGTTCCATATTTTCGGCCAAAGTGCGGCCAGTCACCGTCAGGCAATCGCCATGAAGGTACCCATGGTCGAGCAGCGTCTTCATCAGGAGCGGAATGCCGCCGGCCTCGAACATGTCCTTGGCGACGTATTTGCCGCCCGGCTTGAGGTCGGCGATGTAGGGTGTCTTCTCAAATATCCTGGCCACGTCGAAAAGATCGAACTTTATCCCGGCCTCGTGCGCGATCGCCGGCAGATGCAGCGCCGCGTTGGTCGAGCCGCCGGTGGCCGAGACCACGGTCGCGGCATTTTCCAACGCTTCTATGGTAACGATGTCGCGCGGGCGGATGTTCCTTGCGATCAGCTCCATGATCTTTTCGCCGGAAGCGAAATTGAAGCGGTCACGCATCTCGTAGGGTGCAGGCGCGCCGCAGGAATAGGGCAGCGCCAGGCCGATGGCCTCAGCGACGGTGGCCATGGTGTTGGCGGTGAACTGGGCGCCGCAGGAGCCGGCCGAAGGACATGCGGCTTGCTCGATCTCGAGCAGCTCGGCGTCGCCGATGGTGCCGACCGAGTGCTGGCCCACCGCCTCGAACACGTCCTGCACGGTGATCTGCCGGCCACGGTAGCTGCCGGGCAGTATCGAGCCGCCATAGATGAAGATCGACGGTACGTTGAGGCGCACCATAGCCATCATCATGCCGGGCAGCGACTTGTCGCAACCGGCCAATCCGACCAGCGCATCGTAACAATGGCCGCGCATGGTGAGCTCGACCGAGTCGGCGATGACCTCGCGCGACACCAGCGACGACTTCATGCCCTGATGGCCCATGGCGATGCCGTCGGTGACGGTGATGGTGCAGAATTCGCGTGGCGTGCCGTTGGCCGCCGCCACGCCCTTCTTGACCACTTGCGCCTGGCGCATCAGCGAGATGTTGCAGGGTGCGGCTTCGTTCCAGCAGCTGGCGACACCGACCAGCGGCTGCGCGATCTCGGCCGCCGACAGCCCCATAGCATAGAGGTAGGAGCGATGCGGCGCCCGCTCGGGACCAACGGTCACGTGGCGGCTCGGCAGCTTGGCCTTGGAGATCGCTCTGGTGTCCATACTCGTCCTTGCCGCGGGCGGTGCGGCCTGCCTCTTCGCCTAGCCTTTTGGCGCGTGTCCCGAGACAAATTCGAGGTGCGCCGCGTTTATGGCGGGAAATGGGCAATGTTCCCGGGCGGCCGGGTGGCGCGAGGGTTGTTCAGAAACTGTTGCCAAAACGTCACAATTACAGGAGCGAACATCTTGGGGGCAATTGTTGCGCCGCCGAATGCCGGACGAGCGCCGAACGAACCGACCGGGCAGTGCCCGGCCGTTTTGTCGTTTAAAAATCCGTAGTTAGAACTTGATCTTGACGGAAGCCGAACCGGCGAGAAGCAGGTCGTTGTCGTAAGAGTAGGTGACCGCATTTGCCTCGTCGCCGACACCGCTGAAAGTCGATGACCCGCTCGTCAGCACACCGATCGAGCCGCCGAGCCTGACCTCGACCTGATCGTTCGGCGAATAGGAGACGCCGCTGGCCACGGCCCAGGTATCCGACTGATAGCCGGAGGTCGTCGAGGTGCCGCGATCCCAGGTCAGCGAAACCACGCCCGACAATTGATCGGTGAACTTGTGACCGATACCGCCGGTGACCGTCCAGCCGTCGCGATAAAGCAGATCGAATGAAACGGGCGAGGGAGCACCGGTTACCGGACTGCGCACGCCATTGATGGCAATGACGCCAAGCTTGCTCCACTCCTGCCAGCGGACGGAACCAAAGGCCAGCCAGCCAGGAGCTATGCCGCTCTGCAGCTTGAATTCCAGAGCTTGAGGTATCTCAGCCGACGCCGAGACTGGGTACACGCCGGTAGAGCCGGGAATCAGATCCGCTGGAAAGGCACCCCTGAAGCCGGTCGTGTCGACGGTTCCCGACAGCCCGTCATATTTGTAGCTCGAAGAGTACATCAGGCTGGCGCGCAGAGCGATCTCGGGGATCTCATAGGCTGCGCCCGCACGCCAACCCCATGCCTCGTCGGATAGCTTGAAGACGCCGAGACCGGTATTGCCGAAGGCGAGCAGTGTCTGACGGGAAAGAAACGCGTCGACCTGCTGGTAGGAGACACCGCCGATGAAACGTATGGCGCCCTTGCCGACGTTCACCCTATAGGAGCAGGTGAGACCGAAATCGTCTGTATCGACGGCGTATTTGACCGCTGTCGGCGAATAGGCGTTGTTCAGGCCGAAATTCGCGTCCGCACCATACGGTCTCGTATAGGTGGCAAGACAGTCTACGGGCTCAAAGATGTTGGCTTTGATACCGACATGCGGCACCGCATAATCGCCACCAACGTCCACCGCCGATGTCGACAAACCCGAGCCATCGAGACGCTGCACGTTCTTCAGTTTGCGCTGTGGCGAAACATAGGTGACGCCCGCATCGAACGAATATGGCGCCGCGTCGAACAGCTGGTCGATGTTGACGCCGCCCCGGTCAAAGCCCCCGGCTTGCACCGTCCCGGCAAAAGCCAGCGAAAAAGCCCCCGCGCCCAGCAGCACTTTTAGACGCGAACAACACATGAATCTCCTCCCCGAAATGTCCTTGCATCAAGCTAGAACCAATTCAGGTTAACGGCGCAACAACGAATTCGCCGTGCGTACATGTATACGTTGGCGGAACGCATTTCCGACAAGGTGTCGGCCTTCTTGCCGAGGCGGGAAAATGGCCGCCTCAATACAAATCGACGAGAAAACTCGGGAAAACCGCCTAAATCACTAGGGAACAGGGAATTTTGCCTGCCCAGCCGGCCATTGTTACATTATGGCAACAATGGGGCAAAAACATTCAGTTTGCCTCAAGATTTACGCTGCGGAATGCCTGTTTTCGTGGCAGGCAGCGTAGCTGGAAAGCAGATTCGTGAACGGCGAATCTATTGCAGCCAGCCGGCCCAGTTTGTTTGATCAGCCCGCATCGCGCACCCGCGCCAATGCGACCGAAAGCTTCTCTTGCGCCTCGCGATATTCGGCGAGTTTTTCACGCTCGGCCTCCACTACCTCTTCCGGCGCATTGGCGACGAATTTCTCGTTGGACAGCTTCTTGTAGAGCCGCGCTATTTCCTCGGTCACCTTGGCAAGCTCCTTGTGCAGGCGCGCTGCCTCGGCGGCAAGGTCGATCAGGCTGCCGAGCGGCAGGCAGATGGTCGCCTCGTTGACGACGATCTGGGCGGATCCCCTGGGTGGCGCCTCCGCGAGCGAGATGTCGCCGACCCGCGCCAGGCGCTTGATGGCCGAGCCCTGACGCTCGAGCCTTTCGCGTGTCGTTTCGTTGGCGCCGATCACCACGAGCGGTGCGATCGCCGCCGGCGGCACGTTCATCTCCGAACGCACCGAGCGGATACCGGAGACGAGATCGACCAGCCAGTTGATATCGGCGGCGGCCGCCTCATCCTCGAAATCGGGCGACGGCCATGCCGCATGACAAAGCAGCGATGGCCGTTGCCTGCCCTCGCCGGCGGTTTCGGCCCACAGTTCCTCGGTCATGAACGGCATCATCGGATGCAGCAGCTTATAGATCTCGTCCAGCACGAAGGCGACGCATGCCCTGCTCTCGGCCTTAGCGGTCTCGTCGGTGCCCATGAACACCGGCTTCAGCAGTTCCAGGTACCAGTCGCAGAACTGGTTCCAGACGAACCGGTAGGCGGCACCCGCCGCATCGTTGAAGCGGTATGAGGTGATGCCGTCGGTTATGTCCCGCGCGGCTCGCGTCAGCTCCGTCAGGATCCAGCGGTTGACCGCCAGCTTGGCGTCCTGCAGCCAGAAATCGTCGTCGCGCGCCACTTCGTTCATCTCGGCGAAGCGCGTCGCGTTCCACAGCTTGGTGCCGAAATTGCGATAACCTGCAATGCGGGCCGGATCGAGCTTAACGTCGCGCCCTTGCGCTGCCATCACCGTCAAGGTGAAGCGCAGCGCATCGGCGCCGTATTCGTCGATGAGCTCGAGCGGATCGATGACGTTGCCTTTCGACTTCGACATCTTCTGCCCGTTCTTGTCGCGAACCAGCGCATGGACATAGACGGTATGAAACGGCTCCTGATCCATGAAATGCAGGCCCATCATCATCATGCGGGCGACCCAGAAGAAGATGATGTCGAAACCGGTCACCAGCACGTCGGTCGGGTAATAGGTCTTCAGTTCCGGCGTCTGGTCCGGCCAGCCAAGCGTCGAGAACGGCCACAGCGCCGACGAGAACCATGTATCGAGCACGTCCTCGTCGCGGGTCAGGATCTCGCCAGGCTGGAAATTCTCGAGCTTGTCCTCGACCCAGGCCTTCCACGGCCCTTCCAGCGCCAGATAATATTCGACGGCGGCACCGAGGGCCTCTTCCTCGGTCTTTTCGACAAAGACATGCCCGTCCGGCCCATACCAGGCAGGGATCTGGTGGCCCCACCAGAGCTGGCGGGAAATGCACCAGGGCTGGATGTTCTCCATCCAGTCGAAATAGGTCTTTTCCCAGTTTTTGGGCACGAAATTGGTGCGGCTCTCGCGCACCGAGGCGATCGCCGGCTTGGCCAGTTCCGCCGCATTGACATACCATTGGTCGGTCAGAAACGGCTCGATCGGCACGCCGCCGCGGTCGCCGTGCGGCACCGTGTGGCGATGCGGCTCGACCTTCTCGAGAAAGCCGCCCGCCTCCATCAACTCGACGATCTTCTTGCGCGCGTCGAAACGGTCCAGGCCGTCGAGGCTGTCCCATACGGCCTGGTGCTCCGGCGTCCCTTCCAGTCCGGCGAGAAAGTCCTCATTGTCCTTGAGGCTCACCGCCGCATTGACGGCGAGGATGTTGACCGCCGGCAGCCGGTGGCGCTTGCCGACCTCGAAATCGTTGAAGTCATGCGCCGGCGTGATCTTGACCGCACCGCTGCCTTTTTCGGGATCGGAATACTCGTCCGCGACCACCGGGATCCTGCGGCCGACGATCGGCAGGATGAGTTTCTTGCCGACAAGATGCCGGAAACGCTCGTCGTCGGGGTGGACTGCGACAGCCGTATCGCCCAGCATCGTCTCCGGGCGGGTCGTCGCAACGGTGATGAAGGTCTTCGGATTTTCCGGATCGAAGGTCATGCCTTCGACCGGATAGCGGAAGTGCCAGAGGTTGCCGTTGACTTCCTGCTGCTCGACCTCGAGATCCGAGATGGCGGTCAACAGCTTCGGGTCCCAGTTCACAAGGCGCTTGTCCTTGTAGATCAGCCCTTCCTTGTAGAGCGTCACGAACACTTCGAGCACGGCCTTGGACAGGCCCTCGTCCATGGTGAAGCGCTCCCGGCTCCAGTCGGCCGAGGCCCCGAGCCGCTTCAGCTGGTTGAGGATGGCGCCGCCGGATTCTGCCTTCCACTCCCACACCTTGTCGATGAACTCATCGCGCGTTAGGTCGCGGCGGTGGATCTGCTTTTCCATCAGCTGGCGCTCGACCACCATCTGCGTGGCGATGCCGGCATGATCCATCCCCGGCTGCCACAGCACGTTTTTGCCGCGCATGCGCTCGAAGCGCACCAGAATGTCCTGCAGCGTGTTGTTAAGCGCGTGGCCCATATGCAGCGAGCCGGTGACGTTCGGCGGCGGGATGACGATGGTGAAGGCTTCAGCCCCCTCCTCGGCCCCGGCGCCGGCCCGAAACGCGTCGGCCTCTTCCCAGATCCTGGCAATCTTCGGCTCGACGGCTTTGGCGTCGTAGGTCTTTTCGAGCATGGGAAAACGGTCCGCGCTGTCCGGAATTTGTGGTCCGGTGTAAATCGGAAGGTTGTTGCCAAGTCAACCGCAAGGGCGGCATGGCCAATAGATAGCGCCGGGATGGTTCGGTGCAACTCGCGGACTGAATGTTGCAAGGCAATCGCTTCAGGTTTGCACCGCCCCTCATTGCCCTGCCGGGCATTTCTCCCCGTATGGTGACGGGGCGAAAGACACCTTCGCGAACGATTTCGTCAACCTCCCGCGTTGCGGAAAGAATGCCGAGGTTGCGGCCAGCCCCTTCTCCCCGTCACTATGCGGGGAGAAGGTGCCGGCAGGCGGATGAGGGGCAGCGCCGACTTCGACAATTCGCCGGTCGAGCCGCCTATCGGCGGCGTCTCCTCCGAACTGCTACTGTGCGCCGCGCGCGACGCGCTCGATTTCCTCGCGCACCAGCCGCTCGACCAGCGTCGGCAGGTTGTTGTCCAGCCAGTCCTGCAACATGGGCCGCAGCATCTCTTCAGCCATCTCGTCGAAGGTCTTCTTGCTGCGGCTGGCAAACGCGTCGGAAAGCTCGCCGAAGGCGGCGGCAACCTGCCGGCCCGTATGCTCCGAAAGGATCGCCGGGCGTGCGGGCGGCGGCTCGCTGGCCGCCGGACGCGCCAATCCGATTTTCGAAGGTTCCGGGCCGAGTTCCGAAGGTTGCGGGCCGCCCTCCGAAAGCTCCGGCCCAATTTCCGAAGGCTCCGACGCAGGTCCGGCACTCGCCTCCTCCTCGAAAACCTCGGCTTTCGGCTCGGCGTCCGGTCTGGGTGGCTCGGCGCGCTCCGGCTTGGCCATCGCGTCGCCGACCGCAGCGATCTCGCGCCGCCAATCGGCAATGATGGTGTCGGTCGTCTCGGCAGCCTTGGCCATCGCAGGCCGATCCGGCTTTGCGGCCGGTGCGGGAGCGGCGTTCACCTCAGCCAGCGTCACCGGTGCTTTTACCGGGCCGGGGCGCAGCGGCGTTTCCAGGCGCTCAATAACCGGTGCGGCCGTTGGCTGCGCCTCGGCCCGCGTGGCCGGCTTGGCGATCTCCAGTCCGCCGCGCAGTTCGGAGCGGAACGTATCCGCCTCCGCCGTGCGTCCGGCTGCCGGTGCCGGTTGCAGATCCTGGCGCAGCTCGTCCGCTTCGCCCGGCTGCTTGCGGCCGGTATCGCTGTCCTCGATGATCCTTCTGATGGAAGCCAGTATCTCTTCCATGGAAGGTTCGCGCTGTACGCTGCTCGCCGTCGCCATCGTCACATCCGCCGCCCTTGTGACTCGTTCTCAGATTTCCTGTCCGGCAAACGCCGGATTCGAATCATGGCAACAGCGTAACCGACGGAACGCCTTGCGAGAATCCCCAATCTGGCGACATCTCGGATTTCAACAGATTAGGGTCGGGAGTTGAAGCCCGCGCGTCGTTCGAGCGCGGGCTGAAGACACGGCCTGGCGATCAGCGGCCGTCCGGCGTGCGCAGGCCGATCCACTTGTCCTTGACGGCGTTGTAATGCTCTTCGGGCCTGTACTTCGTCACGTTGAGCGCAAGCCGGTCTGCCGACAAATGGCCAACCGCCGAGAGGATGGCATAGCTTGCCACCACCACATCGCGTTCGGCGCTGACAAGATTGATCTTGGCGGTGATGAGGGTCGCCTGCGCGTTGAGCACGTCGAGCGTGGTGCGCTGGCCGACATTGCGCTCTTCGATGACGCCGTTCAGGGCAAGCTGTGCCGCGGCGACCACCTGCCGGTTGGCCGTGACGCTTTGCTGCGCGGCGGTGTATTGCGACCATGCGGAGGTCACAGCCTGGCGCACGGTGTCGCGGCTGACATCGACCTCGATACGGGCCTGGCTAAGTGATTCCTTTGATTGGCGAACCAGTGCCGAAGTGCGGCCGCCGGAATAGATCGGCACGGTCAGTGTCGCGCCGATGCTGGCCGAAGTGGTCGTCCCGTCTTGACCCGCGCCGAAGTCGGGGGGTTGCGTGTGGCGATAGGCGCTCGAAACACCCGCCGACGCCGAGAGCTGCGGCAGCAGCGCGCCTTCCGCCGACTTCACCGAAAACGCCGCCGCGTCGACCAGATGCGCGGTGGCGAGAATGGCCGGATGCTCGGCCGACGCGATCGCGATCGCCGCATCGAGGCTCGACGGCAACAGCTTCGACACCGGCGCAGCCGGCCTGAGCCTGCCCGGCTCGTCGCCGACGATCTGGCGATAGGTCGCGGCACTTGCCAGCGCCGTCGCGCGGGCGGCGCTCAACTGCGCCACCGCGGAGGCACGCTGGGCGTCGGCTTGCGCGACGTCGGTGCGCGTACCTTCGCCGACGTCGAAGCGCGACCGCGCCGCACGCGCCTGTTCGGTTAGGAATTGCAGATTCTGTTCGGTCAGCACGGCGACCTGGCGGTCGCGGATAACGTCCATATAGGCACTTGCCGCGTTGAAAAGAGTGTTTTCTTCGGCGTTGCGCAGGCTTTCGAACGAAGCGCGGACCCGCGCTTCGGCGGCCGCGACATTGTTCCTGGTCTGAAAACCGTCGAACAGCGTCTGGTCAATCTCAACGCCAAAATTGCCCGTCGTCAGGCTGATGCTACGGTTCAACCCGGGGGCATTGCCGCGCGCATTGAGATGGCTGCTGGAATAATCAATACTTCCGGAACCGGTGATGGTCGGGCGCCAGCCGGACTTGGCGATGGCAACGCCCTCGTCGGTGACGCGGACGCCGGCGCGTGTCGAATTGAGCGAGGAATTGTTCTGATAGGCCTTTGAAAGGGCCCCGAGAATGGTTTCGGCCGAGGCGGCCAGTGGAGACAGCGCGGTCGCCGAAACGAGGACGGCGGTAAAAAGTAACTTGCGTACAGACGGCACGTTATATTCCCTCATTCGTTTTGCACGGGAACTGCGCCACGCTGGCTTCTCCTTCTGATCAGCCGGCGCCGCGTTTTTTATCGTTCCCCCCGCTGAAAGCCCCCAGAAACGCCCGGTTATGCAGATCAGCAACGATTGTTCAAACGCAAGCGATCATGACAGCGCCTTCGCTGCAAGGCAAAATCACTCAGAATTCGAAGGCGGGAATGCGTTCGAATCCCGGTAGTGGCTTAATTGCCGCATTAAATGCGCGTCTTCCCGTTACAACCCCCCCAGTCTTAAAAAAAAGCCGGGCTACGCCCGAATTGCCCTGCCCTTCCACGGCGACGAGTCGGCCGCCTTCGGCAAGCTGGTCGAACAGCGCCGCCGGCACCTCGCCGACGCTGCCACCGATCAGGATGACGTCGTAAGGCGCCTTGTCGGCATGCCCCTGCGGCAACGGTCCCTGGACCACGGTGACATTGCCGCAACCCAGCGCCGCAAGCGTCGAAGTGGCAGTCTCGGCCAGCGCCGGATCGCTTTCCAGCGCGACCACGGACCTTGCCAGCCGCGACAGGATCGCCGCCGCGTAGCCGGTGCCGCAGCCGACATCGAGTGCCGAATCGCTTGGGCCGATGTCGGCCAGTTGCATCAGCTTGGCCAATGGCGACGGTTCCATCAGATAGCGCGGACCATCGGCCGTATCGGCAATGCGGATGTCCTCGTCGATATAGGCAAGGTCACGCTGGCCGGGGGCAACAAAGGCCTCGCGCGGCACGACAAGCATAGCCTCGAGCAGCGGTGCGCTGGTCACGTCGGTGGTGCGGATCTGGCCGTCGACCATCTTCACCCGGCGTTCGGCAAAATCAGCGCTCATGTTCCAACCATCCGCTTGCCGCGCAGAGGCCGCGGCTGTTTCGACCGGAACTGAAGCCCCCTGGCGCTGACGCGCGGGAGCTCGGGCATTGGAGGCCTCGCCCGGAATCGAACCGGGGTGCAAGGATTTGCAGTCCTCTGCGTAACCACTCCGCCACGAGGCCTCATTGCTCCCAGCGTTCCACCCGGCTCCAATAGGTTGCGGCGAAAATGCCGTCAAGCGGCTACCATGCATTCCCAACGGTTCTTCCGACATCGAGGCACTGCTTATCAATGCAATGCCATGCTAGCAATAACATATTAGCTTATCGTTAAGGATGATCCTCGGCGACAGGAACCCGAAACCGGCGGCCACGTTGGGCAGAAAGGAGAGTTCCGCCATGGGTCGAGCAGCTACGAAAGACGGCACACCGCGCGGATTGTCGCAGTCTGCAGAGCTTGTGCGCTATGCCATCGATCGCCTCAGCATAGAAGGCGCAAACAGCCTGCCGCCGCGCGACCGGGCGCGGCTGGCATCGGCTACCGCCGTTCTCAAGGAGCTCTGCGAGCGCCTGGAAAGCTGTTTCGACCAGCCTCGGTGATGACCACGCCGCTCTCAAACAATTGCCCTGTTTCCCGCCTGTCAGCAGGGCAACCTCAATCCGGCCGGCGGCGTCGCTCCCACCAGACGACGAAGCGGCGCCGGTGACGGCGCACCAACGCGAATTCGTAGGACAGCACCAGCAATCCGATCGGCACCATCCAGAAACCCAGGATCGGCAGGAAGCCGAGAATGCCGCCGATGATCAGCACGACGCCGATCGCAATCCGGAGGCCGCGCGAGCGCGGCATGGTGAACTGGCGGCCGAAGACCGAGATTTTCCGGGCCGGTGGCTGGTCGTCGCTCATTGCCGTCATGTGAAATATCGATCCGTTTGCTTCAGTAGCACTACCACCCAGAGAAAGCCGCAACGGCCTTTTCCGTTCCGTGACAGGCGAGAGACAGCTCATATGAGGGCGCTTGCCGGCCACTGCCAGGAAGCCTCGCGCCAAAAAGCGTCGAAAAAATGCGAAATGCTTCTTTGCAAAGCCGAAACGGGTTTGCTATAGGCTGCCCCACTCACGCAAGAGCCTCTGTTCCCCGGTAGCTCAGTGGTAGAGCAACCGGCTGTTAACCGGTTGGTCGCTGGTTCGAATCCGGCCCGGGGAGCCACTTAATCCAGAAAAGCCCTGAAACCCAAGGATTGCAAGGGTTTCCGCTTCCCCAGAGATACACCGCGCGATACACTGCGGGGTACCCTGAGCATGAAGATTGACGTGAAGCATATACAGAAACGTGGCATTGCTGGCTGGCGTTATCGGCGCAAAATCCCGAAGGAAATGCGCGCCGCTGCGGGCAAGTTGGAAATCTTGATCCCTCTTGGGAGCACCGAACAGGAAGCCCTCAAGGCTTACCCTAAGGCTCATGCCCAGGCAGAACAGCAGTTGCGACTCTGGTCATTGCCGAAAGACCGGCAGGGCGGCAGCCCCGTTAGCGCCCCCTCCCCGACAGCTTTGGAGCAGTTCAAGCGCAGCCGCGCGCAACTCAGGGCGCTCAGCCTTGACCCCGCTTGGAGTGGTCCCGAAGATGAAGATGACCCCGAGGCGCTAGCACGAGAGCTGATCGCTGATCAGATTGCCCATAAGTACCCCTTGGATGATCAGGGCAATCCCCACGGGATCGGGACGGAAGACCGCGCTCTCATCCACGCACTTCTGCTCGGTCAGCACCAACAGCAACCCGAACCAACCTTTGAGGACGCCAAGAGGCTGTATCTTAAAGAGCGCGTTGGGGAAGACGAAACGAAGCAGATGGAGCTTGAGCGGGTCTTCAAGCTCGTCAAGGAGGCCCTCGGCAAGGATCGCAAACTGTCGAGCCTCAAGCGCGAGGACGCCAAAGAGGTCCGCGATCACATGCTAGACGGTCGCAAAGCGTCTTCCGTGGACCGCTATCTGAATGTAGTCCGTGCGGTGATCAACCACGCCATCAGAGAGTTTGACCTGGCCGGCGTCATCAACCCATTCATGAATTTGGAAGCTGCGCCGAAGGACAAGGCCGAGCCCGATAAGGACAAACGCCGCCCCTTCACCCAGGCCGAGGTCACCGCCATAACCGCCCGCATCGCGTACCATGCCAAGGCAGACCTTCACCACATCTGGACAATTCTAAATGGCACAGGGTGCCGCCTCGCTGAGGTGTCCGGCCTTCGTGTCGCGGACGCGCACCTTGACCACGCCATTCCGCACATCACAGTCGAGTGGCATGACGACAGGCGCATTAAGAATAAGGTGTCACGGCGCAATGTCCCGTTGATAGGTGGCGCTCTGAAGGCCGCAACGGAAGCGGTCAAAGCCGCCGGCAATGCAACGATGCTCTTTCCGACCTACGGACGTCCCAAGGGCGCGTCCTCAGCTTCTGCCGCCTTGGGCAAGCACGTTCGGGCTTGTGTGACCGATCCGAAGGCCACAACCCATTCGCTTCGACATCTCATGAAGGACCGATTGAGGTTGGCCGGGGTCACCAAGTCGGACCAAGACATTGTGCTGGGTCACTCCTCGGGCAGCGTTGGGGAGGACTATGGAGGCGACGAGGCGCGGCTTGAAGTGGCCAGGCGGGCACTTGAGAAGGCTCTGGCCAAGGCAAACTAGCGACGAGTCCATCCAGTTTCTGCCTAGGTGACACCCATTCGTTGCGCCACCGCATGGAGGACTTGCTGGTAATTGCTTGGGTTCCTGAGAAGCTCAGGCGGTCCATCATGGGCCACTCAGGCGGCGGCGCCGGGGATAACTACGGTGGCGAAGAGGCGCGGCTGAAGGTGGCGACTGAGGCGATGCTGAAAGCGCTTGGCGGCCAGTCCGGCCACTAGTCGAGATAACCATTCCTGACCCAAGACATTGTTCTGGGTCACTCCTCTGGCAGCGTTGGGGAGGACTACGGGGTGACGAGGCCGGCTTGAGGTGGCGAGACGTGCACTTGAGAAGGCGCTCGCCACCGCGAACAAATCGGTACCGTGACCAACTATCCTTGCACCGCGTCCGAGATAAAGATGCGTTCGATCTCACCTTCTGAATATTGCGGCTTGCATTTCACAGCTATCGGAATTTGCCGATCAAACGCTGTAGAGTAGGGATTGTTCGGAACGCCCAGCAGCGGGTCGGTGATTTGCCCAGAAACCCGGCGGTTTGGTTGATCGTCGCCAATGACAGAGACTTTACAGGTCTTGGTTACCAAGTCGAGTTCGGAAATGCTCACCGTGATAACCTGCTCGGCCCCGATCTCAATGGGCTCGACCTTCTCGATCTCGGCGCGATCCGTTTCAGTGATCGGGAAAGCCCCACTTTCCAAATGGCCAACTTGAAGAGTTTGAGCCGATGTCCCGATTGCGCTGACCAGCAACTTTACGCCTGCATGGTTTGAAAGTGACAGCCGTTCCGCCATCTGAATAGCAGCCCTTGCAGTATGCCCCATTTCCTCCAAAGCCCTGATCGCGACTTTGTTGGCGGCGTCCATTTCTTTGGGTTTGTTGGCCCACCGGGCGATCGTTGCGTTGACCAGCGCTTCGGTGGCCTTGGTCGCCGCTGTTCTGATTGCAACATCGATGTAAGGTAGTAGCGGGACGGTCACGGCTGCTGCCAATCCAAGCCCGGCCTGAACCAGTACCCAGTTGTCGTATGACCCAGGCTGGGGAGGCAGTGCATAGACCCTAACAGAATTGCCTATCTCGCGCTTTGAATAACGTCCAGTGAGCGCCACCTGACCGCCAGACGCTATGAGCTTGGAGGCACCACGAAGTGAAAGAGCAAGCGGTTCAAGTTCAACGATGTGTCTGCCCGCGTCCAATCCTTCGTACTTGATCCTGATCGGATCAACCTTTTCAACTTGCATGGTGCCCTCACTCCCCAAAGCGGAAATGAAGAACAAACGGACACGAAAGTCAAAGGCCTAGAGACAGATGACAGTCCCGACGAAATACGCGAACAGCTACGTGCCCGTGAAGTATTTCCTCTCCTCTTACCGCGCGCTCTCCGACGGCCGCAGCGGCATCCGCCACCTCGACGAACGGCTTGCAGAGGCCACGTTCCTGCTGTCGGAATGGAAGATCATTTGGATCGGCACATGCGCGGTCCTCAGGACGGCGATCGACTTGTTCCGGGTGGACGCTAAATCGTGCCTTTCCCCGCGTATCAGGCATGAGATCACGGTCGAGTGGAACGCCATCAAATACCAGAGGGAAGATCACACGATCTTTTGGGATTTCCTTCGGCAGGAACGTGACAACGTCATCCACGAATACCAGTGGCGCGCTTACGAACAATGGATAAAGCCCGACGGCACCTTCCGGGCTACTCGGCTCTCGCTCCTGGCGCTGGCGGACGATGATGCCAAGCCTGTGCTTTTGATGAAAAGCGGTCCCTTCGAGGGTCGAAACTCGCTCGATCTGCTGAAGGAAGGTGCGGATTGGGTGGAGGCCCGCATCTTTGGCGCGATCCGGCGTGCTGGGTTCGATCCCGAAGAGCGGCGCGGGCTTGTCCATTTCCAGCCACCCCCGACTTTGAATGGTGGCATTTTGAGCGATCTGAGCGACGACGCTGCGCAGCCATAGCGTAGCCGAGAATGTTGCCGAGTGCTCGTTTTTCGGTTAGCCGACATCTAAACGTCCGCTTCGGACCATCAATTCCTCGTCCCTCCAAAGGACCCGCCGAATAACCCTTATCTCCGCAAGCCGCCTAAGCCGAATGCCCTGCCGCTCCCGAGCCGTTGGGTTTTGGGTTTCGACATGCATGAACTCGTGCTTTCCGCACCGTTCGCAGCTCATTTTGCTCCCAACCAGCTCGGCCTCAATGTCCCCAAAGATTTCCTTCAGGTCACCCGGCTGATACCAGCGCTTGACGTTGCAGAGCCCGCATTGAACGCGCACAAGCTGCCCGGTCTCATGGGCATTGCTTAGCTTCCATTCGCCACCACGCTTTCGTCGACCATCAGTATCGGGCATGGTCTCAAAATAGGAACTCATTCCTTTCGGAGTCAATTCGCCCTTGACTCTTTCGTTCTCTTTTTGTTCACTTTGGGCACGAAGCGTTTGGAGATATCGCCATGGACCACATTGTGACGCTGGACAGCCGGCAAGAAGCCGCCCTCCAGGCCATCGCCGACAAGTTCATTGGCCAGCACAAGGGCCACCCAGTGAAGGCGCTAAAGGAGATGATCGTGCTCAATGGCCACCTTCAGGACCGCCTTGACGCGCTCACTGCTCCCCGCCGCGCTGGACGCTAGGAGGAACGACAAATGGGCATCATGCACCTAGACGCAGAAGCCAAAGCGGAACTGCACTCCGAAGCGGAGAAGCTCATTGCTCGCTACGACAGCCCCCTTGAGACCGTGAAGGCACTCATGGCTTACAACTGCGAGCTTGAGACACAAATCCTCGCCCTCGCTCACAGGCACCCTGAGCTGGTGGCGATTAGCTTCGACCCTACGCCGCCTGTGCTGGCATGATCAGGGCGGCGCTGAATGCACGACCTTATCGCTTTCATTGAGAGTAACTCTGCGCTGGTAGCCGCCAACCCGGCAGCCTTTGCAACGTTTGCCGTCCTGTTCGGAGGCGGAGGGTTTGCTACTGGGCGGTATTTGTTGACTGAGCGTATCGCCAATCTGGAAAGCCGAATTGCCAGACGCGACGAGGAAATAGCGGACCTAAAGGCAAAGCACACAGCGCCAGAGCAAGGGGGCCTATCGGTGCCTCTATTCGAGATGACTGAGGTTCTGCCCCCTCCACCGCTCAACTTCAACCGGCTCTTGGCCCAGCGGAAAGAGGACCTTCATGTCAGATAACCTGATGCCGCAACACAAAGCCCCGAAGCTAATCGTCGTCACCGCCTTCGATCGCGATGAGATTGGCGACCTTCAGCCCGTCTTCGGTCCAGCCGAGCAGCAGTCGGAAGATCGGGCGATAAGGACTGCCAAAGCTCTGGCGTCGAAACATGCCGGCGTCATTGCGTGGTCCCGCGATGCTAACCCAGCGCTGGGCGAATACGGCGAGCCAACGACGCTCTTTGTTGGGGGCGACGTGCCCGACATGGAGTGACGATTAGGCCGGTATCCCGAGGCTCCCCTGACGTTCTCCCCAGGGTGTAGCCGAGGGGGCACAGGGACTGGAGAGTTACTTAGCCATGCTAATCAGATGCATAACGCGGTCTACAGCTTCTTTCACCGCAATGATATGGGGGCGTTCGCCACTCCCGGTTGTGGTGATGGTCGTGTAGTTATTATCCATGTACCGATACACGGAAATGATTTGATCACTGTTTATGTGGATCGGGTGATCGTTGGTGTCTGTAGCGCGAAACCACATGTATTCCCCTCCCAATGTGTAAAAACGAAGCAATACTCAGACGTGGTGCCTGGTGGCAAGCGCAACGAATTGCGCCGGCATCAGAGGCGGAAGGCGACTTAAGTCCGGCTCGCCTTTTCAGTCTCCAGCATGTCGATCAGCATCTGCGCGAGCGCTCTGTGCTGCCGGAGCTTCTTGAGCATGTCTTCGAGGCCGAAGTCAGGTAGGGATTCAACTCCCGCGAAGATGGTCTTGGCGTACTTGTCTAGGAACTCGCCGGGCTTGAACGGTTCATCATCTGACGGCGACCCGTCTTCCTTCCTGGCCCCAGGAAACTGGAAGATATTGGATGGTGGCTCGTCTGACAATTTCCCAACCCCGATGCTTGAAAACAATCAAAGGTAATCAGACGTGAGACGTGGTGGCAAGCTAAATAAACTAATGGGAGGAGTAGAGCGCGTAGGCAGCAGCGAGATACGAGATGGCGATCATCATGTAGGCAATTTGAAGCTGCGTCACCGGTTTTGATTCCTGTTGCTTGAGGTGACCTAACTATACCTTCTCACCAGGGCTAGGATCAGGCCTAGTAACATGAATTTGATGTGATCGGATCAGTCACCAGCGTTCGCCCTAAGCATTCCCTCCTCCTCGGCAGCAGCTAGGAATGCCTTACGGGCCTCATCAGGTTCCATCTCGTCGGCAATGCAGGCGATGCAGACGCGCACCGCTTGGTTCCATTTGGGGCCACGCTTGGTCCACTTCATCAGCTCCTGTCCGGCTGCCTCGACGTTGTTCACGTTCCGAGTCATACCGGCGCGCTCCGTCCTCACAGGGACCGGAGGGAGAACCAATGGGTTGTTGCCATGGGGGGAACTTAGAGCGGGACGAGCCTGCCGACCAACCCAGGGTCGTAGGGAACAACGCAGGCCCTCGCGGGTTTAGAACTCGCAGCGGCGTGTATTCTCCTTGAATGTGCAGCCGCTGTAGTGGTCCGTCGCCATTCTCACGGGCGGCGGGCCACCTGTTTATGCCCTTGGGAGTAACGTCCCCTCCTCTTTTTGCAGCAGCCAGGAATGGCGAGCCAAGGGCGGCTGACGGATTTCTTCTCTACTAACCGGCTCAGCGATGAGGACGTTTAACCATTTGTTAGCCACGTGTAAGGCCGTGACGGGACTGTTTCCAAACGTTGGTCGACGGTTGTCGGAGCGGTCGGTACGAAGCCGGTATGCATCATCTTCCGGTAGGCGTCGCCCTGGCCATTTCGCTCGTCTTGGGTTTGGTCGTGGCGGCGATCGCCTCAAAGGACCCGTCCGAATTCTGCTGCTTCAGAGGTTCTTTCGTCCCCAGCGATGAAGTTCACATGAGGGCTGTCACGCCCCAAGGCGGGAGTGTCGAGAACGGTGGGCACAATTGATCCCGGGTCGGTCCCCTCCTTACAGCTTCCTAATCCAGAAAGAGCACCCCCTCCTCCTCGGCAGCTTCCTCGAAGGCTTTACGGACATCGTTGGGCGACACCCGGCCCTCAAAGGCGTCGCTGCAGGCTTGCACCGCCAGATTCCACTTCGGTCCCCTCTCGGTCCACTTCATAAGTTCCTCGGCGGCACCCTCGACATTGTTGCAGCCGTAGGTGACCCCAGGTCGGTCGGTCTTGACGTACACCGGAGGGGAGAACCAATGGGTTGCCATGGGGGGAACTTAGCGTGGCCGAAACAATTAACTAGCGGCCCGACTGCTCCTCGCTCATTTTGGCGGAGGTGGCGTGGTCTCGTCTATCCCGGAGTGGTAGATTGCCAACATCCCTGTGATGGGGGGAATTACGCGATTGGTCGACTGTACGCCACCACCTTCACTGATGCTGTGGTAGTTACAGCTATTTGCAAAGTCCTTTTGGTCCGGTTTGTAAGCGACACGTCTTACGCTTGTCCTGACGTAGTTATAAGGGGCCAGCTTACCCGTCTCCACAAGCCCCCCGTTAGGGTCGATGCTCCGAAGGTACTTGATCACCGCGACATGAGAGATGTCATCATCTCGAAAGACCAAGTCATCATAGCCCGATTTGGGTAGTGGCTTACGCACGAGCATTATGCACGTCAGCCCTGTGTCAACAAATGAGCGAGCGGTACCTTTGTTTTGAAATACGACCGTGGCGCTATTGATTGTCATCTCGGTCATGACCCCACTTACCCTTGCATCATTGGGATCGAGAGACCACCCAGCAAGTACATTTGCAAGCGGAACGACAGCAACGGTCGTGACCGAGATCAGAGCGGTGAGCAGCGCGAGCGTAGAGTTTCCCCATGGAATGAACCGCCGCCAGTCCTGAAATTCGCCGCAGGTCGTACATTTACGTGCTCGCGCTGGAATAGCCGTGCAGCACATGAGACACGGCTTGGTAGCTGGCTGGTCTTGCTCTGTCACCTTGCCCCCAGTAAGCTTCGGATAGCCCATCTTTGCGCTGCCGCGACCCTAGGGCGCTACAAGATACCGCAGAAATCCCATTCCTTGGCTCGCGGACATTACGGCCAAATCAATCGGAGCCTCGTGAATTTGGTCTAGAGGCGCGCCATGACGGAAAGGATGCGCCGAGTGAACCCAAGCCTTGAACGTTTCCATAGCGCGATCGACCTTGTCTTCCGCCTCACCATAGGTCGCATGCCTCGCCCTTAAGATCGGCTTGAGATGAGCATCAATTGATTGGGCGTTCAGCCTGTTGACTTTTGGCTGGTTGACTACCACCAGGAATGCGCTTTCGACGGCCTCAAATACCCCCCTGATTAGTGCCTTTTCGCTTTGGCGACCGGGGTCCAAATAGGAAAGAGCATCGTCGAGCGCATGGCTTGCGGCGGCAAAGCGTGGCTGCCCCAGTCCTGCGAGCGCGGCTTCGGAAACGCGGGCAAATTCTTCGTCCACCAGATAATGGACCCCGAAGGCGTCGTCTATGCGGTAGTGAAGGCCCTCTTCCGAAATGATCCTACGCGCGGCGGCGAGCGCAGGTCCTTCTTTGCCATTCGTCTTGGCTCCCCTGAGAACCAGCGTTACTCCGCTGAGTACATCAGTTACGTCTTCCTTCTTCCAAAAGTGATCGTGGCGATAGCCATACCCGCCATGGTGGTACTCAAGGCCTAGTTGGCGCATCACGGCGTTAGCAAAGTCAAACTGCTGGTCTTCGCTCAAGAAATCTTGGAAGAACAGATAGAAGCGTTGCCGCGCCCGGGTGCTGTCTGGCAGCGGAACGGGTTCCCTGACGTAGTTTCGACGAAATAAGGCTCCTTCCACAGGGGAGAGTGCCATGACCAAGCTCCCAATCTAATTCGCCAGCAACCTCTAGTGTTTGGTGGAAAAATTCGCCCGGGTGATCGGATAACTGGCTCGCGCGGGGACCCCCCGTGCCCCCTTCGTTTCCCACGTCGTGCCGCTCGGGTCGCCTTCCGTGCCAGAATCATAGCCCCGCGCGCATACGTAGGGGTGCCAGTGGCGGTGGCGGGCATTTCGTGGGATTGGTGCACTGAATTTGGGGCCGCGCCGGCCAAGGGGGAAAGACCATGAAAACCGCCATCACAGTACTCATTGTTCTGCAAGTCGCCAATTTGGCGGCCACGTTTGGGGCCGATTACTTTGGTCGTCGCCGCGCCACGGCTATTCGCTGCCTGATCTTTGCCACGCACGCCATGGGCGAGCCGAAGGCCTGCACGGAGGCATTTCCACGCCCCTAGCTGGCGTTCCACTGGCTGGCGCCTAGGGGGCGCCCGGTGGGGTAGGCGTGAACAAAGGTAATCTTTTTCTCACATACCTATTGACCTGTGAACTTAGTGTGAGGTAATGACTGTGAACATTGACTCTAAGGAGATAGTTCACATCATGGCAATCGTTGGATACGCACGGGTCAGCACGACCGACCAGAACACGGCAGTTCAGATCGACCAGCTTAAAGCGGCGGGGGTGACGGACGACCACCTCTTTCAGGACCGGCTGTCGGGGCTGGACGATAAGAGACCCAAGCTGGCCGAGGCGCTACGGCATGTTCGGAAAGGCGATACACTGACTGTGACCAAGGTCGACCGTCTGGCGAGATCAGCGGCGCACCTCCACCAGATCGTGGAAGACCTCGACAAGCGGGGGGTCGGGTTCCGGGTACTGAACGACCCGTCACTGGACACGACCAAGCCGCACGGCAAGCTGATGTTTGGCATCCTTGCCAGCATTGCAGAGTTTGAGACCGCCCTCAGGAAGGAACGGCAGATGGAAGGCATTGCCAAGGCGAAGGCCCGGGGGGACCACCTAGGGCGACCCAAGACGGTAACCGATGAGGTTGAACAGAAGGTGCGCGTCATGCGGGCCGAGGGTGCCTCGATCAGGGCGATTGCGGCGGCTGTTGGTTACTCGACCGCTACGGTTCAGAAGATCATGAAGGGGGAGGGCTGAGGGGGACACAAAGGTGACTACTTGGACTACGCAGGCGATTTCGAGACAAAGGCTACCACTAGCACAGAGGGTCGTTCATTAGCCGTTGCTAAATGTGGTGACTAATAGGACTACGAAACAGTCCGCCCGACCCTTAACCACCCCACTAGCACTGAGCAGGCGATTTCTGCCGAGGATGACCCACCCAATAGCTGGGCAGGCGACAAGCCACACCACTGGCACTACCCAATGCTCCTCTCCCAAGCTGATCGCCCCGTTGCAGACCTAACAGGCACCCTCGTTGCTCCTTCCGGGGGCGCTTGAAGGTGTCTCCGGGGTGGTCAGCTTTGGTGAGGTGCGGATGTGTGAGGGCATGTCCCTCTCTATCTGTCCTCTTATCCGTATCTCACACACCCACGTCACCTTCAGTTCCACCCCTGCAAACGTCGGGTGCGTGCTGGAGGCTTTCTCTTTTGTATCTCACCACCAGATCAACACGCTGTAGGAGCGCCATGAAACCAAAGAAAGACCTCGCCCCATTCATGGATGAAACCCCGCTCCTTCCGGGGTCTCTCGGTCTCAATCGAGACTGGACTATCTTGAAGGCCCAACGTCGGGTTGCCGGGGGCGAGCCTATCAATTTCTACAAGGGCCGAGCCAAGCGCGCCCTCTACGCCGACTACGAGGAAACCCGAGACGCCCTCGACCGTACCTACAGGCGGGATGCTCTGGATCGCGCAGGGGTGCCCGAAAGTGAGCCCGGCGAGTGGATGACCGTGTCTGAATACGCCAAGTCCAAGGACACCGGCCCGAGGAAGGCGCGGGAAGTTATGGAAGGTCTCGGCATTCTACAGCTGGAGATCGAGGTTCGCATGGTCCCGATGCATTCCGACGCGAGACAGACCAAGCCCAACTACAGGACTACCTCACGTCTCGCTTCATCGGCCGTTGAGGCTGCCTTTGGGAGGCGCATGAAGTCCGGGGCGGGGGTCCCCTACGATGTTCTGTCACCAGATGGGGTGGCTTGGCTCAATGCCCGTTGGCCGAAGCCCGTCGAGAAGCCCGAGGTGAAGCGTGGGCGTCCCTCAACCCTTCGTGATGAGGTTCAAAGTCTCCTCGCCGAGGGCAGGACCCAGGCTGACATTGCCCGGCTTCTCGGGAAGTCTCGGCAGATCGTGTCGCATCATGTGAAGGTGCTGAAGGCGGCCTTACCGGGATGTGTCAAACAATTCCCGGTCTTGGCTATTATTAGACCTTAAAGGTTCCCCTGCCGGGTCCAGCAGGATGGCTGCGGGTGGACTGGTAATCAGGAGTGGACGAAAGTCCCTCCCTCCTGAGGTCAGCACCTTCAGTAGAGCCTTTGAGCCTCACTCCCACACCAGCCCAAGAAACTCTGCAGTATCGACCAAAGGAGCCCCTGAAGGCTGGGTGTTCGAGGTGAAAGACTGACTGTGTCTTCACTTCCCGTCTTCACCTTCCAAGCAGCCAAAGAAGACGCTCAAGGTCACCCACATTCTGTGGCTACGCTTGAGATCGACCTTTAATACCTACCCAATCTAGAAAGGAAGCAATGGCATACACGACTACACCCAAGAACAGCGAGGCCCAGAGACGGGTTTGGCGAGAACATTCCGCCCGATGGCAGAGCGAGAACCGGGAGCAACACGCCGCTCTCTGTCGGTCATGGTACCAGAAGAACAAGGCCAAGGTTGCCGAAGCACGGCGCTTGAAGCGTGAGGCGGCGAAGGCCAAGGCCAATGCTAATGCCGAGCGTATCGCAGCAGCAGTGGCAGCCGTGGAGGCCAGCCAATGAGCCCTCGCCAGATCACCCCGGCAATCCGCGTTGTCGAGACCGACCGGGAATGGATCATCCAAACACCCAAGATGACGAGAAGCCGCAGACACGGCTCCCAGCCGACCGGCGACTGGGTCGACCGCTCCTACATCACCAGCCTGTCGATGCTGAACAGGGAACTGAAGCGACTGGTCGGCAAAGGTGCAACCAAGGCGGGCCTTCGAGGGCACGTTGAGCAGGACGTGCTGGACTGGCTTGATGGGCTGCCGGTATGCCACCCGTCGCTTAAGGCTGAAGCTCCCCGCACCACGGTGCTGGACATGCTGGAGGCCCAGGGCACCGGCTATCACACCACCGGGGAACCACGGGACGACCTTCCGCTGATCGTCCAGCACGGCCCCCTGAAGTACCGGGACAGGTGGAATGCCCGTTATGACGTTTGACGACATCCGCAGGCGGGACTGGGTCAGAACCTATCCGACGCGGGAGCAGGCCCTAACCTTGGTCGGCATCATCAAGAGTGACGATTGGAGCGGGACCTACGAACTGGACAAGAGGTTGAAGACCGTCACAGGCATCGAATGGTCCGAGGACTTCGGCGCGGTGGCCGAGCGGTGCTTTGAGGTCTACGGGTACCCCGAGCTTGAAGCGGGGTATCGTGCCCGGCGCATTGCCGAGGTCTCTATGAGGCCCAGCAAGCCATCGGCTGAGGACAGCCTCAGAGCGGCACAGGAGGGCCCCGCAGGAGGCAGCGGCAGGCTTTCCCAGCCATCCACCCCAAACGCACGCAGCGTGCGTCCTACAGGCCCAGAGCTGATGACCTACGGGTTCTCGCCCAGGCGGTAACTCACGCCCACCCGCAGGGGCTAAACGCCCGAAGGACGGGCAACAACCACAACACCATCCAACCAGCGCAGAGCCCTCGACCATGGTGGTCGGGGAGCGCAACCATTTGAAAGAAGGAATGACATGAACAACGATCAGAACTACGCCTATCAGACCGACAACACGCCACTGGCTCAGGCCATGATGCGGGCTCAGGCTGCACAAGCCGAAGCGGACAAGGCCAAGCAGGATGCCCTCGCTGCCGAGGCGATAGAACGCGCCAAGCAGGAAGAGATCGACCGCGCGGTAGAGCTTTCCGTCAGGAACAATGCCCAGCTCCAGGCCCAGCGCATGGGCATCAGCACCAATCGCGTGATCACATCGCAGAGCGCCGGGGTCGTTCCGCCCATGGCAGAGGTCGAGAAGACCACGGTCAGGGTTCTCGGCGGGTTCGAGGTCTCTTACCAGCAAGCCAAGGACATGGCCGAGGTCGGGCAGATCACGCAGGCCGAGTTCAACAAGGCCGTGGTCGACGGGCTGGCTGCCCGAGGTTACGCGGCACCGAAGTCTTTCAGGTAACCCCGGGGGCCGAGAGTGACGGGGCGGTTGATGCCGCTCCGTTGCCCACCGGGGAAGATGAGCAGACCGAGACCGAGGACGAGAAACTGACCGACGATGAGAAGGCGGAGAAGCAATATGCCGAGTTTGTCCGCATGGCCGACCAGAGCCTTGACCGCTTCAGGGACACCCACAGCGAGGCCCAGCAGCAATTCATCGTGGACGCCTACGTGGAGACTGGAGAAATTCCGACTGGGGAAGCATTCGGGATCGAGCAGGTTGAGGCGGCTGTTGTTGAGGCTGCATTCAGCCAGCACTTGGACCGCAATGTGCTTCGGCACCATGGGCTGACGCTGGAGACATATCTTGAGCATGTCGACGAGGCTGATTACCCGGCGCTCCGAAGGGCTGCGGCCAAAGGTGAATGGCACGTCTTCCATGGTCACGCCACGGCGATAGCAGCGGCCCGCAAGAACGGTTCTGCCTACAGCGACTAACTCGCACTGCAACACCTTCCCTGCCCCGATGCGCCGCCCCAAGAGGTGCGTCGGGGTTCGGGTTCTAGCGCTACGACCGCGTACAACTCGCAAAAGTCAGTCAGCACTGCGTCCGCTCCAATACGTACGGTAGTCACGCTCATTTCTGAAAAAATCGCTCGGCATGGAGAAACAAAGTTGAATTAAGCGGAGTAATCGGCAAAGGAATTAACCTGGACTTCGACTGGGGGGAACTGTGGCGTCTCTAAAGGCTATTTTTGACTACCACGCCGTGTTTCTGGATCGGCGATTGATTGCTCGTGTCTCCAGAGCAGAGCAGGTCGGCGATGGCGCCAGAGCAAGACATTCATACGAGTTCGATGCATTTGACGGAGATTTGTCCGCTGAAGACTACAAGCGGGCATTTAGTGACCCGACCTATGTTGATCCGTTCGCTATTGTCCGGGTTGTCACGACGAAAAATCGGTTTGAAACCCTATTCGACATAAGTCCTGAGGTCGGAGATTGGCTTGAACTAGATATTGCGCCAACACAAAAGCCATCGATTGGGCCAATGGCGTTTTATGCCCAGCTCAAGCCCAATGGCTATACGGAGCAGTCGCGCGGCACACTACGGCAGGCTCGCTTCCTCTTCTCGGACCGGGAGCCGGATGGAGGGCCAAGGACGCCCCCACGGCCACTACTCTCGTTGGGGGCTGCGGTCACCGTCACATCATCTTATGCGCAGCAGCTCGCCGTAGACTGCCAATTCCCGTCATCGGCATTGGCCAACAAGGCTCAGCTCCGCACCCTGCTTGCTGCGATACCAAGGCCACATGCTGTTGTTGTCCATGACGTGGGGCAAGCCAGCTTCGTGTCGCTTGTCAACAACCTTGGGAAACCGTCACTCTACTACGACGCCGGCTGGCCGATCGTTTTCAATGGGCGAACAGTTCCAAGGCAATTCGCTCTGCCGAGTTCCAAGGTGCCGATCGTCCTTTCCCACTGGGACTTCGATCACCTCGCTGGCTTCTACCAGTTCCCACAGCTTCAAAAGAGCCGGTGGGTCACTCCAATCCAGAAGTTCGGCGCTAATGCGAGACGCATCGCTGGAATACTGGCTGCCAATGGCACCCTATTTGGCTGGCCGGGCGGTGCACTCCCATTTCCATGGGGTCAAGCAGAGCAGTGTGCGAGCCCCCCAAGTCAGATGAACGACAGTGGGCTGGCCTTACGAGTGACACTAAACAACGGAAAAAAGGTGCTGCTTGTTGGCGATGCGGCATACGACAATGCTGGCCTCCCACCGGGGGCGTCTTTCGACTTTCTGGTGGTCACGCACCACGGTGCCAACTTTGTCGGGGCGGTGCCGAAATCGACGTCAAGGAGGGCGCGCGGAGTTGTGTCCGTAGGAAAGGGGAACGTCTACAAACACCCGAAGGATCATGCGCTTTGGCGGCATAAAGTACGGGGGTGGGCCGTAATCCCAACGTTTGGAAAGATCGGCAGTCCCAGAGGTGATCGTTGGTTGGGACCATGAACATCAAACTTACGTGCCATCGTCGCCTTTGAGGTTGACCGAGAGATACACCAATGCTACCCGTTGAGATACACCAAGGCGGTCGACGCTTTGGGGAAGCGGTCGTACCAAACGATTGTAAATAAAAGCTTTTCTGGCGATTTCACACCCGGTTCGATTTATCAGACTTGTCCGGCCCGGGGAGCCACCGCATCTTCTACGCTATGGCGCGATATTGCGCGCCAGCGCGCGTTCCCTGCGCTACGATCCGCTCCACTTGTGCTAGAATGGCGGCAAACAGCGGAGAGGCCGATCGAAGTCAGCGGTAAGCTGGCGTAGCGCCCTACCGTCGCCTAGGCTTGCAAGGCCCTCATCACAGATTCGGCGGCGATGAAGGTCTGCGTCTTCCAATGTCCGAACGGTGCCTTTGAACGCAGCCGTTGGCCCTTCAGGCAGCGACGGCGCAGGCGCGTCATCTTCGTAGTGGTTCCGGTCTCGTCGATAAACACCAGCCGATGTGGCTCAAGCCGCATCCGCGGCTGGCGTTTGGCCCGCCACTGCTGGCGCGCCTTGCTGATGTCGGGTCGATCTTGCTCGCTGGCCAGCAGCGTTTTTTTGAAGCGGTAGCCGTTCCTGATGAGCCAACGTGAGATCGAGGCCGGAGCCACTTGGACGCCTGTAGCAGTAACCAGCTCGGCGGCAAGCTCCGGCATGGTGATGTCGTCCTTCTCGGCCACACAACCAATCAGGAACGCACGATGCGGGTCGAGCTTGGAATGGCGGCGGCCTCCGCTCGGCTTGGGCACCAGGCTCTCGGTCTTTCGATAGTTCCTCATCAGGATCACGACGAACGAAACCGATACCCCAAAATGTGCCGCCGCCGCACGCCGCGAATGGCCAGCCTCGACAAACCGCACAACGCGTTCACGCAAATCGAGCGAATAGGGCTTGGGCATGGCAAATCACCTCCTTAAGGAAGTGAATCACAAACCCGACGTTAGCGGAATCCTTCGCGATTCAACCTGAATGTCCGACGCTCTAGTCTCGAGGAAGTAGTTCCAGGCAGCTTGTAATCGCATCAGCTTCAACTGGTTTCTCCAGAAACGCACGGGCGCCTGCAGCCATCACCTTGTTTCGCGTCGCCTCGTTTGGGAAAGCCGTCATGAAGATCATCGGAAAAATCCGGCCTCTTGCTATCAGCTCCGCCTGAAGTTCGTCGCCCGACATTCCGGGCATCTGGATGTCAGTGATCATGCAGCCAGGATCGTCGGCAATTTTATCGTCAAGAAATTCGAGCGCCGACGCATAGCCACACACTTCATAGCCGAGAGATCTGAGCAGGCTGGCGAGCGAGCTTCGCACTCCGTCATCGTCATCGACGATCGCAATCTTGGGAATCTTGAGCATAATCAAAGGCGTTCATGCCGCTCGATTGCAGCAGGTCATCTCCACAGAGCCACCCGTCATCCATGAGGCACATTGGCCCGAAAGGAAATCATACGGAGGTTTGCACCACGCCGGTCAGCGACCTGAAATACCCAGCGCCTCTGCCTTGCGAACAAGGTCCGCGAGCGTGCGGACGCCCATCTTGCGCATGACATTGCCGCGATGGATCTTCACCGTGATTTCCGAAAGCCCGATCACGCCCGCCACCTGCTTGTTCATCAGGCCGGCGACGACATGACCCATCACCTCGCGCTCGCGCGGCGTCAACGTTTCATATTCCGCTCGCAGGCGATCGCTCTCCGTGCGCTCGACCCTCCTGACCCGATCCCGCTCGATCGCGCTTGTTACCGCGTCCAGCATGTCCTGGTCGCGAAACGGCTTTGACAGGAAATCGACGGCGCCGGCTTTCATGGCTCGGACCGTCATCGGAATATCGCCGTGACCGGTCATGAAGACCACCGGCAGTTCGATTCCCTGTTTCGTCATCTGCGACTGGAAGTCCAGGCCGCTGACGCCCGGCAGACGGACATCGAGGATGATGCAGCCCGGCGACTGGGGAAGGCTGGCTTGAATCATCTCGGCCGGACTGCCGAACAAGTAGGTCGACATCCCGACCGAACGGAACAGGCTTTCGAGTGCGTCGCGCACGCCCGGGTCGTCGTCGACGACGACAACAAAGGGAGATGGTCCTGTCGGAGACGAAGCAACTTTCATGGAAGTAGCCCTGTTCATGCGGTCGCGCTTGCATCGACGGAGGGTAGGGTCACGCGGAACGTCGCGCCCTGCCGCGGCAGGCTCTCAACTGTCATTCGCCCGCCATGCGCCTCAATCGTTGTCTTGCATATGGCAAGGCCCATTCCCATGCCGTCCTGCTTGGTCGTGAAAAACGGTTCGAACAATCGCTGAAGATGCTCATTCGGTATTCCCGGCCCGGTGTCCTGCACGATGATCTCGATGTCGTCCACCTCGGTTTTGGCGGCGGTTATGAACTGCATGCGCGCGCCGTCCTGCCCGGCCATGGCGTGCGCCGCATTGATCATGAGGTTGACCAGGACTTGCTGCAGCTGAACGCGGTCACCGCGTATGTTGGGAAGGTGAGGCTGCAGGTCGATCTTGAGCTGTATGTTGGCCTTCGCAATCTCACGCTGGACGAGCGCCACGGCGTCTTCCACCAATGCGGACAAGGCCAGTTCGTCTCGATGTGACGGCGCCTTCTTCAGGAAAGCCCTGATGCGCTTCACGATGTCGCTTGCCCTTCGCCCCTCGGCGACAGCGCGCCCGAGCGCGAACTCCACCTCGTTGAGCTCGGGCGGATCGCGGCGGAGCCAGCGCATCCCTGCCTCGCCGTTCGTCACCACCGCCATGAGCGGCTGGCTGACCTCGTGCGCAATCGACGCGGTCAGCTCACCGAGGGTGGCGACGCGCGCGGCGTGGGCGAGTTCGGCCTGTGCCTGCTGGATAGCGTCCTGGGCGCGCTTACGGTCCGTGATGTCCATTACGTATACCAGAGCCTTGTCGCCGTCGTCAGGTGAAGAGGGAAAGGTGATGGTGAACAGCACAGGGACGGCCTTCCCGTCGCTCGAGACCATCTCCGTCTCCCCCTCATAGAAGGCGTCACCGCGCGCAAACGCAACGAGCGCGCCCGGGAAAGTCGTATCGGCCGCACCCAGGACATCGTCCAGCGTGTTCAGGAACTGCGTGCGATCATCCACTGAAAGCATGGACAGGAACGCTGCATTGACGTCCACGATTCTGATGAGCCGTCTGGCGCGCGTGTAGAAGTCCGGGTTGGCGGCGAGATGGTCGGCAATCGAGGTCCCTTCCTCCGCTACGTTGGCAAGCTCGGCTTGGACTGCGCTCCAGTCTTCTTCGATGACGCCGATCCGGCTTGTATCGAACATGCGCCTGTAGCGCCGCTCACTCCTGACCAGTGCTGCATGAGCTGTCTGGCGCTCCGTTATGTCGGTGTGCGTTTCCAGGACGCCAACGCCGTTTCCGTGGCGGTCCCGCTGTATCGCCCACCGGCTGTCCAGCACGAGCCGCGCACCGGTTCGTGTCTGATGCTCTAAGATCCCCTCCCATCGCCCGCTTTTGAGCAATGCAGCTTCAACCACCGCCCGGTCGGCAGGGTATTTCGTACCGAGCAGTTCGTCCGCCACCCGACCGATCGCCTCGGCTGCGGTCCAGCCATAGACCTCCGCGGCAGCGTCGTTCCAAAAGGTGATGACACCGCGGATGTCGCGAACGAAGATCATGTCGTGCGAGAGGTTCAGCAAGCGAGCCTGCGCAGCCAGGGTTTCCGTGGCGGCCTGACTCTGGAGCGCCAGCGCGGTGGCGATGGCGATGGCCGCAAGGCTTACGGCCGCGCGTAAGGCGGGAGATCCGAAGCTCTCCATGGCGTGGGAAATGACATAGGCCAGCACCGTCAGTACGATGGCGCCAGCAGCGGCGACCAATACGTCCGCTCGCCGCGAGGTGCGGGCCGCAATGAGTACGACGAGCACGTAGAGTACCGCGATCGCTCCCTCGAGCGGCGACAGCACGTCGAACAGGAAGATGCCAAGCGCAAGGAGGACTGCCGCCAAGCGGTAGACGCTGTTGCTCATGCTATGTCTCGGTTTAGTGAACCGAAGTCGCTTGGCAAACCTGGGGAGCCGAGCGCCGAGATGGCCCGGCGTACTGCAGATGAGCAGAACAGCCGACCATCCGGCCACGGGCGTTCACCGGCTCGGCCGGCTGGAAGGTCTTATCGCAAAGGGGCCGCATTCCTCGAAATCCCTCCAGGTCATATCACCGCCTTCTGACAGCCCATTTTCGGGCAGGTAGAATGGCAATTCAACCGAAAAGACCGAGCCATCGTTCTCGACCGACTGGCCACAGATCGGATGGGGGGAGCAGGTCGGCGGCCTGACGCACGATTGTCAGACCGAGACCCAGCCAGTCGATCGGCCGTCTGGCCGCCCCACCCGACGGCGACGCTACCCGCTTCCGGTGATCGGCCTCATGAAGCTCGGCTTCACGGCGCTGTCTCGCCTGCGGCTTGCTCGATCAACTCCGCCACAGCCGCAGGGTGCGACACCATCACGACATGGGACGCGCCCTTGACGGAGACGGTTTTGCGCGCACGAGCCCGTTCAGCCATGAACTCGGAGACCCGTGGCGGAATGTTCTTGTCGGCATCGCCGTAGATGAACCAGCTGGGTATGGCTTTCCAGGCCGCATTGGCCTGGCGTTCGTTGAGAGCGGCTTCGGTGATCGGGCGTTGCGTTGCCGCCATCAGCTTCGCTTCGCCGACCGGGACGTCGGCTGCAAACTGGTCGTGAAACTTGTCCTGCTGGATGTACAGATCCGAGCCGCCTTCGGACAATGCGACTGGCTTGGCGAGCGTCGGGCCAAGCGAACTGCCGGGAAACTTGCCGGAAAGCTCCACGGCCGTTTCGCCGACCTCCGGTGCGAAGGCAGCGACGTAGACCAGCGCCTTCACATTCGCCTGGCCCGCGGCGGCTTCGCTGATCACTGAACCCCCATACGAATGGCCGACGAGTACGACAGGAGCCTCGATGCTGGAAGCAAGAGAGGCTATATAGCCGCCGTCTTTCTTGACGCCACGCAAGGGGTTGGCTGCGGCCACGACGGAGTAGCCGTCCTTCTCGAGGATAGCGACAACGCCGTTCCAACTCGACGCATCCGCAAACGCGCCATGCACCAGAACGACAGTCGGCTTTCCGGATTGCGCCTGTGCGCTGCCCAAAGTGGCGGCAATGATGGCCAACCCTGCCAGTAAGGTTTTCATTGTGTGGTCCTTTCGTGTTGGAGATAATTAGACAGCGGAGTTCAGAGCGAGGAAAGACGGCGACGCAGGCCGAGAGCCTGACCGGTCGTCCGTTTCGTCGCGAGGGAAGTCGGTCGACTGGCTTAGTTCCCGCCACCGTTCCAGCTCTTCCAGCCTTCTTAGATCCGCCTGCACGAGAATCTTCAGGGCATCGCTTCCCACTGGCAGTCGGAATGGCGGATCATCCATTGCCGCTATCTTCAGGATGGCCTGGGCCACGCGAGCCGGGTCGCCCGGTTGCCGACCGTCATAATTGCGCTGCATGCGGGCCGTCTCGCCCACCACTCGATCATATTCGGGGCGGCCCTCCTTGAGGGTGGTCGATACACCGGAGAAATCGGTTCGCATGCCGCCGGGCTCGATCACGGTGACTTTCACCCCGACAAGTCCCATTTCGCGGGCGAGGCATTCCGAGAACCCCTCTATGGCCCACTTCGCCGACGAATAGGGTGCGCGTCCAGGAGCCCCGATACGCCCTCCCACGGACGAAAACTGGATGATGTGCCCGCTGCGCTGCTCGCGCATGATGGGGATAGCGGCCTTGGTCACGATGATGGTGCCGAACAGGTTTGTCTCGATCTGCCTCCGAAAATCCTCCAGTGCAGTGTCCTCTACCGAATTGACGTTTCCATACCCGGCGTTGTTGACCAGCACGTCGAGCCCTCCGAACGTGTCGACGGCAAGCCTCACCGCAGCCTCGGCGGCGTTCGGATCAGTTACATCCAAGGGGAAGGTCCTGACCGATTCACCGAAGCGTGCGCCCAGGTCGGATATCTGTTCGGGATTGCGGGCCGTTGCGATAACCTTATGCCCGGCCTCGAGGACCGCTTGGGCAAGCGCGCGGCCCGTTCCTCTCGAAGTCCCAGTGATAAGCCATCTCTGCGTCATTTGTTGTCCCTTTCCATTTTCGCCGCCAAGCGCTCTGCACCAAACGCGCGTGGCTATGGTGCGTAGCGCGTGAAGACGTAGTCGTCGTTTTGGACGCGGGCCTCGTGGCAGGCGAAACATGTCTCGTGCTGCGCTAGGTCGACCGGCTTGCCATCAATGAAACGGCCGAAACCCCAGCCGCCACTCGCCGCGTATTTCTTCGCATCCTTGACCATCACCTGCACGGTCGTTGGGGCTCCCGGCACGGATGCCGATTCGAACTCCGCCGACTGGGTTCGCTTCCAGGCCAGCTTCACGAGAACGCTGCCATCGGGGAACGGCAGCGTGCCTTTCCTGTAGGCGTCCAGTGCGACCGCGTTTCCGACGACCGCACGGAGTTCGTTCAGCGGGTCGCCTTCCAGCGCGGGCGCGACCAGCTCCCATTTTCGGTATCCATCCGGAATTGTCACCCCGTAGATCGGGGATACCTGCAAAGGCTCTTGGGCGCCGGCCCTGTCAATCGCCACGCATGTGATCGCAAGTGCCGCGGACAAGGCTGCGACGGCTGCAATGGCCAGATATCGTTTCATCACGCTTCTCCCCTCAGAAGCCGTCTACGTCGACGATGGCCTTGGCGAACGCCTCCGGCGCTTCCTGCGGCAGGTCGTGGCCAATGCCGCCCGACACAAACCGATGCTCGTACTTGCCCGAGAACTTGCCGGCATAGTTGGCCGGATCGGGATGCGGCGCGCCGTTGGCGTCACCTTCCATGGTGATGGTTGGAACGCCGATCACGGGCGCCTTGGCGAGCTTTTCCTCCATCTCGTCATAGCGACGTTCGCCGTCGGCAAGGCCGAGCCGCCAGCGGTAATTGTGGATGACGATGTCGACGTGATCGGGATTGCGAAAGGCCGCGGCGCTCCTGGCGAAGGTCGCGTCATCGAAGTTCCAGTGCGGCGAGGCGAGTCGCCATATCAGCTTGGCGAAATCATCAGTGTTCTTCGCATAGCCGGTGCGTCCCCGATCCGTGGCGAAGTAGAACTGGTACCACCATTGCAACTCGGCCTGCGGCGGAAGCGGCGCCTTGTTGGCCGCCTGGCTGCCGATCAGATAGCCGCTGACCGAAACCATCGCCTTGCAACGCTGCGGCCAGAGAGCCGCAACCACATTTGCGGTGCGCGCTCCCCAATCATAGCCGCCCAGGATCGCCTTCTCGATACCGAGCGCGTCCATGAAGTCGACGAGATCGACGCCGAGCGCGGCTTGCTGCCCGTTGCGAAAAGTAGCGTCCGAACGGAAGCGGGTCGTCCCGTATCCGCGAAGATGCGGGACGAGGACACGGTAGCCAGCGCCGGCAAGAAGAGATGCTACGTCGACATAGCTATGGATGTCGTAGGGCCAGCCGTGCAGCAGAATGACGGCGGGGCCGTCCGCAGGACCTTGTTCCGCATAGCCCACAGAGAGCAGGCCGGCATCGACCTGCTTCAGGGCGGCGAACGCGGCCTTTGGCGATGTAGCTTGCGACATTGCCGGTCGCACCGCCACTAGCTGCGCCATGGCCACGGCTGCGGCCCCGACCGCCAGGAGGCGACGGCGATCGAGGTCGATGAATTCAGGGTTGGTTCCGGTCTGCATTGGTGGCTCCAGTCGAGTCGGATGAAGGGATTGGCGGCGGTGCGCGTTAGGCCAGAGTGATGGCCACTTTGATGTTGCCGCGCGTAGCTTTCGAATAGGGACAAGTCCGATGCGCGGCATCGACAATCGCCCGCGCTACGTCAGGATCCAGGCCGGGAAGGCTCACATTGAGACGCGCACTGAGGAAGAAGCCGTCCTCGCCGGAATTCAGGTCGACCTCCGCATCGATCGCCGTTTCAGCGGGCAAAACCCCCTGCATCTTGCGCGCGGCGATCGCCATCGCGCCTTCAAAGCAGGCCGACCAGCCAGCCGCGAAAAGCTGTTCCGGATTGGTGCCGTCGCCCGGGCCGCCAGGCGTGGAAAGCCTGATGTCAAGCCTGCCGTCGGAGCTGCGCGAGGAGCCATCGCGGCCACCGGTGGTATGAACCCGGCCGGTGTAGAGCCGCTTCGGTTGTGTGATCATCGTTTGAATCCCTTCCATGAGAACCATTCAATCAACGCAGCGATCTGAAGGCCGCTCGTATTTCGCGTGTGAAGATTTCCGGCTGTTCCCAAGCGGCGAAGTGGCCGCCGTTCTCCGCCTCGTTGAAGTAGATGAGGTTGTGGTAGCAGCGCTCAGCCCAGCCGCGCGGCGCACAATAGATTTCACCGGGGAATACGGTCACGGCGACCGGAAGCGCCTGAATGTCGACCGCGTTGAAGTTGTTGGAATGGTCTTCCCAGTATATCCGCGCGGCCGATGCACCCGTTGCGGTCAACCAATAGAGCGAGATGTCGTCGAGCATCTCGTCCCTTGTCAGCACACGCTCCGGCTGTCCGTCGCTGTCGGTCCACTGAGCAAACTTTTCGTAGATCCACGCGGCAAGCCCAAGTGGTGAATCGACCAGCGAATAGCCAATGGTCTGGGGCCGTGTGACCATCATCGCCGCATAGCCGGAACTGTCCCTGTAAAATTTGTCGAGCGCGTCGAACGCCTTCCTTTCATCGTCGGGAAGGTCTTTCGGCGCTGGCCCGCCGGCCGCCAGAATAGCCGCGATCTCGCTTGGAACCGTGCCCGGCATATTGACGTGAATGCCGATAAGCCCCGGCACGTTCTGCAACGCCATTCGATGCGATATCACCGAGCCGCAATCGCCGCCCTGCGAGACATAGCGATCATAGCCCAGCCGCTGCATCAGAAGCGCCCATGCTCTGCCGATGCGATCGGAACCCCACCCCGTCTTGGTCGGCTTTGCGGAGAAGCCGAAGCCGGGGATCGAGGGCACGACGAGGTGAAAGGCGTCCTCAGCATCGCCGCCGAAGGCTGTCGGATCTGTGAGAGGCCCCAGGACTTTGAGAAACTCCAGAATCGAGCCGGGCCAGCCATGCGTCATGATCATCGGCAAGGCGTCGGCATGTGGCGAACGAATATGGATGAAGTGGATCTCGAGCCCGTCGATTTCGGTGACGAACATCGGCAGCCGGTTGAGGTGAGCCTCGATCGTTCGCCAGTCGTAGTCGGTCGTCCAGTATTCGATGAGGTCGCGAAGCCGTTCAAGCTGGACGCCCTGCGACTGAGCTGTGACGGTCTCTTTGTCCGGCCAACGCGTCGCCGCCAGGCGCTGACGAAGATCAGCGACGGCTGCTTCCTGAATGTCGACGCGGAAGGGTCTTATAGCTGTGCTTTCAGCCGCAGCGGCCGTGCTTGACGGCAACAGGCCAACGGCGCCGGCAGCCGCAGAGATGGCGAGCAAGTGGCGTCTTGTAAGGATAGGCGACATCGTGGACATCGATCATTCTCTCGGGACAGGAAGTCTTCTTGCCTTAAGGTAGAGGCGACTGGACCGAGTGGCTGCTATACATAGATATGGATCGCTAGCACTTGTGGGTCGCAGAGCGTCGCCATCCAGCCTCGATCGGCCAATCGCATGTCATGGGACCAGCAGCAGCTTGCCCGTCGTCCCGCGGCTTTCCATGTCGGCATGGGCGGTTGCTGCGTCCGCCATTCCGTATTCGCCACCGATCCGGACACTGAGCCTGCCTCCATGATCCAGTCGAAAAGCTGCGCCGAATGCGATCGCAGCACTTCAGGCGTGTGGATGTGGTCGGAACAGACCGCATAACCGATCTTGATGCTTTTCGGTAATTGCATGATGTCGAACGGTCCGGGACCGCCGAGCACGGGCCCGTACCAGCAAAGGTCCCAGAATGGCGGAGCGCGTCGAGCGATCCCTGGAATGTCTTAGGACCCGACGACAACCCCGAGGGAACACCCATGGAGGTCTTCGACGGCTTTCGGACGGCACTGGCCAGCAACCGCGCGCAGTTCTTCCTCGAATGAGCTGCAGCTGTCCCTGCCCCGTGTCATCAGCCATGCGAGCGCGTCGCACCCCATTGGGTTCGCATACCCTCGGGATAGACTCATGATTTTATCTGAATTCCTCTATTTTACACCTGCATACTTGGTCGGCGCCATGGCGCGGGCTAAGCTGCCCGATCTGGTCGACGTGATCTTCGACACGTCAGGGCAAGCCGATTTCAAAGGCTTCAATGAGGAAGGTCAGGTGGCGCGGCCTGTTCTATTCGGATTCGATGCGCGACATGGTATCCGGACCCTCTTCCTCCCGGCTCCGTATTTGTCGCCCTGGCCATTTCGCTTGTCGTGGGTTTCGTCGTGGCGATAGGTTTAACATGAACGCCAACACGCCCCCAAGCGAGGCTATTCGTGAAGGTCGAAAGCGACTGCCATTCCAAAGGCCGGGGCCGCACTGATAAGGTAGACCAGTTCATCGTCAGTAACCAGCAGATGCGGAACGTCTCGGCGAATCGCTGCGATGGTCCCCTTTACCGATATGATTTCACCGCGAGAGGCTTGCAGGATCACTTTCTGCACAAGGTCCTTCGTGGCAGCTGCGGCGGGTGGAGAGTTCGATCGATCGCCCATCCTGGGCGCCCCCTCAAGGCTAGAACCCAAGCGATCATTGATGATCCTACTTGGGAAAAATCAACATACGATTGCGTGTGAAGGCGGGGTCGGGAATGTTTGGTGGAAATTTCTGAGCGGGGGATTGGATAACTGGCTCGCGCGAAGACCCCCCGTACCCCTTCGGTTTCCACATGGCCCATGGGCATAGCCTTGCTATGTACCTTGGCAGCGTCCTCGATCAGTTCGGCTATTAAGGTGCGGACCCGTAGGTCGGACCTATCCCCTATGTTTCCCACATCTTTGGTCACCATCCCCGGCGAAGATACGGACACCGCCCCGCTCACCTTAACGTTGACCGTAAAGGTTCTTCTAGGCGTCTTCTCCAATTCTCGCTTCCTGTAGATCTGGAAACGAATCGACGGGGTTAAAGCTTTGACCTGCCGGCGTGGCGCGGTGTCTATGTCGATAGCCACCTCGCCTGCCACGTCAGCCTTGGCCGCCTCCAGCGATGCAATCACGACGTCGTTTAGCCAAGCCTTTGCCTGCTCGCCGAAGTCCGCCATGGGGGCATCTCGCTTCCCCATCTCCGCGCCGCCGACGGGCTCCTCCTGCTGACGGCGAGCTTTCTTCCCGCGCTCAAGAGCTTCTTTAAACTTTGCCATCCCTGTTGCTCCGATTTGTCATCAGACCACCCCCGTCAGATCGGCTATGGCGCCCTCCCATTTCACTAGAACGCGCACAGTCGGGGTACGTTGCGTTGGGGAGCCTTTGGGTTCGCCGCTATTCAGCGTTTGGTCAGTCACAACGAACGTTGACGTTAGACAATGCTTCGGCCACCACCTTGTCAGGCACAACGCTTGAACTGGACAAAGCCGTGAATCAGTACGTCATCTACACCCGCGTTTTGACGGACTGGCTTTGCGTTTCGTCCGTGCTTTTGAAGCAGCTCGCTCACGCGCAGATCAGCACCGGCGATCGTAGCTTGGCGCACGAAGTGAGTCGCGCTCTCCTCCACGACGTCGCAACGGGTGCAGAGGCCTGCGGGCAGGAACAGGCGGGCGTCGCGCGCCTTGAGTTCCAGGCCCTGCCATATCTGCGCACGGGTCAGCTTGGTCTCGCCTCGGGGATTCACCGGAACGGTAGCGGTCGAGTAAATCATGATATGTCTCCTGGACAGAACGTCGGTGATGGGGCTCAGCCGGCAATTGCGGCCGCATAGTCGCGATAGGAGCGCAACGGTCGGCCCAGCAGCGCGGTCAGCCGATCGACATCGCCGGCATCGGGGACCATGCCGTCCGTAAGGAAGCGCTCGGCCATCAGGCGCATGTCGAGCGCCATCCAGCTCGGCATGACCTGCCGCAGGTTCTGCTCGAAGCCGGCGGTGTCGTCGCCGGGATACGCGATATGTCGACCGAGGACGTCCGTCCAGATCGCTGCGACGTCCGTGCCAGTCAGCGTGTCGGGGCCGACCAGGTTGATGCGGTTGAGCGGGAGCGGCGCGGCGGCCTGCTCACGGCGGAGGAGTTCGATCGCGGCGATCTCGCCCAGGTCCCGCGCGTCGATCATGGCGATGCCCTTGGCTCCGATCGGCATCGGATAGATGCCGTAGCCGATCACCACGTCCTTGATCGTGATGTCGTTGTCCATGAAGTAGGCGGGCCGCAGGATGGTGGCGTTGAGCTCCATCTGTTCGATCATCCGCTCGACGCCGAACTTGCCCGCGAAATGCGGCACATTGACGTAGATGTCGCTGTGGATCACCGACAGATAGACGATCCGCTCGATGCCGGCCTCACGGGCAACGGCCAGCGCTACCAGCGCCTGAGTGTATTCGTCGGCCACCACCGCGTTCAGCAGGAAAAGGGTGGAGACGCCGGAGAACGCCTTGCGCAGGGAATCGACATCGAGCAGGTCGCCCTGCACGACATCTACGCCAGCGGGGAAATTGGCCTTCGAGGGATCGCGAACCAAAGCGCGCACATCGGCGCCACGCTTCACGAGCTGTTCGACTACGTTGCGGCCGACATTGCCGGTCGCGCCGGTAACGAGAATGGTCATGGGATTACTCCTGAGTTGAGCCGGATGGCGTCCCAGAAAATTAGTGATCCACATTTGTGTCGGTAGGCATTATATCTGAACACGCCGTCCCACAGGTGGAACACATGGATCTACTTGCCCTTGCTGATTTCAATCTGGTCGCCCGCCACGGGGGCTTCGGTAAGGCCGCCCGCGCTGCCGGGCGCCCGAAGGCCACCTTGTCCCGACGCGTGGCGGAACTGGAGGCGAGTCTGGATCTACGGCTGTTTGAGCGTGGCGCGCGCGCGTTAAAGCTGACGGAAGAAGGACGCGCGCTTTTCGAGCGCGCGGGCCGGTTGCTTTCCGAGCTCGAAGAGACGACGGCGGCGATCGCCTCAGGCGGCGAAAGGCCGCGCGGCCGGTTGCGGATCAGCGCCCCATTGCTGTTCGCACAGACCGCGATGGGGAAGATCGCCGCCGGCTTCGCCCTGAAATACCCAGAGGTCAGGCTCGAGGTCACGACCGAAGACCGCGTCGTCGACATGATCGAAGAGGGATTTGACCTGGTGATCCGGGTCAATCCGGATCCGGATGAGAGCCTCGTTGGGCGAGCCTTTCTGCGTGATCGGCTGGTGGTCGTGGCAAGTCCTGACCTCGCCCTGCCGGCCGAAGGCCTGGCGACCCCGGCCGTCATGCGTTCGACAGATCGCGGGGCTTGGGAGGTGAAGACGCCCACTGGCCGGTTAACAATCGCGATCGAGCCCGTCCTTGCGTTGTCGTCGCTCATCATGGTCCGGGATGCAGTGCGAGCGGGCGTCGGCGCGGGACGCCTTCCAGTGTCGCTAGTGAGCCATGATCTGGCGGACGGAACGCTGGTACTTTGGGGGGATGTCGAGGGACCCGACATCGCCCTGTGGACACTCTATCCCTCTCGGCGGCTGCTGAGCGCGCGCGTCTCCGCATTCCTCGACCATCTGAAACGCGCCTTTCCCATGGGGACACCTGACGAGCTGGCCGCCTATATCGGCAAATGACTCCCAGGAAACTGGCTAACCAAACTGATGCGTTACTCCATAAATCTTTCAGCGTTACTTCACACCCGAATTACGGTGACAGTGCACTTTTTGGGGCGGCATTCAGGGCCTTTCCGCCGCAAATCTCGGATGCGCGTTTTTTAGCCTTGCCTGACCGGCAGCGCCTTTTCCCCGGAATCGACCGCCCTATTTCGCCTCGACAGGTGGGTGGCTGCTTGCTGGACAAGTCCTTGCGGCGAGTACGGCATGTGCTTCGAGGTACCCCACATGAACTTCCACGATCGGCACCTATTGAGGTTGCGGGTGAACGGAGAGGATCACAGCCTTTCCGATCTCGATCCCCGCGTCACGCTGCTCGACCTGCTGCGCGAGCGGCTTCATCTGACCGGAACGAAAAAGGGATGCAATTTCGGCGAGTGCGGCGCCTGCACCGTGCACCTCGACGGGCGGCGTGTGAATGCCTGCATGATACTTGCCGTGTCCTGCGAGGGACGCGAGGTTACCACGATCGAAGGGCTGGCAGACGGCGATGCGCTTCATCCCGTGCAGCAGGCGTTCATCGATCATGATGGTTTTCAGTGCGGATTCTGCACGCCCGGCCAGGTGATGTCAGCGGCGGCGCTGATCGAGGAGGGACATACCGGCTCCGATGCCGAGATCCGCGAATGGATGAGCGGGAATCTGTGCCGCTGCTCGGCCTATCCGCAAATCGTCGAGGCGGTGCGCGCAGCGGCCGGGAGGGCGAGCCAATGACCCCATTCGTCTATGCACGCGCCGACAGCCTGGGTGACACGATCGCAGCCGGTGCCGCGCCGGACAGCGCCTTTCTCGCCGGCGGCACCGAATTGCTCAACTGGCTGCGCCTTGGCATTGCCGAGCCGACCCGGATCATCGACATCTCCCGCCTCGACGGGCTGGATCAGGTCGAAACACTGCCCGGCGGCGGCTTGACGATCGGCGCGCTGACGCATCTCAACGATGTCGCGCAGCATGCGTTGGTCGTGCGCGACTATCCGGTGTTGAGCCAGGCGATCCTCAACGCCGCATCGCCGCAGCTGAGAAACCTGGCAACGATAGGCGGCAATCTTCTGCAGAAGACGCGCTGTGCCTATTTCCGTGCCGAAGAGCAGTTGCCATGCAACAAGCGTCAGCTCGGCTCCGGCTGCTCGGCATTGCATGGCATCAACGACAATCACGCGATATTCGGCTGGACCGAGGATTGCGTCGCCACCCAGCCATCCGACCCGGCCGTGGCGCTGGCAGCACTTGATGCGGTCATCGTCACCGCGCACCGCAGCGGCGGCCGGCGCATTCCGGCAGCGGAATTCCACCTGCTTCCCGACACGCGGCCCGAGGCAGACAATGTGTTGCAGCAAGGCGAACTGATCACGGCAATCGAGCTGCCGGCGCCGGCGCCGCGATCGGCTTACCTCAAGGTGCGCGAGCGCGAATCCTACGAATACGCCATCGTCTCTGCCGCCGCTGTGCTGGAGATGGACGGCCAAACTATCCGTCGGGCCGCCCTGGCGCTGGGGTCCGTGGCGCTGCGGCCGTGGCGGCTGAGCGCCGCCGAGGAGCAGCTCGCCGGTGCCGAAATCGGCGATCGCGAGGCGTTGAACACCGCTATCGAGCAATCCTTCGCCCAAGCGCGTCCCTTGTCGCAGAACGCCTACAAGATCGAACTGGCCAAGACCGCCGCTTTGCGGGCGATCGAAAGAGCAGCGAGGATGTCGTCATGATGATCAGCCAGCCTGTTGCCCGCCCTGACGGCGGCGTCAAGGTCACCGGCCGCGCCCGCTATGCGGCCGACTATTTCGCCCCCGACCTGCTCTATGCGGTACTCGTGACCGCGCCCGTTCCGGCCGGCCGCGTGACGTCGATCATGGTCGACGACGCGCTCGCCGAGAAGGGCGTCGTGCGTGTGCTCACGCATGAGGACATGCCCAAATTCGGCCGGTTCGCATCGCCGAGGGCCGAGCCCGATACGCAGATGCAGCAGGCCGAAGGCCCACCGGCAGCGCAGAGCTTCATGCCCATGCAGGGCGACGAGATACGTCACGAGGGTCAGCCGCTTGCCATTGTGCTGGGCGAGACGCTGGAGGCGGCGGAGGCCGGTGCCCGCCGCGTCGCATTGCGCTTCGAGTTCGCCGAGCCGGAATTGCCGGCACCGCCGAAGTGGACCGCCATCGACAAGGCTGCGGTCGTGCCGAGGGAGAGCGGCTTCCTGTTCCTGGAGCCGACATTTACCAAGGGCGACGTCGGCCGCGGGCTTAGCGACGCAGCCGCCATGGTCGAAGCCGTCTACCTGCAGCCGTCGCGCCACCACAACGCCATGGAGCCCTCGGCGACGCTCGCTGAGTGGAAGGACGGAGAGCTGACGCTGCACGACGCCACGCAGCACGTCTATGGTGTCCGCCAGGTGCTTGCCGCCCGTTTGAATGTCCCCGCCGGGAAGGTCCGCGTGATTTCCCGCCATACCGGCGGCGGCTTCGGCGGCAAGGGTTGGATCTGGCCGCATCAGGTGCTGGCCGCCGCCGCGGCGCGCATCATGCAGCGCCCGGTCAGGCTGGCGCTCAGCCGCGCCAATGCCTATTCCTGCCTCGGCTACCAGCCGCGCATGGCACAGAAGATCGTGCTGGCTGCGGACAGGTCGGGCAAGCTGACCGCCGTGCAACAGGACGTGGTCAACCTGACCACCGTGAGCGACGATTTCGTCGAGTTCGCCACCGAAGCCTCGAAGGGTCTCTACGCCACGCCGGCCATGCGTCTCAGCCAGCGCGTCGAGCGCGCGAACGTCGCCATGCCGACGGCGCTGCGCGCGCCGGTCGAGGGTCCCGGCACCTGGGCCCTCGAAAGCGCGATGGACGAGCTCGCACACCGCCTCGGCATCGATCCGCTCGACCTGCGTCTGATCAACCATGCGGACACGGATCCGGCCACCGGCCAGCCCTGGTCATCGAAGAAGCTGCGCGAGGCTTATGAGGAAGGCGCCCGGCTGTTCGGCTGGCGCGAGCGCCCGCGCAAGCCGCAACGCGATGGCGATTGGCTGATCGGCTACGGCATGGCAACCTGCAGCATGGGCTGTTTCCGCCACCCGACGCCTGCAGCCGAGGTCAGGCTGCACAGGGACGGCAGAGTGCTCATCCGCACCGGCACCCAGGACATAGGGACCGGAACACTCACCATCTTTCCGCAGATCGCGGCCGATGTGCTGGGCCTGCCGATGGCGAAGATCGAGTTGGAAATGGGCGATACAGAGCTGCCGGAGGCGGGACCGACCTATGGCTCGTCATCGACCATGGGGGTGGGCGCGGCGGTGCTTGCCGCCGCCGAAGATGCGCGTTCGCAGCTTGCCCGTCTTGCCAATCTGCTGCCGGACGAGGTGGAGATGCAGGACGGCAAGATTCGGCGCAAAGGCGCTGCCGGCGGTCAGACGATCGCCGACGTTATGAGCCATACCGACATCGGCGAGATCATCGGCTCCGGCTCGTTCGATCCGGCGCAGCATGGCAAAGGCCTCGCCATGCGCACTTTCGGCGCGATTTTCATGGAGGTCGGCATCGATCCGGGGCTCGGCCTGCTCAGGCTTCGTCGCGCCGTCGGCAGCTACAGCGCCGGCCGCATCGTCAATCCCCGCACCGCACGCAGCCAGATGACGGGCGGCATCATCTGGGGCTGGGGCATGGCGGCGATGGAGCAGAGCAGGCACGAACCAGTGCTTGGGCGGTTCCTGTCGAAGAACCTTTCCGGGGTCGCCATTCCGGTCAATGCCGACATTCCCGGCGACATCATAATCCACTTCGTCGACGAGGTGGACGAGCATGCCAGCCCGATCGGCGGCAAGGGCATCGGCGAGCTCGGCGCCACCGGCGTTGCCGCTGCGGTGGCCAATGCCGTCTTCGACGCCACAGGCAAGCGGATCCGGGAGTTGCCGATCACGCCGGAAAAATTGCTTTAGATGGACCGGCCCGCGGAAGCGTCTGCTCGACGAGCTTGACGTAATAGCGCATCACCGTCGGCACGATCTCGTCGTTGAAAACGTAGCGGTCGCCGTGCAGGCCTTCGCCCGGGCCGACCTCGCCGGCACCGATCCACGCATAGCAGCCGCCGGCGTCGCGGATCATGAAAGCGAAATCCTCGCAGCCGAGACTGGGGCTGAACTCGGTCAGGACATTCTCCCGGCCGACGACGGATGCCGCCGCCTCGACGGCGTGGGCCGTCGCGTCCGCCGTGTTGATCAGCGGCGGATAGCCCTTCCGGTAGTCGAGCCTGGCCTTGAGCGAATGCGCGGCGGCAATGCCTTGTGCGATCTCGCCGATCAGCCTCTCGCAATGATCGGAAAGGCCGGGCTCGAAGAAGCGGCAGGTGCCTTGCAGCCAGACCTTGCCCGGCACGACGTTGCCGACATTGCCGCCATGGATCTGCGTGAGGCTGACGACAAGCGCGCTTTGCGGGTCGACCGAGCGGCTGACGATGCGCTGGACGGCTTGCACAAAGGCGCCGGCGGCCAGGATCGGGTCATCGCCGAGCTGCGGCATCGCGGCATGCGCGCCAAGACCCTCGAAGGTCAGTTCGAAATTATCCACGGCCGCCATTTGCGCACCAGCGCGGGTGGCGATCGTCCCCAGCCTGACGCCCGGCCAGTTGTGGACCGCATAGACCGCCTCGACCGGAAAGCGCTTGAACAGGCCGTCCTCGATCATGCGCATGCTGCCGCCCTCGTTTTCCTCGGCCGGCTGAAAGATGAAAGTGACGGTGCCGTCGAAGGTGCGCGATTGACTGAGCAGTTTGGCGGCGCCGAGCAGCATGGCGGTGTGGCCGTCATGGCCGCAGGCGTGCATTACTCCTTCTTTCCTGGAGGCATAGGCCAAGCCGGTTTTCTCCAGCACCGGAAGCGCGTCGAGCTCGGCGCGAAGGCCGATGGCGCGTGCGCCGCCACCGCTGCGCAGGACACCGACGACGCCGGTGCCGCCGATCCCTTCATGCACCTCGTCGACGCCGAAGGAGCGCAGCTTCTCTGCAACGAAACGCGCCGTTTCGTATTCATTAAATCCGAGCTCCGGATTGGCATGGATATGGTGCCGCCAGCCTACGACCTCTGGTGTCAGCGCGGCGATGGGGTCATTATGCAGCATGATGCCTCCTTTCACGCCGGCAAGGCGGCGCAGTTTGATCCTGCCAGCCATAGAAGGCCCGACGAAAAGCGTCTTGAACCGGATTGACCATGGCAAAGACAAACGAAGCCGCAGAGACCGGGAAATACTGGCGCCATCCGTGCTTCCCCGACCTGGGCCTGTTCGAGGCGCGCTTCACCCAGCACCGCTACGACCTGCACACGCACCCGACCTATGTGATCGCCCTGATCACCTCCGGCTGCGAGCGCATTCGCATCGGCCGTCAAAGCGTTCTCGCTCCGGCGGGCGCCATCGCCGTCGTCAATCCTGAAGAGTGGCATGACGGCGAACGCGGGGCGGATGAAGGCTGGGCCTACCGGACATTTTATCCTTCGGTGCCGATGATGACCGCGCTTACCCGCGAACTCGGCCGCGACGGCGCTCCAGTGTTTTCGCGCGCGACGATCGAAGACAGCAGTCTCGCCGCAGCATTGACGGCAGCGCACCACGGCTCGACATCCCCGGACACAATGACGGCCGAGACGTCCCTGCTCGTGGCGCTTAGACAACTGATCGTTCGGCATGGCGACTCGAGCGGACAGGCCGAAGAGATCGAAAGCTCCGGATCGCAGCGAAGATTTTCGCTCTACCGCGATCTTGTCGAAAGCGAGCTTGGCTCGCAGCTCGACCTCAAGCGGCTTGCCGGCGCGGCTGGCGTGACCCGGTTCCAGGTCATCCGCGATTTCAACAAGGCAATTGGCCTGACGCCGGCGGCCTATATCCGCGACCGGCGATTGCGCCGGGCGAGCGCGCTGATCGAACAGGGATTTGGCCTCGCCGACGCCGCTATTACGGCGGGCTTCGCCGACCAGAGCCATTTTTCCCGTACATTCCGGGCCATGCATGGTATGACGCCGGGCATGTTCAGAAGAGCTGGATAAGGCGCTCCTGAACAGACAAGCTTGCGCCTCAAAGCTTGCTGCGCAATGCTGACGCCGTTCGGGGGGAATCATGCGAAAAATCTTGGCACCGACGCTGCTGCTCACGGCTGCACTGTTTGCAAACAGCGCCCAGGCGCTGGATCCCAGCGGGACGCCGGTTGTCGTGACCCCGCTTGCCTCTCGCACCGAGACCGCGTCTGGCCAGCCGATCACGCTGCCCCAGAAGAACGTCCAGATCCTGGTCTCGGCCTATCAGATCGCGCCGGGCGCGACCTTGCCGGTCCACAAGCATCCGTTTCCGCGCTATGCCTATGTCGAGGCCGGCACGCTTCAGGTCACCAACGTCGAGACCGGCAAGAGCAACACCTATCAAACAGGTGATTTCATCATCGAGATGATCGGGCAATGGCATCAGGCGATCAATATCGGCGCCGATCCGGTCAAGCTGCTGGTCATCGACCAGGTCGAAGAAGGCACCAAGAACACCGTGTTGCGCCAGTAGCTGCCACGTCTGAAAATGGCGTCCGGGGCGAATCCAGCGCAGCGCGTAACAGACGTCAGAACGCGAACCCCTCCGGCAAATTGTGATTCCAATAGCCTTCCTCGACAAGTTCACTTATGCGCCAGCCCTCGGACGTGCGTACGACGCGGTCGCGATACCAGAGCCCTTGGAAGAAGACCTGCCTTTTGCATTCGCCGAGGTCGACCACCATCGGGCATGAACAATGCACGCGCGCGCTGGCCTCATCCCCTCGGAGATCCAGAAGGATTGTCGAAATGGCGTGCTGCGAGATCAATATCTTCGAAGGGCGCCTTTCATGTAAGCGACATGCTCATCCACACCGCTCCTGATTCCACCTGTTACAGTGTCGTCAAGCACGGCATCGAGTGTGAATATTTTGCGATAGGCGTCCCAGTCGCGATCGTCCACAGCGCAGCAATAGCGAACAAGCAGCTATTCGATCTCGAGCCGATCCGAAACCTCTTGCAATGAAAGGGTCATGTCCTGTCTCCGCGGTTGGCGGCACTAATGCCGCATGCGCCAAGCCTGCCCCGACATTTCGATCAATATTCACGTTGCCGATGCTCCGAGCAACCTCGCCGCGCGACTGGGCATGCGCAAACCGAACACTCATTTGGCCTCCGCCTTTACCCGGTCGGCCGCAGCGGCCAGAACGGCGCGATCCCCCTCTTCGTACAAGCGGCGGATGGAGATTGCCTTGACGCGCCAACCTTCCGGCGTCCGCACCAGCCGGTGGAGATAGCTGCCACCGACCGTCCAGAACCGCCCGTCGATCCAGTGGGCTGCGCGGACATGGCTTCGTGCAACCGCGTCATTGCCTGCGCCTTCGACAATGATGTTGGTGATGAGGTGCTGGGTGGCGTCGAAGTCGCGGCTTCGCCGCCGAAGAGGCTGGTATAGTCGGTCGTGACGGACAGCACTTAGTTGGCGGCATGGTGCGACCCTAGCTGCCGCTTGCTGATAGCTCGGGCAAGTCCGGATCTGGTGCTCGGCATACGGCACGATGAATGGCCCGGTTTGGCCTTTGCGGACATCAACGCGGATACAAGAAAGCCGTCTTAGGTCTCCGACGTCATTTCTTTTGCCAATTCGCCGATCATCGAACGCAACCACCTGTGGGCTGGGTCGTGGCGGTAGCGAATGTGCCAAGCCATCTGCACTGGAAAAGTGCCGAGGTCGACGGGCGGCGGTAGTATCTTCAGGCGCGGATCCCTCTCAAGGCTGCGGCAGATCAGTCTCGGCAGCGTTGCGCAGTAATCCGTGACGGCAAGCATCTCTGGCACGGCCAGGAAGTGCGTGACAGAAAGGGCAATCTCTCGCTTGAGGTTTTGTTGCTCCAATGCCTGGAAGAGGCCCGCCCGCAGCCGGCCCGGCGGGAGCACGTTCACGTGCTTGAGCCTTTCATACTGTTCTCGGGAAATATGGTCTCGAACGTCGGGATGATCCTTGCGCACCGCGCAGGCGAGCCCATCGTCCATAAGATGCTGGACGACAAGATTGCCCGGCGGATCGACGATCCGGCCAATCACCATGGCCGTGGTACCGGAAATCACGCCGGTCTCGGCGAGATCGTTGCCAAATGCTGTCATGCGGAGCTTGATACCAGGCGCCAGCTCACGCGTCCTCGCGACGAGGGCCGGCATCAACACAAGCTCCACGTAACTGTTGGGGGCAAGCGTGAACAGCCGTTCGGCCTTTGCTGGCTGAAATTCCTGCTGGTTCAAAATGAGATCGTCCAGTTGCGCCAGCGCTGCTTCGATCGTCGGAGCGATCTCCTCAGCCAATTGCGTCGGCTTTATGCCATACCTTTCCCGGATGAATAGCGGATCCCGGAGGGTGTCGCGCAGGCGGTTCAACGAATTGGACAGCGCCGGCTGGGTGATGCCCAGTCGCGCTGCTGCCCGTGTCACGCTCCGCTCTTCCATCAGGGCCAGGAAAACCGGGAGCAGGTTCAGATCGTATCTCATCGAGATATAATCTGACATGAATATATAAAATAAATGAAATAAATTTCTGAAATACATGGGCAGGTGCCATTATCCGTGCATCGACAGGCCGACGCGGCCGATTGAGCTCCAAATCAACCAACTACGACGCCTCATCGGCGCGGCATCACCTGAGAAAAGGATCCGACAATGAAAGTCCTGATGGTACTCACCTCCCACGACACTCTCGGTAACACGGGCAAGAAGACCGGCTTCTGGCTCGAGGAACTGGCAGCCCCCTACTACGTCTTCAAGGACGCCGGCGCCGAGATCACCCTCGCCTCGCCAAAGGGCGGCCAGCCGCCTCTCGATCCGAAAAGCGACGAGCCTATGTTCCAGACCGACCTTACACGGCGCTTCAGTGCTGACGATGTTGCCAAGGCGCAGCTCGCAGAAACCGTGCGCCTGGACAGTGTCGACCAGAAGGACTTCGACACGGTCTTCTACCCCGGCGGCCACGGCCCGCTGTGGGATTTGGCCGAAGATCCGAATTCGATCAAGCTGATCGGATCCTTCATCGCGGCCGGCAAGCCGATCGCCCTCGTTTGCCACGCACCGGGCGTTCTGCATCGCGTGACCAGTCCCGACGGCACGCCGTTTGTGCAGGGACGCTACGTCACCGGCTTCACCAATAGTGAGGAGGAGACCGTAGGTCTCACGAATGTCGTGCCGTTCTTGGTCGAGGACGAGCTGATCAGCCTCGGCGCGGTTTTCTCCAAGGTCAAGGACTGGGGCGTCCACACAGTCGTCGATGGCCAGCTTATCACGGGTCAGAACCCAGCATCATCGAGCGAGGCCGCTGAGGCGCTGCTAGGCGCTTTGAGCCAGAGGAAGAGCAAGACCGCCTGAGCGGTCTGGAACAACCGTGATCTGCCGACGGCTCGCGTCGGCGGATCAACTTCAGAACCCGCTACAGTCTCAAGCCGATCCGAAACGTCTTGCAGTGAAAGGGTCATGTCCCGTGTCCGCGGTGGCGCCACTAAATGCCGCATGCGCCAAGCCTGCCCCGACATTTCGATCAATATTCACGTTGCCGATGCTCCGAGCAACCTCGCCGCGCGACCGGGCATGCGCAAAGCCGAACACTCATTGGCCTCCGCCTTTACCCGGCCGGCGGCGGCGGCCAGCACGGCGCGGTCTCCCTCTTCGTACAAGCGGCGGATGGAGATTGCCTTGACGCGCCAACCTTCCGGCGTCCGCACCAGCCGGTGGAGATAGCTGCCACCGACCGTCCAGAACCGCCCGTCGATCCAGTGGGTTGCGCGGACGTGACTGCGCGCCATGGCATCATTGCCCGCGCCTTCGACAATGATGTTGGTGATAAGGTGCTGGGTGGCGTCGAAACCCGGCAGCAGTGCTTGCCACTGCGCGATCAGCGCGTCGCGGCCGCTGGTCGTGACCTCGCCGCCGAAGAGGCTGGTATAGTCGGTCGTGACACGGGGCGCGAGATAGGATCTGACCCGGTTCCATTCACGCAGGTCGGCATAGAGGCCGATCCCGGCCACTGCCTCGGCGATTGTGATCCTGTCTTTGACCGTCAGCGCATCTCCTGGGGCGCTCGAGGCGGGCGCCGAGACGGCGGAAACCATCGCAGCGGAAACCGCCGAGGCCAGGACATGCCGGCGGGTGACGAAGCTCATTGTCCCGCCTCCCCTGCACTGCCGAGCGTCGCGCGGAAGTGCGCGGCGGCGGCATCGCTCGCCGCCTTCACCGGCGCGGCGCGATCGTAGAAATCGAACTGGGTGACGTTGTCGAGCCACAGCTCCTGCCTGGAACTGGTCAGCCGCGCGTAGAACTTGTGCGCACCCTGCGGAATGGCAGCCGCCTCGCTATGCACCATCAGAAAGGGCTGGTGCAGGCGCGGGGCAGCCTGGATGGCGTCGAACCTCAGCCAGCCGCGCCAGAAGGCCGGATCGGCCTCGTTGCGCCAGGCCGGGATCATGCCGCGATCGGGTTCGGTGTAATAAGGCACCTTGAACATGATCGCGCGCTTGTCGGACAGGCTGGCAGCCGGCAGGAACGGCTGTTTGCCGGTGCGGCGATACGCGGCCTCGGCCGCATCGCTCGCGGCCTCAAGCCTGGCGACGCCGTGCCTGCCGCCGTAGGCCTGCTCCACCACTTCGGCATCCTGCAACCAGGGCGCAACGAGGGCGACCGATTTGATCGCGGCGTTTTCGGCCGCTGCGGTGACCATATAGCCGGAGCCGGCGCAAATGCCGAGCCCGCCGATGCGGTCCTGATCGGTCTCGGGCCGGCTCGCGAGATAGGCGACCGCGGCTTCGATGTCGGCGATCTTGGCCTTAGGATCCTCGTACTGGCGGCGTATGCCGCCGCTTTCGCCCCAACCGCGAAAATCGAAGGTCAGGGCGACGAACCCGCGATCCGCCATCTCGCGGGCGTAGCGGGCCGGCATCTGTTCCTTCACCGTCATCCAGGCGCCTGTCACGACCAGCGCGGGCCGAGGTTTTGCCGCGTCCAGATCCTCCGGCAGATAGAGCTCGCCGACGATCTGCTCACCGTGCGCGGAGAATGTGACGCGCTCGACGCGCGGTGCGGCGATGGCATTGGAGGCGGCGAGCATCACGGCGGTTGCTGCAGCAAGTGTCAGGGTTTTAAGCATTGCAAGTCTCCTTTGGCTTGGAGTGAGAACCGCGGCGCGTTGCGAAAAAGACCGCCGTCTCAGCGCTCGCCAGCCAGTCGGCCGGGCAATGGCGTCAGCGCGTAATGCGCCCAGTAGAAGGCGTCCGACTGGTACATGTCGGTCAAAAAATTCTGTGCCTCGGTGATCTTGCCGTCCTTGATGCGGAACATCAGCGCGTAGAGCTGGTCGATCTCGGGACCCGAGCCGACGTTCGACCAGCCGCGATGGACATCGACGACAAGGTCGCCTTGCGCCTGGAAGAAAATCGGCTCGGCCTTGAATTTGCCGTCGGCCAGGCCGCGGAAGAAGGCGACCACCTCGTCCGGCCCGCGCTTGTCGCCGGCGAGCGGATGATGGCCGGGAATGCGCCACACGATGTCGGGCGCGAGGAAGGGCCGGACGGCCTCGGGATTCCCGGTCGCATAAGCTGCGTAGTAGTCCTTGACGAGTTGGATGTTGCTGTCTTCCAGCGGGCCGCCATTCGCCGTGGCGGCAGACACCGCCAGAAGAGCGGCGGCGGCGAGCGAAGCAAGCCTGGTCATCGGTCCTGTTTCCTTCCCTGTTCGAGCCGTTCCCAACACAGAGGCCCGTTCGTCGGACTCAACATGACGCCTTTTGTTCACCGGAAAAACCAGTAGAATTCGACAGGGCTATTTGGAAAATCCTTACAATGCGCCTCGACCAGCTCAGCGGCATCGTCGCCTTCGTAAAAGTTGCGGAGGCCAAAAGCTTCACCCGCGCCGCCGCCCAGCTCGGCGTCGCTCCGGCCTCGTTGAGCGAGGCGGTCAAGGGGCTCGAGGAGCGTCTGGGGGTGCGGCTGCTCAATCGGACGACTCGCAGCGTTGGCTTGACCGAAGCTGGCGCTCAATACCTCGACCACGTGCGCCCGGCAGCCGAAAATATCCGGGCGGCTGGTGCGGCACTGCGCGAAGCTCGCGACCGTCCCGCCGGCACGCTGCGCCTCAGCCTGCCCTGGATCGCCGCCCCGCTGCTGATCGAGCCACTGATGCGGCCGTTCATGGATGCTTATCCCGAAGTGCGGCTTAGTCTGATTTTCGACGACAGCTTCGTAGACATCGCCGCCGAGGGCTTCGACGCCGGTCTGCGCATCGGCGAGCTTCTCGACAAAGACATGATCGGCGCGCGTCTGGGCGGGCCCTTGCAGATGGTCGTGGTGGGCAGCCCGGACTATCTGGCGCGCAATGGTACGCCGAAGCGGCCGGCCGACCTCGCCGCCCATCGCTGCATCGCATTCGCCCTCACCCGCGCGATTTCGCCATGGGAGTTCATCGTGGAGGGACGCGAAGTCGCATTCACGCCGGACGCATGTCTGGTCGCGAACACGCTTCCGCTGTGCATTACCGCCGCCGCGCAAGGGCTTGGCCTCGCCTTCGCGGTCGAGGGCCTCGCCGCGCCGCTTCTTGCCTCAGGCGCGCTGGTCAAGGTGCTGGAGCCTTTCTGTCCCGCTTACGAGCCGCTCCACCTCTATTATCCCAGCCGCCGCCTCGTACCGCCGAAGCTGCGGGCCTTCATCGACTTCGTGCGCGCGAACGCTCACAAGCTGCGTATCTGATGTGACCTTTCGAGAACCCGGCCCCGTTCAGCCCCAGGCGCCGATCATCTGCCTGGTAGTTGCGTTGAGCCGGTTGAATGCGTTGATCAGGGCAATCTGGATGACCAGGGCGGCAAGGGCCTTTTCGGCACCGGATCCGGCCGGTCAGCCAACCGGGTTGCCGCCTCGGTCAGCGCCAGCGCGGCGCGCTCGGCGTCGGTGAAGTAAGGTGTTTCCCGCCAGGCGGACACGGTGAAGACGCGCTCGTCCTTTTCACCGGCCTTCTTCAATTCTGGCGCATGCATATCGATACAGACGCTGCATCCGTTGATCTGGCTGGCGCGCAAATGGACGAGCTTGCGCGTCACATAGGACAGATCGGCCGTTTCCGTCGACTTGTCCAGCGCGAGCAGCGCCTGCAGGGCCCGGGAATGAGCATCACATCCGGGGTCTCGACATCCTTGGCTCTGTCAGTTCGCCGGCCGCCGCATTGCGGCGAGCGCAGGGATCTTCAGCTTTGCGAGGCAGTCACCTGCTCAAGCCGCTCGAGAATGCGCGGCCAGCCGCTTCCCATTCCGATGTACCCGCGCTCGTCCTCGGCCCGGAACCCGGAATGCTCCATGCGCACCCGGGTCGCCGTACCTTCGGGCGTCAACGACCATGTCACGACGGTCTTCAGACCGCTGTCGGATTCGGTGCCGTCGCCCCAGCTGTAGGCGAGTAGGCGCGGCGGCTCGATCTTCAGCACCTCGCAGTTCGTCACGCCGGACCAGCCCGGTACCGGCGTCGCGCGAAAGGTGAAGCGATGGCCTTGCACAGGCGCGAAGTCGTTCTTCATCAGCCATTCGGCAACCAGATGCGGCACGGTCAGTGCGCGCCATATCTTTTCAGCCGCGTGCGGTAAGAGACGCTCGACGACAATGGATTTGGTTTCGACTGTAGTTGCTCCAGTCATAACTTCGGACCCGTTGTTTGCGGTTTGGCTGGTCTGTTCACCAACGCGCTCTCCACGAGAACCAATAACCCACCAGCTATCGTTTACGTATAACTCTGAAGTTATGAATGTGTCAAGCGGCGGAATGGCAGGCGCGATCGCAAGCACTTGAGCCAACGGTTGCGGCTTTCATCGCACCATGCCCGATGCTACCGCTGGCCAGCTGAAATCATGAACGGATCCCCCATGCCCGAGACCGGACGCCCTCGCCTGCCGCTGATCGAAATCTGCGTCGAAGGCATAGACGGCCTGCTGGCCGCGCAAGCCGCCGGCGCCGACCGTGTCGAGCTCTGTGCCAGCCTGATCGAAGGCGGCATCACGCCTAGCTTCGGCACGGTGCGCACGGCGCTCGAGCTGGCGACGATCCCGTTCCACGTCATCGTGCGGCCGCGCGGCGGTGATTTTCTCTATAGCGAAGCCGAATACCGTTCGATGCTCGCCGATGTCGGCGCGCTTGCCGACACCGGCGTCGCCGGTGTCGTTATCGGCTGCCTTAATGCCGACGGAACGATCGATGAGCAGCGCATGAGCCAACTGGTGAAGGCGGCGGGAAGCTTGAACGTCACCTGCCACCGCGCCTTCGACATGACGCGCGACCCGACAGAGGCGCTGGAGACACTGATCCGCTGCAAGGTCGGCCGCGTGCTGACCAGCGGCCAGCGCGACACGGCGCTCGAGGGCGCTGACCTGCTCGCCGATCTTGTCAGGCAGGCCGGCGACCGCATCATCATCCTCGGCTGCGGCGGGCTTGACCCAGAGAACATCGGCAAGGTGCGGAGGAAAACCGGGTTGAGCGAAATGCATTTCGCCGCGCTCAAGGACGTGCCGAGTGCCATGCGTTACCGCAACCCAAGGGTCGGCATGGGCGGCACCGATCTCGACCGCGAATACCGCAACACCGTGACCGACAAGGCGATGGCGGCGGCGACCATCGCCGCCGTCCGGACATGATCCCGGAGACAGAAAAAACATGATCGAAACGCGTTTGCCGATCGAGCAGGTCTCGCCGCAGGATGAGCCCGCCGTCCTCGCGCTCAACAACGAGCATGCCGCGGAATTGTCGTGGCTCGAACCCGAGCACCTTTCCTTCCTGCTCGGCGAAGCGTTTTACGCGCGCCGTATCGGTTCGCTCGAAGCCTTCATCATGACCTTCGACCAGGACGCCAGCTACGACAGCCCCAACTTCCTGTGGTTTCGCCAGCGCTATCCGCGGTTCGTCTATGTCGATCGCGTCGTGGTCGCCGCCGCAGCGCGCGGGCGCGGCCATGCCCGCCGGCTGTATGAGGATCTGTTCGAGCAGGCGTCACGCGCCAGCCAGGCGATCGTCACCTGCGAAGTCAATGCCGAGCCGCCCAATCCGGCTTCGGACGCCTTCCATGCCGCACTCGGCTTTGCGGAAGTGGGCGACGCGGTAATCCACGGTGGCAGGAAAGCCGTGCGGTATTATGCAAGGCGGATCGCCGGCTAAAACGGCGGGCGCCGCTCGCCCTACCAATTGCGGTTCAGCCAGGAGCGGGCCGGCCTTTCGATGATGTAGTAGCTGCACAGCGCGCAAGCGAACGCCGCCGCCAGCATCAGCCACGGCGAACTGCCTTGTATATCGACGAATTGATAAAAGGGCTGCTGCCACAGATAGAGCGAATACGACCACAGCCCCAGCATCGTCATTGGCAGGGACGACAGAAACCTGGTCAGGTGGCGGCTGCTGAAGTCGAGCAAATTGACGGCGAGCGCCAGCAGCGGCACCGCGACCAGATAGTGAATGGGGGTTGGCACGGCAGCCATGAAAAGGAGCACAGCCACGACTGTGGCCGCCAGGGCAACATGCGGCCCCTTGAGCAGCGCCGGCAGCCTGTCGTCGGCCTTGAGCAGGCATAACACCGCCGACAGCAGGATCGAGGCGATGTGCACGTCAGTGCGCCAATAGGTGCCCTCGTAGCCTATTGCGAGCACCCAGTAGGAGATGGCGCCGTTCGCCATGGCCAGCAGCGACAAAGCGCCGAGCAGCATGATGACGCGGGACCGTCCCCGGACGACGACGCTAATCAGAGCCAGAATGATATACGCATGCTCTTCGACGCAGAGCGACCAGATATGGTCGAGCGCGCCGGCGCGGGTAACGAGAACTCCGGCGTAATTGTAGGTGAACGTCAGCGCCGTCAGCGCCGCCTTCCACTTGAAGGCGATGAACGTGCCGGACAAGGCGATCATCGCGACGACGACGAAAACCAGCAGTGCCGGATAGATGCGGGAGAACCGGCGCTTGAAGAATTTCTTCAGCGGATAGTATTCGACGAACAGGATCTCGGCCATCAGCCGGCCGCTGAGCACGAAGAAGAATTCGACGCCCAGGACGCCGAGATTGATGCCGGGGACGGGGAAGAAATGGCCGATCAGCACCAGCGCGATCGACAGGCCGCGCCAGCCGTCGAGATAGGCAAGCCTCGCCCTTGACGATGTGTCGGCGACAGGCCTGGCCACGACAAGACGCGTCGCGGAGATGTCCGTCATGCCGGTCCCCTCTGCGAAAGGCGGGCTCAAGGCCGCATTCTCAGCTATATTGCAGTGCACTACAACTTTGTGCAAGTGCGAGATAACGACACGCCCGAAGTACGGGACGCACAGCTTCCGTCCGTGAGCGGCTGCGCTGACGCCGTCAAACGGCAGAAACTTCAAATCCATCATGTTGGCTGATTGCCAAAGCACCGCTTCAAGACAACAATGACCTCGACGCCGGCGCGCCAGACGCGCACAAAAAAGAGCGTTGGAGGAAATGGAGGAGGAAGCCGCTGGCCAAGTCACGGACGCGCTATGCATGCGGCCTTTCGGTGCTCACCACCGACGAATCCGATGCGGATGCGTTCGCCCGGGCGGTGGCAGCGGAAGCAGCGGCCATTGACGCCGGGTTTGCCCTCCTGTTTTTCTCGCAGAGCCTCATAGAGGCCGTCGCCCTGTCGGAAGCGCTGAAGACCCACGCGCCGGCGCTCCACTATGCCGGCTGCTCGACGGCCGGTGAGATAACGCCCAAGGGGCTGGAGGAAGGCCAGATCCTGGCTATGCTGCTTCCCTCCGCATCGTTTTCGGCAGCCAGCACCATGGTCGAAAATCTGTCCTCATCGGGCATGGACGGGATTACCGGCGAAGTCGAGGCGCTGAGGCGTTCGTTACGCGAGCGCCTCGGGCACGAGCGAGCCGACACCACTTTCGCGCTCTGCTTGATCGACGGGCTGTCCTATGCCGAAGAAGCGGTGACCTCCGCCATCCATTGGGGGCTCGACGATATTCCATTGATCGGCGGGTCGGCTGGCGATGACTTGAAATTCGAGACAACGCGGCTGATCTCGAACGGCAAAGTGACCTCCGACAGCGCCATCATCGTGCTGATCACTACGGAAATTCCTTTCCACGTGTTCAAGACCGACAATTTCGTTCCCACCGACGAGAAGCTGGTGGTGACGGCATCCGATCCCGACCACCGCATCGTGCGCGAATTCAACGCCACCATTGCCGCCGAGGAATATGCCGCCTCGGTCGGCGTCGTCGCGCAGATGCTGACGCCACTGAGTTTTGCCTCGCACCCGGTGGTGGTGAAAGTCGGCGGCGAATTTTACTGCCGTTCAATCCAGAAGATGCACGCGGACGGCTCGCTGTCGTTCTTCTGCGCCATCGACGATGGTGTCGTGCTTGCCGTCGCCCAGCCTAAGGACATGGTCGAGGCGACCCGCGCCGCTCTCAGCGACGTCAGCGAAAGGCTTGGCGGCATCGACCTGATCCTCGGTTTCGACTGCGTGCTGCGCCGGCTCGACGCGCGCAATCGGCAGGTCTATCGCGAGATTTCGGAACTCTACAAGGTCAACAACGTCCTCGGCTTTGGCACCTATGGCGAACAGTACCGTTCGATGCATCTGAACCAGACCTTCACCGGCATCGCCTTCGGTGAACGCAATGCGGCCGAAGCGGCGGAGTAGGAAATCCGGCATGCCGCTCAGGAACATCGACGACCTGGAAAGGCTGAAGAAGATCAACGCCGCGCTGATCAGCCGCGTCGAGCGCTCCATGGACCAGCAAGGCAATGCTTTTTCGCTGTTCCAGACTGCCATTTCGCTTGAGAGCCGGGTGCGCAGCCGCACCGAAGAGCTGCATTCGACCTTGCGCAGGCTGGAGCAGTCGAACATCGACTTGAACGCAGCCAAGGAAAACGCCGAGCTGGCGAACCTGTCCAAGACCAGGTTCCTTGCGGCGGCCAGCCATGACGTGCTGCAGCCGCTGAACGCCGCGCATCTGTCGGTCTCGGCGCTTGCCGAAGTACAGACCAGCGAGGAAGGCAGAAACCTGGTCCGCCAGGTCGAGCGATCGCTGGAGACGATGGAGGACCTGCTCCGCACCTTGCTCGACATTTCCAAGCTCGATGCCGGCGTCGTGCAGCCCGACATCACCGATGTCAGCCTGGAGACGCTGTTTTCGTCTCTGCGCTCGGATTTTCAGCCGGTCGCGGAGATGAAGGGGCTGACGCTGAAGTTCCGGCCGGTCGATGCGCTCGTTCGTTCGGACCGAACCTTGCTGCGCCGCATCCTGCAGAACATCCTGTCCAATGCACTGCGCTATACCCGCTCGGGCGGCGTGTTGGTCGGCACCAGGCATCGCGGCGACACGATCCGCATCGACGTCGCCGATACCGGCTGCGGCATCCCCGACGACCAGCGCGAGGCGGTGTTCGAGGAATTCCATCGGGGCGTGATCCCGACGGATGCCGGGCTTGCCGCCGGCGGGCTGGGGTTGGGGCTGGCCATCGTGCGCCGCATCGCCGCGGCGCTCGACCATCCCGTCACGTTTTCGTCGAAGGTCGGACATGGCACGATTTTCCATATCGACGTTCCGGTCGGGATCGGCGACACGGCCGATCCAATCGCCGGCACCGTCGACATGGAGCGGCCGCGCGGCTACGGTCTGTTCGGCACAAGGGTGCTGCTGGTCGAGAACGACATCGAGGTGCTGCAGGCGATGACCTCCCTGCTCGAGCGCTGGCAATGCCTGGTGCGCCCCGCCACCTCGACCGGTGACGCGCTCGACATGCTTGGCGATACCGACTGGTTGCCAGACATTGTCATAGCCGACCAGCATCTCGACGGCGGCGACCTCGGCACCACCACAATCGTCGAGGTCCGTGATTATCTCGGCCGCGCCGTGCCGGCGCTGATCGTCACCGCCGACGGTTCGGAGACCGTCGCCAACGCCGCCCGCGCCGCTGGCATCGAGCTGATGCGCAAGCCGCTGAAGCCCGCGCAGCTAAGGGCGCTGCTGGCGCATTTGCTGGCTTGAGCCCATCTGAGGGCATGGGCGAACTGCATCAGGCAGAACCAAATTTTGAAAAGGCCAAGGATGTATTGGAGAATAGAAGAAAACGCCCGAGACTACTGTATTCTCGTCGACGACGGAAATACAAATGGATCCCAGGCTTTCCTCGAGATGGAGGAGGCTGGGCCTGTCGACAAAAGTAAGTTGCTTTTTCGCTTTGATGACGAGCGGCCGCTGCATATCTCGGATTTCGTACCAAGCTCTCATCCAGGCGTCTTGTTTGCAAAGCGCGAGATATTCGAGGCGTTTGGTCCGATTGTTTCGAGAAGCAAGCACCTCTTTTATACGGCCAAGACGGATAGGGGCGACTTGAAAATATATGTACCCATGGAGGAGATAAAAGGGTTCGACTTTTCCGAGTCTACTTTCGAAACATTTGAAGACGGAGACATATACCGCGTTGATCAGCTAAGGCTTGTTGATGGTTTCTCGACCGAGTTTGATATTTTTCGCCTGAATGACAACTTCGGGACGAGATTCCATATAATTGTTTCTGATAAATTCAAGTACATGTATGAGTCGCATGGAATGACGGGGCTGCGGTTTTCTGCGACATGAGCCGCTGAAGCCGGCGCGACTGCGCGGCGTGCTGGCGCATGTGCTGGCTTGACGTCTCAGAGGCGTTAGCTTTGCGCAAGGGATCAGGTGTTCCATGTATACAATGGACACGACGAACGCTCGTTATTGGATTTTCGCATATTGGTCCTTGTTCACTTTGAGGGTTTGTAGGCAGTGCAAGAATTCCAGTTGCGATACGATCATGGTCTGTGGCTCTTGGAGACGAGCAAGGGCTCCTACCCTCTCAGCGAGGTGAGAGATTTTTTCCGCTTTTTCATCCTCTTAGACGAACCGTTTGAGCGAGCGTCCAATATCATCGCTCGATCGCTAATTGGAGGCAGCGGCCAGCAGTTTCCTCTTTGGAAAATTGTGGCGGCGGCGTTTTTGTCGACGTCCGAAATCAATGCTCAGAAGGCTCTGGTTGGCTGCCGTCACTCTCGAGCGAGGATCGATAATAATTACAGCCGTATTTGTCATCAATGTCATCGTCCCGATCGGCCAACCAGAAGACGCGCCACCTCGTAAGGAAATACGTCAATCGTCTTCCTTGAAGCGACAAGCTGCAGAATTTGGAACAAGCAATGACGCCAGGAATGAAAGTTCGGATCTAATAGATGCAATTACGGCAACAGTGCACTTTTCTACTGTTCGCCTGGCCGTAGTTGTCCGTAGATCGACTGCATGGCTCGCCTCGCCCGCCCTATCGTTCCCGGTCTGCCGCACTAAGTAACGCAGCTGACCGGGTTGCGCTGCAAATCGACAAAGCCGTGAACCCACGAAAAATAAGGCAGGCGACGCAAGAAACATGGTGCGCTGTCACCGGATTTGGATTGCAGACATTGAAGCCGTCGCGGGCAAGACCAAGAACGACGTTGCAGAATATCTGATGATTAACTCTGTCGGATTCAACTACGATAAAACGTTTGACAGCGATTCAGACCGCGGTCTTCGCCTGCACGATGGAGGAAGTATTCATTTCTATAACAAAGATGGAATATTCTATCTTGGTTCAGTTTTTTTGATGAAAATTTAGAACAACAGAAGGCGTGAAGAGTCCGTCTTTATTCGCAGACGACCGTGCGATCAAAACCCCGCCGGATCGCGAAACAGCTCGGCATTGTCCAGCTTCGAGACCTCGATCACCGCCTGGGTGCGGCTGTAGACGTTGAGCTTGCGCAGGATTTCCGAGACATGCGCCTTGACGGTGGTCTCGCCGACCTGCAGCTCGTAGGCGATCTGTTTGTTGAGCAGGCCCTGGCGCAGCATCTGCAGCACCTTGAGCTGCTGCGGCGTCAGCGTGGCCAGGCGCTGTACCATCTCGGCGCGGTCGGTGCTGTCGGCGTCGGGCGGCCGGTCCTCATAGGTCTGGGGAACATAGATCGCACCTTCCATCACCGAGCGGATGGCCGCGGCAAGATCGCTCTTGCGTGCCGATTTCGGGATGAAGCCGGCCGCGCCGTAGGACAGCGCCTCGGAAATGATCTTCGGCTCCTCATAGCCGGACACGATGACGACCGGCAGGCGCGGATAACGCGTCCTGAGCTGCAGCAGCCCGTCAAAGCCATGCACGTCGGGCATACTGAGATCGAGCAATGCGAGGTCGAACGGCTTGGCATCCGTCAGAAGCTCGAGCGCCTCGGCAATCGAGCGCGCTTCCACCGTGTCGACCTCCGGATAGGCCATCTGCACTGCGCTGTGCAGGGCCTCGCGAAACAGCGGATGGTCGTCGATGATGAGGAACCGGGCGCGATCGTTGACTGCGGTCATTAGCTTCACTTCGGTTCGGTCTGGTCTGGTCTGGTCTAGAATAGTCCGGCAACCATGGCCAGCTTATTGCCAAATAGTACATTGCCATCTTGGCTGGCTAAAGCAGGATGGACCGACGATTTCCGCGGCACCGTGCGGCAGGCCTGCTCTTCCGCCATCCAATGCCTTGCCCGTTTGCCCAAATCGGCCGAATGTGCCGGCGACAGATCCACTGAACAGAGACAGTGCATGACCGGCTTCGTCCTTCCCCTGCCCGCAACCCCGTCGGTGGCCGTGGCCGGCTCGCCGGAGCGTTTTGCCGTGCGCCGCATTTTCTGCGTCGGCCGCAACTACGCCGCCCATGCCCGCGAGCTCGGCAATGACGAGCGCGATCCGCCCTTCTTCTTCACCAAACCGGGCGACGCAGTGGTCGACGCGGTAGTCGGTTCGGGCACCACGGTCCCCTACCCACCGCTGACCCGAAACCTGCACCACGAAATCGAGCTGGTCGTCGCGATCGGCAAGACCGGCTTTCGCATCCCGCGCCAGCGGGCGCTGGACCATGTCTGGGGTTACGGCGTCGGCGTCGACCTGACCCGCCGCGACCTTCAGGACGAGGCGAAAAAGGCGGCACGACCGTGGGACTGGTCGAAAGCCTTCGACCGTTCAGCGCCCTGCGGCCCGCTGGTCCCGGCGCAACAATCCGGTCATCCCGAGAAGGGCCGCATCTGGCTCGCGGTCGACGGCGAGATCAGGCAGGACGGCGACCTTGCCGAACTGATCTGGCCGGTTCCCGACATCGTCTCGATTTGCAGCGAGGCGGTAGAACTTAGGCCCGGCGACCTGATCTTCACCGGCACGCCGGCCGGCGTCGGCGCCGTTGGGCCGGGCGAAAAGATCACCGGCGGCGTCGACGGCATCGGCGAAATCGAACTGACCATCGGCCAACCGAGCCCGTGACACAATGAGCGATATCGTCCTTCACAACTACTACCGTTCCTCGACCTCTTACCGGGTGCGGATCGCGCTGGAGATGAAGGGCTTGGCCTACGAGTACGTGCCGCATCATTTGCGCCACGGCGAGCATCTGGATCCCGCCTACCTCGCGGTCAATCCGCAAGGGCTGGTGCCGGCGCTGGTCCTAGGCGATGGCACGCTACTGACGCAATCGCTGGCGATCATCGAATATCTCGACGAGACCACGCCCGAGCCGCCGCTGCTGCCCAAGGATGCGCCTGGCCGCGCCCGCGTCAGAATGCTGGGGCAGATGATCGCCTGCGACATCCATCCGGTGAACAATCTGCGCGTGCTGACCTCGTTGCGCACGCTGTTCGGCGCCGGCGACCAGGATGTCGTCAACTGGTTCCGGCACTGGGTCAACGAAGGCTTCCAGCCGCTTGAAAAGATTCTGGCTTCCTCGCCCGAGACCAAGACATTCTGCCATGGCGACACGCCGGGGCTGGCCGACATCTGCCTGGTCGCACAGGTCACCAGCAATGCCCGCTTCGGCGTCGACATGACGCCCTACCCGACGATCTCGCGCATCAATGCCGCCTGCATGGCGCTGCCGGCATTCCGGAAGGCCGCGCCGGAGAACCAGATCGATGCCGAATAGACCGCAATTGCATGAAGTGGTGAGGAACTGCCGATGAAAGCCGTCGTTTTCGAAAAGTTCGGCGAAACGCCAACGATCCAGACCGTGCCGGATCCGACGCCTTCGCCGGAAGGCGTCGTCATCAAGGTGGAGGCGACTGGCCTCTGCCGCAGCGACTGGCATGGCTGGATGGGCCACGACGACGGCATCCGGCTGCCGCATGTGCCGGGCCACGAACTGGCCGGCGTCGTGGTCTCCGCAGGCAGCCGGGTGACCCGCTGGAAGGGCGGCGAGCGCGTCACCGTGCCGTTTGCCGTCGGCTGCGGCCGCTGCTTCGAATGCACGTCGGGCAACCACCAGGTCTGCGAGCACCAGTTCCAGCCCGGCTTCACCGCCTGGGGGTCGTTCGCCGAATATGTCGCCATCGACCATGCCGATACCAATCTCGTGCGCTTGCCCGACGAGATGGAATTCGCCACCGCCGCCAGCCTCGGCTGCCGCTTCGTCACCTCGTTCCGCGCCATCGTCGATCAGGGCCGCGTGACTCCCGGCGAATGGGTGGCCGTGCATGGCTGCGGCGGCGTCGGCCTGTCGGCGATCATGATCGCCAGCGCCATGGGCGCCAATGTCGTCGCCATCGACCTCACCGACGAGAAGCTGGACTTTGCCAAAAAGATCGGCGCGGTGGCGACGATCAACGCGGCGAACACGCCGAACGTGGTCAAGGCGGTCAAGCAGATCACCAATGGCGGCGCGCATATGTCGATGGACGCGCTCGGCCACCCGACAACCTCGTTCAATTCGATCGCGAACCTGCGCCGCCGCGGGCGCCACGTGCAGGTCGGCCTGATGCTCGGCGACCATGCCAGGCCGCAGATTCCGATGGACAAGGTGATCGCATTCGAGCTCGAAATCCGCGGCAGCCACGGCATGCAGGCGTTTCGCTACCAGGCGATGATGGAGATGATCCGCACCGGCAAGCTCAAACCCGAACTCCTGGTCGGCAAGAAGATCAGCCTCGAGGAAGCGCCGGCCGCTTTGATGGCGATGGGCGGCTTCGAAGGCATCGGCATCGGCGTGGTGACCAGATTCTAGATCACGCCCCGACTCTGGATCAACGAAACGACGCGCAGACCTCCCGCACGCAGGCTCGCAGCCAGCGCTGCGCCGGATCGACATCGAGCCGCGGATGCCAGAGCATCGAAATGGTGACCTCCTCGATATCGACCGGCAACGGGAAGCTGTACATGCCTGCGCGCGCGCCCAGCGTGTGCCGTTCGGGGACGCTGGCGATCAGATCGGAGGCGCGCGCCATGGCGAGCGTGGCCGAGAAGCTGGAAACCATGCACGCAACCGTCCGCTGGAGACCCAGCAGTTTCAAGGCCTCGTCGATCGGGCCCTTTTCGCGGCCACGCCGCGACACGCTGATGTGGCGACCGGCCGCATAACGTTCCGGGCTCACCGGGCTCTCGCTCAGTTTATGTCCCGTTCGCACCACACCGATGAAGCGGTCGCGAAACAGCGCCTGAATGCGCATTTCAGGGCTCGTTTCACCGGCAACCCCGATTTCGAGATCAATCGCCGCGTCGCGCAACGACATGTCGCTCTTGTCGGATTTCGGCGCAAAACGCAGCCGCACGCCGGGCGCATCCGCTTCGACACGGGTCACAAGACGCGGTGCGAACTCCTCGACAAAACTTTCGTTGGCGCGCAGCGTGAAGACCTTGTCGAGAGCGGAGAGGTCGAGGGGCCTGGCCGGGCGGAGCAGCGCTTCCGCATCCTGCACGACGCGGCCCACTTGCTGCTGCAATTCGAGCGCGCGCGGTGTCGCAACCAGGCCACGGCCAGCCCGAACCAGCAATGGGTCGCCTGTCGCCTGGCGCAACCGCGCCAACGTCCGGCTCATCGCCGAGGGACTGAGGCGCAGCCGCCCGGCGGCGCGCGCGACGCTGCCTTCACTCAGCAGCACATCAAGGGCGACAAGCAGATTGAGATCGGGCGATGACATGGAAGGACCGTAGCACAGCTCAGCCGTAATGTGGCGTTTCATGCACGAATAAGATGCAAATACTGCGCCTTCCGCCACATCATGCGAGGGAATAGCCTCCGACAGCTCCGATTTGGGGCTGACGGCAAAGGAGTTCACCTTGGCATCGACCGCTGAAAAGACCTGGGGCGAAGTTGCCCCGGTGAGCGCCCGCTCGACCCGATGGGCATTGGCAAGCCTGTCGCTTTCAACGCTGCTGTCGTCGCTCGCCACCAGCATCGCCAGCGTCGGGCTGCCATCGCTGATGCAGGCGTTCGGCGCATCGTTCCAGCTCGTCCAATGGGTCGTTCTTGCCTATCTGCTCGCCATCACCACCTTGGTCGTCAGCGCCGGGCGGCTCGCCGACATATTCTGCCGCCGCCCGCTATTGCTCGGCGGCATTGCCCTGTTCACCTTCGCATCCGTGCTTTGCGGGCTTGCCCCGACGCTCTGGCTGCTGATCGCCGCACGGGCGGCACAGGGGCTCGGCGCGGCTGTCATGATGGCTCTTACGCTGGCCTTTGTCGCGGACACGGTTCCCCGGGGAAAAACGGGCAGCGCCATGGGCCTGCTCGGCGCCATGTCGGCGATCGGCACCACGCTTGGCCCGTCGCTTGGCGGATTGCTGATCGCCGGCCTCGGCTGGCGCGCGATCTTCCTCATGAATCTGCCGTTGGGGGCGCTGGCTTTCGCGCTTGCCTGGCGCGTCCTGCCGGCCGGAAAAAAGACGCCAGATCGGCGCGGTTTCGACGGCATAGGCACGGCTTTGCTCGCGCTGACGCTGGCCGCCTATGCGCTCGCCATGACTCTTGGGCGCGGCAGTTTTGGTTCTCTCAATATCGGCTTGCTGATTGCCGCCGCCGTGGGTGGCCTGCTGTTCGTGATTGCGCAGACAAGGGCCGAGAACCCTTTGATTCAGCCTGGGAGGTTCCGCGATCAGGCGTTGAACGCAAGCCTCGCCATGAGCCTGATCGTCGCCACCGTGATGATGGCGACGCTGGTGGTCGCGCCGTTCTATCTGTCGCGTGCGCTCGGACTGGACGCAGCCATGGTCGGGCTGGTTCTGTCGACCGGCCCTCTGGTTACCGCACTGGCGGCGCTGCCGGCCGGACGCCTGGTCGATCGTTTCGGGGCGCACCGGATGACGATCGTCGGCCTGTTCGATCTCGCTATTGGTACTTTTGCTCTGTCGCGGGCGGAATTCGGTGTTGCCGGCTATATCGTGCCGATCATCATCGTCTGCACCGGCTACAGCCTGTTTCAGACCTCCAACAATTCAGCCGTGATGACCGGCGTGGCACCCGACCAGCGCGGCGTCGTCTCCGGCCTTCTCAATCTCTCGCGCAATCTCGGCCTGATCACCGGTGCGTCGGTGATGGGCGCGGTGTTTGCCTTCGCATCGGCTGGCGGAAGCGAAGGTACCGGTCAGCAGATATTGGCATCTGCGACAGCCGCACGCGGCATGCAGGTCACTTTCCAGGTCGCGACGGCCCTGGTAATGGCGGCGCTGATCCTTGCGATTATTTCGGGTCGCCGCGGCTAGCGCGCTTAGCTGAGCCGCCAGCGACGAACTCCAGCATCAGTTCAGCAGCTTTGAGCGCATGCGTCTCCAGGAGGAAATGGCCTGCGTCGAAGACGTGAGCCTCCATCCGGGGAAGATCCACAAGCCAGGATTGAACCTCTGCAATGTCGAAGAAGGCATCGTGGCGACCCCAAAGAAGCATCGCTCGGGGCTGATGCTTCGCCAGATAATCAGCCACTTCCCCGAACCGGTCGACATACCGGCCGTAGTCGGCAATGAGCGCCTTCTGCAGATCAAGTCGTCCCGGCAGGCACATGACCCGCCAGTCTTCAATCCAACCACCTGGATCGATCTGCGCCGCGATCTCGCCGGGCAGGCCGGCGACATACTGGTCGCGGGTTCCCTCGAGGGTCAGATGGGCGGTGGCGGCCTGCTCATTCGCCGCATTCGGCGCAGCCCAGAAGTCCAATGTGTCTGCCCATTGCGGACCAAAACCGGAGCGGTGGGCATTGGCATTCTGGATAACGAGGCCTTCGACGAGTTCCGGCGCGCGCATGGCGAGATGAAGCGCTACCGGGGTTCCGAAATCATGAAGATAAAGAAACCTGCGGCCAACGTTGAGACGCGAGAGCAGCTCGTCAATCGCGCCGGCCAGCATGTCGAACGATGGCTCGGGCGGCAGATCGGACGCGCCGAAGCCCGGCAGGTCAGGCGCCACGACATAGGCGCTGCCGGAGAGCGGCGCGATCACGTCGCGAAACGTCCGCGAAGAGCTAGGAAAGCCGTGCAGCAGCACGAGCGCGGGCTTGGAAGCGTCACCAGCCGTCCGGACGGCCACCTCGCCGCCGGAGGACAAGACTATCTTCTGGACCCCAGGCACCAAAATCGTCCCTTTTTCCTCCACGCCGACATGAGGCCACCTCGCGCCTTGTGCCACTCTGGCCGACTCGGCACCTCGAGACGCCGTTCCGCCAGGTCGGCAGCTCTTGGTATCAATTGGACGCGATTGTATCGAGTCAAGAGTGTGCTGGCGCACCTATTTTGCATATCTCTTGGCACCGACGACGCAAAGTACGACGGCGGCGGTGACGGCGATCATGGCGGGACTGACCTGCTCATGCAGCAGCGCTGCCGCCAGCCCAAGGCCGAAGAAGGGCTGCAGCAGCTGCAACTGCCCGACCGCGGCGATGCCGCCTTGCGCCAGGCCGCGATACCAGAACACGAAACCGATCAGCATGCTGAACAGCGAAACATAGGCCAAGCCTATCCATGCGCCCCTGCCGGCACTTTCGAGCGACGGCGGCATAGTGATGAACGTCAGCGCCAGCATGAAGGGCAGCGACAGCACCAGTGCCCACGAAATCACCTGCCAACCGCCGAGTTTGCGCGACAGCGCCGCTCCTTCGGCATAGCCCAATCCACACACGATGATGGCGGCCAGCATCAAGATGTCGCCGAGCGGCGAGACCGACAGACCTTGGGTGACTGCGAAACCGGCGACAAGGGCGCTGCCGAGGCACGAGAACAGCCAGAACGCCGGCTTCGGGCGATCGCCGCCTCGAACCACGCCGAAGATCGCGGTCGCCAACGGCAACAGGCCGACGAAAATGATCGAGTGAGCCGACGTGATGTGCTTGAGCGCCAGCGCCGTCAGCAGGGGAAAGCCGACCACGACGCCAAGCGCCACGATCGCCAGCGGGAACAGATCTCGCCGCTCCGGGCGCTTCTGGCGAAAGAGAAGCAGCAGCGCCAGGCCGAGGATGCCCGCCGAAGCCGCACGGGCGACCGTTACGAACACCGGATCGAAATCCATCACCGCCACGCGCGTCGCCGGGAGCGAACCGCTGAAGATCAGCACGCCGATGAACCCGTTGACCCAGCCACTTGCCGCCCAGCCACTCGCCGCCCAACTGCTCGCCGCCCAGCTACTCGCCGCCTTGTCCATAGATGCCCCGCTGATTTCGCCCTCTATCGGGCCGAGCGTATGGCTCCACCAGAGACAATCGGGTACAGTTTGACAAAACTGTCATGGTGGGGCGAGCAGTACGGATGGACGAGCAGACGACAACAGATGAAGGCAACCGAACGCTTGTCGAAAGCGTCATGGCGACGATCAGGCACAGGATCGCCTCGCGCAGCCTGACACCGGGAATGCGGCTGCCTTCGATCCGGGCTTTCGCCAAGGCCATGCAGGTTTCCAAATCCACCGTGGTCGAAGCCTATGAACGTCTTGCGGCGGAAGGCATGATCCGCTCGCGGCCAGGCTCGGGCTTCTATGCCGCCGGACCGCTGGCTCCGCTGTCGCTGGCCGAGATCGGCCCCAGGCTTGACCGTGCTGTCGACCCGCTCTGGGTCTCGCGCCAATCGCTGGAAGCCGGCGACGGCGTCCTGAAACCGGGTTGCGGCTGGTTGCCGGCGTCATGGATGCCCGAGACCGGATTGCGTCGCGCGCTGCGGACGATGGCCCGCGCCGACGACGCAGCGCTGACCGATTACGGCACGCCGCTCGGGTTGCCGGCGTTGCGACATCTGCTGGCGCGGCGCATGGCCGAGCACGGCATCGAAGCGTCCCCGGAACAGATCATGCTGACGGCATCGGGCACTCAGGCGATCGACCTGCTGTGCCGGTTCCTGCTCGAACCGGGTGACACGGTGTTGGTCGACGATCCCTGCTATTTCAACTTCCATGCCCTGTTGCGCGCCCATCGGGCCAAGGTGATCAGCGTCCCCTACACGCGCTCGGGGCCGGACACCGAACTGTTCGCGCAGGCGCTGAACGAGCACCGGCCGCGCCTCTACATCACCAATTCGGCGCTCCATAATCCGACCGGTGCGATATTGTCCCCGGTCGTTGCCCATCGGGTGCTGAAGCTCGCCGATCAGTCGGGGCTGACGATCATCGAGGACGATATCTTCGCCGATTTCGAACACACGCCCGCGCCCAGGCTGGCGGCCTTCGACGGCCTCAGCCGGGTCATCCATATCGGAAGCTTTTCCAAGACGCTGTCGGCATCGGTGCGCTGCGGCTTCATCGCCGCTCCTCGCGACTGGATGGAAGGTTTGACCGATCTCAAGATTGCCACATCCTTTGGCAGCGGGCGACTTGCATCCGAACTGGTGCTGACGTTGCTGAAGGACGGCCTCTATCGCAAGCACGTCGATCTGCTGCGCGCGCGGCTCTCGCGCGCCATGGAAGAAACCGGCACCCGGCTCAGAGCAATCGGCATTGTGCCGTGGATAGATCGGCCGGCCGGCATGTTTTTATGGTGCAGGCTGCCGGAGGGAATAGATGCCGCGGACGTCGCCCGTCACGCTTTGTCGGCCAACGTCGTGCTTGCGCCCGGCAATCCGTTCAGCCTGTCCCGTTCGGCCAGCCGTTACATGCGCTTCAACGTCGCCCAATCGGGAGACGACCGGATTTTCATGGCGCTTGAAGAGGCGATGTCGCGTTGATTGCGCTGCCGGAAGCCTGCTGGCCTGAGGCTGTGCCCTCAGGCCCCTGCCCGCTTGCGGCGTGCATAAAGCATGACGAGCGTCTCGGCGGTCAGCGCCGGCTTTTGCTCGCCTTCGATCTCGACTGTATTGGCGGCCTTCATCAAATACTGCCCCGGACCTTTGTCTTCCATCGACAACAGCGTGGTGCGCAGCCTGATTCGCGAGCCGACCCTGACCGGTGCCACGAAACGCACTTTGTCGAAACCGTAGTTGAACGCGGCCTGCGTGTTTTCGGGCACGATCCCCATCTCGAGCGCCAGCGCGCCGATGATCGACAGGGTCAGATAGCCATGCGCGATCGTGGTGCGGAACGGGCTTTGCCGCTTCGCCCGTTCGGGATCGACATGGATCCATTGATGATCGCCAGTGCATTCGGCAAACTGGTCGATGCGGTGCTGATCGACCAACGTCCAGTCCGAAACGCCCAACTCCTGCCCGGCCATCGCCCTGAGTTGCTCGAAGGTCGGCGGCGTCCTCGGCCGTATCTGCGTCATTCCTGCTTTCCCGATCGCTTGCCTGTTCCGGACCACGACCGGCCGCCCCTGTCAATTCGCCAGTGCGATTCCAGCCCATAATCTTCGGCCGCGAACCGCCGGTCTTCGCTGCCGGCAAGCGTGCTGCCGGGGAACAGCTTACCCCTTGTGGTGGCCGGCGCGGATCTCCTCCATCGCCTCCTTGATGCGGCTGCGCAGGATTTCGATCGATTCGGTGCCGGACGCCCTCGCCAGTTCGGCCATCTCGCCGGCATTCTTCAGCGCGGTCTCGAAGGATTTCCTGGCGAACGCCGCCTGCTTCTGCATCATTTCCTGGGGATTGCCGGGCGCCCTGTAGTTTTGTGCCATGTCGGTGATTTCGCGCAGCGTGTCCTGCAGCATCTCGCGTTGCCTGGACAACAGCGCCGACGCTCCGGCGGCACTCGCCCGGGCCGACTTCTCCAGCGCTTCCAAGTTTTTGCGGTTGTGAGCGAGGATCGCCTCGACATCGACATTCGGCAGCTTCAGGTCGCGGCCGAACTTGCCGAACATGTCGATGAAGGACTCAGGCTCCGGTCGTTTTGCCATGCTGGTTCTCTCCCGCTGTTGCCGTGAACGCCGTCACTGCACCGAAGATAGTGCAGCGAAGCTCAGCGGTCCATTCGGACGAGTCAGCCGACGAGAAACAGCCGCTCGGCGATGTAGAGCACGAGCCCGGCAAGGCCACCGATGATCATGCCGTTGAAGCGGATATATTGCAGGTCCTTGCCGATGTTCATTTCTATAAGCCTTGTCAGTTGCGCGAGGTCCCAGCGCTTGACCTGGTCGGCGATGAACTTCGACACGCCGCTTTTCTGGCTTTCGACGAAGGAGGCCAGCGCCACGATGAAGCCCTGGTTCATGTCGGCCCTGATCTGCGCGTCGTCGGCAAGATGGCGGCCGACCTCGACGAACATGGTGGCGAGATGGTCGCGGATCATCGAATTCGGCGCCTTGGCGTCCTGTTCGATGAACAGCCGCAGGCTGTCCCACATATCGCCGGCCAACGCGCTGAGCTCTGGCCGGGCAAGGAAATCGCGCTTCAGCTTTTCGGCGCGCCTGGCATATTGTTTGGATGTCCTCAACCGCTCGACGAAGGTTTCGACGAAAAGGTCGAATTCGGCTCGCATCGGGTGGTGCGGATCGGCCCGCACCTCATCGAGCAGCGAGCCGGCCGACGCAACGATCTTCTTCAACAGATAGGCGTCGGCGCGAAACAGGTTGAACAGCGACGGCAGTTCCTCCCGGATCTTCTCGCGCATCGTCGCCAGCGCCTGCTCGTCGCTCAGGAAGCGGCCGACCACCTTGGTGAACTCGTCGAATAATTTCTGGTGGCGGCGATCGTCGGTCAGCGCCGACAGCAGCTCGGCGGCAAGCGGCGCCAGCGGTACCTTCTCGATCTGCTCCAGCATGCGGCTGGTGACGAATCCGCGCAGCCCGGATTGCTCGACCGCTGCCAGCGTCTGCGGCACCAGCCGGCCAACGAAACGCGACAAATCGGCGGCGCGGTTCGGGTCGGCCAGCCAGTCCGCGACCAGCGCCGAAAAGTCCACCTCGGCGAGCTTTTCGCGCACCGGTTCCGGCGCCAGGAAATTGACCTCGATGAAGCGGCCGAGATTGTCGGCGATGCGGTTCTGGTTTTCCGGGATGATGGCCGTATGCGGGATTGGCAGGCCAAGCGGCCGCCGAAACAGCGCCACCACCGCATACCAGTCGGCCAGCCCGCCGATCGTCGCCGCCTCGGCGAAAGCGGCGACGAAGCCCAGCCACGCATGCCGGCTCTCGAGCGATTTCGCCACCGCAAAGACCAGCACGCAAAACGCAAGTGCTGCGGCGGCAACGAACTTGGTGCGCCTGAGCGCCGAAAGCTTGGCATCGGCATCGAACCGGGCGGACGCGACAGATGCAAATGCCGGGGCTGGTCGAGACATGATGGGCCGCTCCTGATCGTGTATGCGAACTTATCTAGTGCCGCCTGCCCCGGAAAGCGCGCCGCTGGTTTCAGCGCGCGCAATCGTGCACGCAAACTTGAGGCCGAAATTCATCTATTATGCAGCGCCAGTCTGGAATTGTTCCAAACTATAGGCCATATTGACGCCAACCACTGCTATGTGAGGACACGATGCGGCTTACCCGTCAGACAAACTACGCCATGCGCATTCTGATGTATTGCGCCGCCAACACCGAACGGTTGAGCCGCATCCCCGAGATCGCCGCCGCCTATTCGGTATCGGAACTTTTCCTGTTCAAGATCCTGCAGCCGCTGGTCGAGCACGGGCTGATCGAAACGGTGCGCGGCAGGAATGGCGGCGTCAGGCTCGGCCGTGCGGCCGAATCAATCAGCCTGTTCGATGTCGTGCGGGTGACTGAGGAAAGCTTTGCCATGGCCGAGTGCTTCGAGAACGATGCCGCCGAATGCCCGCTGGTCGACAGCTGCGCCTTGAATTCGGCATTGCGCGAAGCGCTCAACGCCTTCTTCGCGGTACTGTCGCGCTACACGATCGCCGATCTGGTGGCGGCGCGCCCGAATGTGCGGCACCTGCTCGGCATCGACATGCTGGTGCAAAGGGCGCCGGCCGCTTGAGTTCTCTGATTGCCTAAGCCGCCGATTGCGGCAGTACGAACGGCATGTTTGCCGCCGGCAACACGCCGACCTTCAGCCGGCAATCGAAGACCTTTTCGATCAGTTCGTCGCTGAGCACCTGTTGCGGCGAACCTGTAGCGGCGAGCCTGCCGCGATGCATGACGAAGATCCGGTCGGCATACATCGCCGTCAAATTGAGGTCGTGCAGGATGGCGACCACGCCGCCGCCGCGCCTGGCGAAATCACGCGCGATTTGCATGATGATCAGCTGGTGTTTGATGTCGAGGCTGGACACCGGCTCGTCGAGGAACAAATAGCGCGGCTTGCCGTCGAGCACCGGCGCCCATACCTGGCACAGAACGCGGGCAAGCTGCACGCGCTGCTGCTCGCCGCCGGACAGCTCCTGGTAGAAGCGGCCGGCAAAACCGTCGAGGTCGACGCGAGCCAGCGCCCGTTCGGGCAGGCGCTGGTCCTCGCCGGGCAACGCGCCGGAGCGCCCGCCGACCAGGCCTAGCCTGACGATCTCACGCACGGTGAACGGGAAGGACAGCGTCGTCGCCTGTGGCAGCACCGCGCGCACCGTCGCCGCCTCGACCGGCTTCATCGCGGATAGATTGCGGCCGTTGACGGTGACCTCTCCCGAATAAGCAAGATCGCCGGACAGTGCTCTGAGAAAGGTCGTCTTGCCCGAACCGTTGGGGCCGACGATGGCCGCGACCTCGCCGGGCCAAGCCGCGAAATCGATATGGGCGACAATGCGCTTGCCGCCGATCGCCACCGAGACATCCCGCGCTTCGATCATAAAAACCTCTTAGAGACTGTTTCGAAATTCGCTCTGGCGAGTCATATGGTGGTGGTTTCGAGAACCGGAGCGGAGCGGACATTTGTGTCCGTGAGCACCGGAAGCGCAGAAAACGCCATCAAATGGCCGCCAGAGTAGAGTTTCCAAACGGTCTCTCACAGGTCGATGACGCCGCGCTTACGCAGCAGGATCCACAGGAAGAACGGTGCGCCGGCGACCGCGGTGACGATGCCGATCGGCAATTCGGCCGGGGCGACGATGGTGCGGGCGACGGCGTCGGCCAAAAGCAGCAGCGCCGCACCAAGCAGTGCCGATGCAGGCAGCAGATAGCGGTTGTCCGGGCCAATCAGCAAACGTAGCAAATGCGGTACGACGATACCGACGAAGCCGATGCCGCCGCTGACCGCGACGGAGGCGCCGACCGCTGCCGAGACGCCGATGATGGCGGTGTATTTCAGGCGCTGCACCGGGATGCCGAGATGGCCGGCGGTGGCCTCGCCAAGTGCCAGCGCGTTGAGGCCCCGCGCCAGGAACGGCATTGCCGCCAGCGCCAGCACGATGACCGGCCCGACCGAGCCGATCTTCTGCCAGGTTGCGCCGCCCAGCGAACCGAGCTGCCAGAAGGTCAGGTCGCGCAATTGCCGGTCGTCGGCCATGAAAATCAGGATGCCGGTCAGCGCCATGGCAAGCGCCGCCAGCGCGATGCCGGCGAGCAGCATGGTGGCGACCGAGGTCCGGCCTTGTCGTGTCGCGACCCGATAGAGCAGCAATGTCGTCGCCAGCCCGCCGCAGAACGCAGCCAGCGGCAAAGCCGTCGTGCCGAGCGCTGAAGTCAGCGGCGCCAGCATGGTCGAACCAAGCACGATGACGGCGACCGCACCGAGGCTCGATCCAGCCGAAACGCCGATCAGGCCGGGGTCGGCCAGCGGATTGCGGAACAACCCCTGCATGACGGCACCGGAGACGGCAAGCGATGCACCGATCAGCACGCCCAGAATCATGCGCGGCAGACGGATGTCATGGATGATCAGGCGGTCGCGGGCGCTCAACGCCGCGTCGCCGGGCAACGCGCCGAACAGCCAGTTGTGCATGACGCCGATGGCCGAGGCATCGGACGCGCCGGAGGTCAGCGACAACAGCACGGCGATAGCCAGCCCGACGCAGAGCAGCACGATGACGATGCGGGCGCGCCGCGAACGGTCACCCTCGGCTGCCGTCGCCATGATGGCCACCGCACCGGCGATCGAATGATCGGCCATCGCGCTCAATCCGTGACCTGGCTGCCATAGAGCGAGACGGCGAGATCATGGATGGCGTCGGCCGTGCGTGGACCGAAGCCGAGCAGGTAGCCGCCGTCCATGCGGATCAGCGTGCGGGCTGCACCCGCCGGCGTCGAAGCGACGGCAGGGTTCGAAAACAATTCGTCATCCGCGGTGGCCGGCCCGGCGTTGTTCATCATCAGGATCACGTCGGGCCTGGCGGTGATGACTGCCTCGTCCGACAATTGCTTGTAGCCGGCAAATCCGTCGATGGCGTTGATGCCGCCCGAAAGCTTGATGATGCCGTCGGCGGCGGTGTCGCTGCCAGCGGCAAGCAGCTTGCCGCCCTGCATCGACAGCACGAACAGGATGCGCCTGCGCTCCTTGATCGAGGCGGTCTGCTTTTCAACTGCCTTCAGCTTGGCGTCTGTCTGGGCCGCCAGCGCATCGGCCTTGGCCTCGGTGCCGAGCGCCTTGCCGACGATGTGGATCTTTTCTAGAATGCCTTCGTGGTCGTAGCGCTCGGGCACCTCGATGAACGGGATGCTCGTTTTCTTCAGCACGTCGACGGCTTCCTTCGGTCCGCTGCCGTGCAGCGCCAGTATGCCCGACGGATTGACCGACAGCACACCCTCCGGCGACAGCTGGCGCATGTAGCCGACATCAGGCAGTTCCGCCGCCGCTTGCGGATAGCGGCTGGTCGAATCGCGGGCGACCAGCCGATCCTGCTCGCCGAGCGCAAAGACGATCTCCGTGATCGAGCCGCCGATGGCGGCTATCTTCGACGGGTCCGCAAAGACCTCCGTGCCTTCAGTGGCGTGGGCCGGCAGCAATGCGGCAAAGGCCAGGAAAAGGGCGATCGCCGGCCCGAGCGCCATTCTGAAAACACGCGCCCGTTTGAGCAAAGACACCATAGTCGTTGTCCTCAGGCTGCGGTCGGGCTTGGAATGCGCGGCAGGTTTTCGGCCAGAAAGCGCCAGTCTTCGCGCTCGCTTTCGCCTTCGTGCCGCTTACCGAAGAACTGGATGATCATCTTGCCGTCGGCGCCATAGACTTCGAGCGACGTGACATGGCCGTCCTTGGTCGGCTTGCGCACTGCCCAGACCTCATCGATGTGGTCGGTCCGCAGGTGCAGATGGAAGGTTTCGTCGAGCACGTTGAGCCATGGTCCCATCGGCTTGATCGAGGCGACGGGGCCGGAATGGATCTGGATGCAGCCGCGATTGCCGACAAAGCACATGATCGGAATGGCGCCGGCAGCGGCGTGGTTGAACATGGCGTTCACTGCATCCTTCTCGACCAGCCAGGCGTAGTCCTGGCCGACCATGCGCACCGCCTGTCGGCGACTGATCTTCAGTGTCTTCAGCATGCCGAAGAACTGGTGCACGTCGGTCAACTGGCTCCAGCGGTTGCGCAGATCGTCGACGCTCGCCGAATTGTCCGCAGTCTCGGTCTCGTCAGCCGTGCCCGCTGAAATCGCCACCGTCGGCTCCTGGTTCGGCGATTCCAGCCCGGCCACCAGTTTCTGATAGGCGTAGAGGTTGGAGGCTGGCCTGAGATGCACCTTGTGTACCGCCTCGCCTGCGGTGTCGAAGAACTGCAGGCTGCGGCGGATGTCGGCGCCATCGCGCTTTTCCAGGGCAAAGCCGTGCGCCCAGACTTTTGGGAAAATGCGCAGGTCGATGTTTTCGCCGAGCACCATGGCATTGTGATTGCCGGTGACGACCTTGTCGTAGACGCCAATCTTCTCGTGCACCGCGCTTTCGTTGCGGGTCAGCGCCATCACCTCACCGACAGCTTCGAGGCCAATCAAGAGGTCGTTGACACGCGGCTCGACGCGCACGACCCCGTCGCCGCAATGCGCGGCGACCAGTTCGGCCTCCGAAATCCTCAGCTGGGCGGCGAGGTCACGCTCGCGCATCTTCGGATTGTCTGCCCGTGCCCGCCGGATCTCGTGCGGGGCGGGTTTTACGCGCTGGTCCATTTCTACCACCTACTTGTTGAGAATGAGCTTGCCCTGCCGGGTGATCTTCAGCCGATACAGCGCACCGTGATGCTCGATGCCGATCTCGTGCTCACCCTGGAACAGCGTGTTGCTGGACAGCGTTCTCACGGCCGATTGGACCCGGTCGAAACGGATGGAATTTTCGTCGGAACGGCGGACGCGATAGCGAAAGTCGCTGGGATTGTGCGTATTCATTGGTTCGATCCCTTTCCTGTGCCGGGCATCTGGCTCGGCGCCTGCGTGAAATGCCGATTCAATTCTTGACTCGAATGGTCATGTTATTCTAGCAGTGCAATACCGGAGTAAATGAGTCAATATTTAAGGCGCCGGACGCGATGAAAAATGCCAGCGAGCCCAAGCCAGCCAGCATCGAACATGGATTCTTGGAGTTGCAGCATGGGGTTGGCGAATTGGGGACGGCTGGCGGGCAACGGCCTGACACACTGGTCGACGGCAAGAAAAATGGGGTCTATGGCAAGCAAAATGGCCGCGTTGCTGGCCGGCGCGGCGGCGATCCCGCTGCTCGCCACACCGGCCGGCGCCCAGCAGGCCGCCCAACCGGCAACCGGCCAGCAACGGACTGACCCGTCACAACAGCCCGAACAGGCAAAGCCGGCTTTGACGGGTACCACGCTGCTCGACAAGATCCTGATCCTCAGCCGTACCGGCGAGACGGCGATCGAGTCGCTTGCTTCAGCCAGCCATGTCGACGAGGAACAGCTCGAGCGCCGCATGGCGACGACGCCCAACGAAATGCTGTTCGGTGTGCCGGGTGTCGCCGTCCAGGCCGACGCGAGGCGTGTCAGCTCCAGCATCAACATCCGCGGCCTGCAGGATTTCGGCCGCGTCTCCGTCATTGTCGACGGCGCTCGTCAGAATTTCCAGCGCTCGGATCATGGCACGCAATCGATCTTCTACATCGATCCCGAATTAATCAAATCCGTCGACGTGATCCGCGGCCCGGTCGCCAACACCTATGGCTCCGGGGCGATCGGCGGCGTCGTCTTTTTCGACACCAAGGATGCGCAGGATTTCCTCAGGTCCGACGAGACCTGGGCGGCAGCAGCGACCGGGCGCTACGAAACCAACGGCGAAGGCTGGACCACCAGCGCCAGCGGTGCCTATCGGATCAACGAGAATTGGGACGTGCTCGGCAACATCGTCTACCGCGATTATGACGACTACAAGCATGGCGGCGGCGACACTGTAGCGGGCACCGGCTTCGACGTCTTGAGCGGGCTGCTCAAGACGACCATCCGCCCCAGCGACAACAGCGAACTGAAGCTCGGTTGGATCGGCTCGAACGACGGATGGACCGAAACCAGCGGCAGTGCGCCGGTGAACGACGCCGACCTGAAGGCGAATACCTTCACGGCCCGCTACAACATCACCGACGAAGACAGGAGCTGGCTCGATCTCCACATCAACGCCTCTTACAACAAGACCAAGCTCGATCTGACGACCCTTGTCGCGCAAAACCGGTTTGATCCGGTCACCGGTCTGCCCGTGGTTTTGCCGGCGGGTTCGAAATCGATGTTCGACATCGGCACCTCTGGCATCGACATCTGGAACACGTCGAGATTCGAGACCGTTGGAATCGCGCATGAGCTGACCTATGGCGGCGACTGGGTCGGCGACGATGTCGAGACAGGCGGCGCGGCGGGCGGCGACAGTTTCTACACGCCTTCGGGCGATAGAAACGTCTCCGGCGCTTACGTTCAGGACAAGCTCACCTGGTACTGGCTCGAGGTCATCGCCGGGCTGCGTTACGACAGCTACAAGCTCGACAGCGATGTCGGCGAAACCTCTGGCAACCGGCTGTCGCCACGCATCACAGTGGGCCTTTCGCCCTTCGAAACCGCCGGCCTTTCCGGGCTGCAATTCTACGGCACCTATGCGGAAGGCTACCGTTCTCCGTCGCTGTCGGAGACGCTGATCAGCGGCAATCATCCGTCAGGCGTCAGCTTCCCGTTTCTCCCCAATCCGAATTTGAAGCCTGAAATCGGCAAGACGGTGGAGTTTGGCGTCAATTACAGCACCAATGGCGTCATCGAGGCTGATGACGCGCTGCGGCTGAAGGCGGCCTATTTCAACAACAACGTCGACGACTACATCGACGGCGTGACGTTGTCGCCGTTCGACCCGACCAGCGGCTGCCCATTCGGTCCGGGCATCCCGATCTGCTTCCAGTACCAGAATTTCGCCAAGGCCAGGATCCACGGCTTCGAGATGGAGGGCGTCTATGACGCCGCCTGGGGCTTTGCCGGGCTGTCGGCGTCGGTCACCGACGGCCACACCATCTCCTATGAAGGCGAACGGGCGGACCTTGTCACGGTCCCCTCCTCCCAGGTCACCGGGCAACTCGGGTTTCGCTTCCTCGAGGACAGGCTGACTATCGGCGGCGAGGTGCAATACAACGGCAAGCCGCAGGGCAACGCGGTGGCCAAGGACTATACGCTGGTCAATGCCTTCGCCAGCTACCAGGCGACCAACAATTTCAAGGTCGATTTTCGCGCCGACAATCTGTTCGACGTCAAATACGCCAACCCGCTGAACGCATCGACGACGAGCGTCGTCTACGAGCCCGGCGTCACCCTGAAGCTGGCGGCGACCATGAGGTTTGGAGGCTGACGACAATGACAGGCATGACGGCATCCCTTCGTCTGTTCGCCGCGGTGCTGGCAATATCGCTTGCAGCGGCTCCGGCATGGACACAGCAGCCAGCGCCGGCGCTGAACCTAGAACTGAACGGCGCGCAACCATCCGACAAGGGCTGCCGCCTGACCTTCGTGGTCACCAACAATCTCGGTGCCGATCTGTCCAAGGCGGCATTCGAGGTCGCGCTGTTCAACGAGGTCGGTGTCGTCGATCGGCTGACCGTGCTCGATTTCAAAGAGCTGCCGGCAGGCAAGACCAAGGTGACGCGTTTCGACCTTGCCGGCACCGATTGCGGCAAGCTCAGCCGCGTGTTGATCAACAGCGCCACGGAATGCGCCGGCGCCGAGCCGAATGCCTGCATGCGCCGGCTGAAGACGCAGACCAGGACCGGCATCGCCTTCGGGGTCTGAATTTTGGGACTGGAACCCGCCTTCGCACGAAACGCCATGGCGTGGCCGCTAGCCGGTTTCCTGCCGCCGGAGCCGGACGATCCGGATTTCGCCATCCCGCGCGAGGCGCTGCGTGTTTCGCTGCGCGACAGACCGGAAGACAGTTACATCGTCGATGCCGACGGCAACTTGCATACGGTGCCTGTGGAGCCAATGCGGCAGGCACGACAGAAGCAGCGGCGCCGCAACTGGACGGTGGCGATCGCCTGCTCTTGCGCATTCCACGTAGCCGTGGCGCTGGCTTTTCTCACGCTGCCGGACGACCGGCCAAGGATCGAAGGTGCCGACCAGCAAGGCGAAATGCTGCTCGGCGCCGACCCGCAGCAGGCAGCCGGCGATGTCGGAGACGACCCGGACGTGGCCAACGTGACGATGGTGACGATGCTGGACGCCAGACCGGTGGAAACGGTCGAGGCACAGGCGACTGCGGCGGCGGAGACGCTCCAGCCGGTCACTGGCGCGGCCGAAGCTTCCGGAACAGAAGTGGCCGAGCCGGTCAGCGAGCCCGCCACGGAGGCTGCTGCGCCTGCCGATCGCACCGAGCCCGCACCTACCCAACCCGTCCGGCCAGCCCGCCAGGGCCCATCGCCCGACATTCTTGCGACCGACAGGCTGGTGCCTGCCGACGACAATGCCGTGCCGCCGCCAGTCAGCGCGGTCGAAACGGCCGAGCCTGCCGAGACGAGTGCTCCGGCACCGGCCGACCCGGCGCCGGCCGAAACGGTTCAGACGACCGAGACAGTCGGCGCGGCGGAAGAACCGAAGCCGGAAAGGCCGAAGCCCAAGCAACCGAAAAAGGCAACCGCACAGAAAAAGCCGGCCAGGAGGGCCGAACCAAACGAGCCCGAAAAGCCGGCCTTGCGCAAGAAAGCGAGCAAGGCACTTGCCAAAGCCGATTCCAAGAAGAAAAAGACCGGCTCTGGCGGCCGTGACGAAACGGATGTCGCGCGCGGCGCGGCCGACGGCAAGAAGGACGGCAAGATCCTGACCGCCAGCAGGGGCGGCAAATCAGGCGTCGGCAATGCGACCGTCACCAACTATCCCGGCAAGATCAGGTCTAAGCTGGTGCGGGCGTTCAATTCGACACGCACGCGCGCCACCGGCACGGCTACCGTTGCCTTTACCGTCGCATCGAATGGCAGCGTCCGGTCGGCCAGGCTGACGGGCAGTTCGGGTGTTGCCGCGCTGGACAAGGCCGCACTCGACGCAGTCCGCCGGGCTTCTCCGTTTCCCCCTATTCCAGATGGAGCCGGTCGCTCGGCCTGGCAGTTCGAAGTGCCGCTCGGTATCAGGTAGCGACCATCCCCATGCCGGCACCAAAGTCGGCGCCGCCGCTGCCGGCGATACGCGAACCCTGGCGAAACCCTACGCAGCGGCCAGCAGGCTGGCATTGCCGCCCGCCGCCGTGGTGTCGACGCAGACGGCGCGCTCGTGCGCATAGGCGGCCGGATAATAGACTTCGCTGACCAGCGGCACGATCGGGCCGGCGCGCTCGGCGATGACCTTGCGCACGATGCGCGTGGCCTCGGGCGTACCGGAAAAGGCGACGACATCGACCCGCAGCGAGCGCGCTTCGACCGGGTCCGGCCGGCCGTCGATCGCCGCCAGCGGCAGGCCCTTGCCGGTCAGCGCCGATAGCGCCGCCGGCGCGCCGGGCGCGACGGCGAGCACCGCGTTGCCGGCGGCCAGCGCCTGGATGGTCTGGGCAAGCAGCGTATCCGCGTCGGGACCGAGGCACAGCACGCGCCCGCGCGGCGCCAGCGACAGCGTGTTGGCCTCGCCGGTCGGCCCGGGCAGGTCGACCTGACCGAAATCGATGGCGGCGGCAGCGCCGATGGCCGCGGCACCCTTACCGCGCAGATGTTTCCTCAGGATGGTTACGCGGTCCGGCCGCGTCGACCAGCCGCCAAACGTCGGGTCCGGCAGATTGTCGGCGAGCTCGGTCGCCGTCACCTTGCGGCCTTCGGCAAGATGGGTACCGGCCTCCGGCCCCTTGCGGAAGCGCCGAAGATAATGCGGGCCGCCAGCCTTCGGCCCAGTGCCGGAAAGCCCCTCGCCGCCGAACGGCTGCGCGCCGACGACGGCACCGATCTGGTTGCGGTTGACGTAGATGTTGCCGGCGTGGATGCCGTCAACGAAATGCTGGGCGCGGCCTTCGATGCGGGTGTGCAGGCCGAAGGTCAGGCCATAGCCCTTGCGGTTGATCGCCGCGATCACCGCATCGATCTCGTCGGCATCGAAGGTGGCGACATGCAGCACCGGCCCGAACACCTCGCGCTCCAGCTCCTCGATGCCCTTGACCCGAAAGACGTGCGGCGCAACGAAGCGGCCATCCTTCGGTGCTTCGAGTTTAGCGATCAGCCGGCCCTGCAGGCCCATTTTGGTGCAGTAGTCGCGGATCGACGCTTGCGCCTCGTCGTCGATGACCGGGCCGACATCGGTCGATACCCGCCATGGGTCGCCGAGGCTAAGCGCTTCCATCGCGCCTTTCAGCATCTCCAGCATCTTCTTCTCGACGTCCTTCTGCACGTAGAGAATGCGCAATGCCGAGCAGCGCTGGCCGGCACTCTGGAAGGCGGAGGCCAGGATGTCGCGCACCGCCTGTTCGGGCAGCGCAGTGGAATCGACGATCATGGCGTTCAGGCCGCCGGTCTCGGCGATCAGCATGGCATCGGGCGCAGCGGTCTCGGCGAGTTGCTTTTCGATCAGCTTGGCGACCTCCGTCGAGCCGGTGAAGCAGACGCCGGCAATGCGTGGGTCAGCGGTCAGCGGGCCGCCGACCGAGGGGCCGTCGCCGGGCAGAAGCTGGATGACATCCTCCGGCACGCCGGCCTCGCGCAGCAGCTGGACAGCACGGAAAGCGATCAGCGGCGTCTGTTCGGCAGGCTTGGCGATGACGGAATTACCGGTGACGAGTGCTGCCGCAATCTGCCCGGTGAAGATGGCGAGCGGAAAATTCCACGGCGAGATGCAGGCGATGGCGCCGCGCGCCTCGGTTCCCGCCTCGGCATTTGCGGCCTCGGCCGCATAGTAGCGCAGGAAATCGACCGCCTCGCGCACCTCGGCAACGCCGTCGGCGAGCGACTTGCCGGCCTCGCGGGCGGCGAGTGCAAAGAACTCGACGGCGTTCGCTTCGTAGAGATCGGCCGCCCGGTTGAGGATGGCGGCGCGCTCGGCAACCGGGCGTTTTGCCCACGCCGGTTGTGCCTCGACGGCGATGCGCACGGCGGTCTCGACCTGCTTTACGCCGGCCTCGCTGACCGTGCCGACCACTTCCGAAGGTTTTGCCGGATTGACGACCGGACGCTGCTTGCCGTAGCCGGCGGCGCGGCTGACCGGCTTGGCGTGCCAGCACTCCGGCCCGGCGAACTCGGCCCTCGCCTTGTCGATCGCGGCCAGCGTCAGCGTGTCGGTGATATCGAAACCCTTGGAGTTGCGCCGGCCGGGACCGAAGATCGCCGATGGCGGCACGATCGCCGGATTGGCGGCGGGACCTTGCTTCTCAACGATTTCCAGCGGATCACGGGCGATGTCCTCGGGCTCGACTTCCTCGTCGGTGAGCTGGTGGACAAAGGAGGAATTGGCGCCGTTTTCGAGCAGCCGGCGGACCAGATAGGCGAGCAGATCGGAATGCGCGCCGACCGGCGCATAGATGCGGCAGCGCGTGCCTTCGGTCCGCCGCACCGTCTCATGCAGCGCCTCGCCCATGCCGTGCAGCCGCTGGAATTCGAATGTATCGCGGTCCGTCGTCATCGACAGGATGGCGGCGACGGTGTGGGCGTTGTGGGTGGCGAATTGGGGATAGATGCGGTCGGTCATCGCCAACAGCTTCTTGGCGCAAGCCAGGTAGGAGACGTCGGTGTTGGCCTTGCGGGTAAAGACCGGATAGCCGTCGAGCCCGAGCGTCTGCGCCCGCTTTATTTCGGTGTCCCAATAGGCGCCCTTGACCAGCCGCACCATGATGCTGCGGTCATATTTCCTCGCCAGTTCGTAGAGCCAGTCGATAACGAACGCGGCGCGTGGGCCATAGGCCTGCACGACGACGCCAAAACCGTTCCAGCCGGCAAGCTCCGGCTCGGCCAGCACCCGCTCGATGACGTCGAGCGACAAATCGAGGCGGTCGGCTTCCTCGGCGTCGATGTTGAGGCCCATGCGCGAATGGCGCGCTGCGAGCGCCAGCGACAGCAGCCGCTCGGCCATGACGGGCAGCATCTTTTCCTTCTGCGTGACTTCATAGCGCGGATGCAGCGCCGAAAGCTTGACCGAGATGCCGTGGTTCTGGCGGATGTCGGGGCCGTTGGCGCCGGCATCGAGCGACGAGATGGCGTCGGCATAGGCCTTGAGATAGCGCAAGGCATCGGCCTCGGTGCGGGCCGCCTCGCCCAGCATGTCGAACGAATAGAGATAGCCCTTCTGCGTCATCGGCCGGCCGCGCCTGACCGCCTCGGCAATGGTGCGGCCGAGCACGAACTGCTCGCCCATCTCGCGCATCGCCGCCGCCACCGCCTTGCGGATGACCGGCTCGCCCAACCGGCGCACCATGGCGCGCAGCGTGCCTTCGATGCCGCCCTCGCCTTCGTCGAGCACGCGGCCTGTCAGCATCAGCGCCCAGGTAGACGCGTTGATGAAGATCGAGCTCGAGCCGCCCGCATGCGCCGACCAGTCGTGCGGCGCGATCTTGTCGGCGATGAGATCGTCCATCGTCTCGGTGTCGGGCACCCGCAGCAGCGCCTCGGCCAGGCACATCAGCGCCACGCCCTCCTTGGTCGAGAGGCCATAGGCGGACAGAAAGACCTCCATCAGCCGCGGATCGGACGAGCCGCGCACCGCGCGCACCAGATCGGCAGCGCGGGCCGAGATCGCCTTTCGGTCTTTCCCTGCAAGCCTCGTCGCCTCGGCCAGCCGCTTCACAGCCCCGTCTTCGTCAGGCAGGTAATTGGCACGGATCTGCTGGCGGATGGCATCGAGCGCTGGCATGACGGTCCTGTAGAGCAAGCATCAGTGAGCGGGCCGGCGGTCGCCGGACCGAATGGCGCAAAGCTAGCACAAAGCCCGATCGCAGTCGGTCCAAAGAAATCGACAGCAGAGGTCGATTGATCTATCATGACGGCCGATCCACGCCAATTTGACCAGAATTTCAATGACAGAAGACCAATTGGACCGCATTGACAGGAACATCCTGTCGGCGCTGGGCAGCAACGGCCGGCTTTCCATGTCGGAACTCGCGGCAAAAGTCGGGCTGTCGAAGACGCCGGTGCAGGCGCGGGTCAAGCGGCTGGAGATGGACGGCTTTATCAGGGGCTACCAGGCGATCATCGATCGCGAGCGCATGGGCGAAGGTCATGTCGCCTTCGTCCAGGTGAAACTGTCCGACACCCGCTCGGCCGCGCTCGACGCCTTCAACCGCGCCGTGCAGGCGGTGCCGGAGATCGAGCAGTGCCACATGATGGCGTCGAGCTTCGACTATCTGCTGAAGGTCCGCACCACCGACATCGCCGCCTATCGCCGCGTGCTCGGCGAGCGGATCTCCGCCCTGCCGCACGTTGCCCAGACCTCGACGTTTGTCGCGATGGAGACGGTGAAGGATCGGTAGGAGAGCGCTGTTGCGGTAATGTTGGCGGGACAGCGAAGGATCGCTACACAGCGCGCTGAGCCACCCTCACTCCGCCAGTGTCTTCAAAAACGCCACCAGCGCCGCGCGTTCGTGGTCCGAAAGCTGCAGCGGGTGGATCTCGGATGTGCCCTCGACGCTTGCCGGTGCCTTGGAATAATGCGCCACCACCTCGTCGAGCGAGGAAAACTGCCCGGCGTGCATGTAGGGCGGCCGGGTGGCGGCACCCCGCAGCGACGGCGTCTTATACGCACGAACGAGTTCCGGCCCGGCCTTGACCATGAAGCGCAGTTCGCGGCAGGCGCTGACATCGCCGTCGCGAAAGGCGCCGAAACAGTTGAACGGATCGGCCTCGACTTGGCGTACCGCGTCGACGCGGCCGCGATCCGGCGGCAGGCCCGCGACCGGCGGCACGCCGGTGTTGTGGAAGCTGCCGTCGGTAAACCGCGGGCCATTGTGGCAGGTCACGCAATTGGCCTTGCCGATGAACAGCTTCAGGCCGAGGATTTCCTCCGAGGAAAAGGCGGCGTCGCCTTTCGGCTCGGCGCCCGCAGCCAGGTCGATGGCAAAGCGGTCGAAGCGTGTCTGCGGCGGCGCGATCGAGCGCTCGAAGGCGGCGATCGCCTTGCCGATGTTGGCAAAGACGCGGTTGACCTCCTCGGCTTGGCTGGCGGGCATGGCGTTCCAGGCCTCCTTCTCGGCATCGCTGCCAAGCGGGCTGGCATTGGCCGGCACGCCCGAAAGGTTCGGCAGCGGGCCGAAGATGCGCTCATAGCGCTCGCCGAAGCGGGCCTTGATGTAATGCGCGAAGGCGGCGCGGTTGCCGGCCTGCTCCAGCGGATTTTCAAGCGGTGTCAGCGCCTGGGCCCACAGGCTGTCGCGCCGCCCGTCCCAGAAGAACCAGGGATCATGCGCGACGCCGGCCAACGGCATGGTACGACGATTGGTGCGGCCGACCCCGACCGCTTGCGGCAGGTCGTCCTGGAATTGGCGGTCGATCTTGTGGCACGTCGAGCACGATACCGTGCCGTCGCCGCTCATCCCGGTGTCGAAGAACAGCGTCGAGCCGAGTGCCGCGGCGGCCGGCACATCGGCGAAGCGATTGGTGGTGTCGGGTTTCAGCGGCGGCAGCCTGGACAGCGCCAATGAGGCGATGGTCTGCTTTTCGGCATCGGAGAACTCCGGTCTGCCGCAGCCGGCAAGCACGGCCACCACCACCAACACGAGAAGACTGGAAAACCAGCTCATCAGCGGCTCACAGCACCACGTTGAAGACGACAGTGTCCGAACCGGCCGCAGCGGAAATGGCAAAATGCAATTGCCACCACCCGCTCATCGTGAATTTGACCCCATCGATGCGATAGCGCCCGGCGCCGAGGTAATCGGTCGCCTGCGGGCTGGTCGGCAGACCGTGCTTGTGCTGCGGCATGCCGCCGGAAATCGTTATCGCAGCACCTTCCACCGGCGCACCCTCGATGGTTTTCAGCGTCAGCAGCCAGGATTCCAGTTCGCCCTGCCGGATGACGCCTTTCTCGGGCTCGAAAGTCGCCACGAACAGCTTGTTCGCCGTCGTCTTGGAACGGCCTACGTCCGAGCTTGGTTGCGGCGCATGCGGCGCCGTCAGATAGACGACGGCCAGCACGCCGGCAAGCAAGGCAGCCAGGCCGAGGCCTCCAAGAAGATAACGCCATAACGATGCCAAACCAATTCCTGTTCTGCGGATAACGTTTCGCTGGGCAGATCGCGTCCCACGCCCCTGTGGGAAATCGCGCCCAGCGCAAGAATCCGCCGTCGCCAAGCATGGCGCTGCCGGCCGCAAAAAGCTACAGCACCGCAATTGCAGGATGGAGGAGTGCTTCATGGCAGGAAACGGCATCGCCTCGATTGGCGAGTGCATGCTCGAGCTTTCGGGCCAGGCCGGGCTGAACTGGCGCATGGGCTTTGCCGGCGACACGTTCAACACTTTATGGGCGCTGCATGCCTTGAGCAGCGAGCGGCCGGCGACCTACGTGTCGGCCTTCGGCGACGACCCGTTCTCGCGCGACCAGATCAAGTTCCTGGCCGAGAACGGCATCGGCATCGGCGCCAGCCCGGTGATAGCGGGCGCCCGCCCCGGCCTCTATGCGATCACGCTGACCGGCGCCGAACGTTCTTTCACCTACTGGCGGGCCGATGCGGCCGCAAGGCAGTTGGCTTCGAACCCAGCCGCATTGCAGAAAAGCCTTGAAAACCAGGCGCTTGTTTATTTTTCCGGAATCACTTTGGCAATTCTCGACGAGGCTCCACGCAAGGTACTGCTGACGGCCGTGGCCACAGCGCGCGCGGCCGGCTCGCTGATCGCCTTTGATCCCAATTACCGGCCGCGGCTGTGGCGCCGGCGCGAGGAAGCACAGGCCGCCATGCTCGAGGCGCTCGCAGTCGCCGACATCGCGCTGCCGACCTTCCCCGACGAGCAGGTGCTATTTGGTGATACGACACCGCAGGAAACAGCCGAACGGCTGCGAAAGCTGGTCGGTGAAGTCGTCGTCAAGAACGGCGAGGAGCCGGCGCTGATCGCCCGGAACGGCGGCTTGCAATCGGTGCCGGCGGTGCATGTCGCCGCGCCGGTCGACACCACCGGTGCCGGCGACTCCTTCAACGGCGCCTACCTCGCCGCCCGCCTTGCCGGACATGCCCCGGAAGAAGCGGTGCAGCGCGCCCATCGCGTCGCCGCCGCCGTCGTGCAGGTGCGCGGCGCCCTGGCGCCGTTCGAGACGTTGAGGGGTGCGTTCGAGGCACCTGCTATCTGAGCTTGATGACGACCTTGCCCTTGGCGCGTCCTGTTTCGACATAGGCCAGGGCGTCATTGGTCGCTTCGAATGGAAAGACTCGATCCACAACCGGGCGGATCGCGCCGGCTTCGATGACGCGGTGATTTTGCTCAGCTGATCGCCCTGCGCCCACATGAAAAGGAACGAAAAACTGCACGCCGCGGCGCTTGGCTTTGGCCCGAATTCCGCGACTCAGGAAGCGCAGCACCAGCTTCAGCATCAAATTCAGTCCCTTTTCCTGGCAAATTCGGGATCCGGTGGACCGGAAATGGAGATGAGCTTCCCACCCGCTTTCAGCACGCTCAGTGTTTTGGCGTCCTGGCTGTTCAAGACGACATCGTAGCCCGACAAAACTTTCTCGAAGTCGTCTTTCCTGTAGTCGACGACGACATCGGCGCCGAGGCTTTTCAGCAGATCGGCACTCGCCGCGCTCGCGGTTGTCGCAACGGTCGCGCCGAGGTGCTTGGCCAACTGAATGGCGAATGTTCCGACGCCGCCGGAACCAGCCTGAATGAAGACCTTCTGTCCCCTCTTTAGGTTTGCCCTGTCGATAAGCGTCTGCCAGGCGGTCAGTCCGACCGGGGGAATCGAGGCCGCTTCTTCCATGCTGAGATTCTCAGGCTTCAAGGCCACGTCGGCTTCATTCACGGCAATGAATTCGGCGAATGTCCCAATCCGGCCATCGCGCGGCCGCGCATAGACATCGTCGTCGGCTTTGAACTTGCGAACTTTCGATCCCACGCGGATAACCGTTCCGGCCACGTCGTGGCCCAGGATGAACGGCCGACGATAGGGCAGGATGAGCTTGAATTCTCCGGTTCTGACCTTGGAATCGAGCAGGTTCACCCCAGCGGCATGGACCTCTACAAGGACATCGCTGTCCTGGAGCTCCGGCTCCGGCATTTCGGCCAGCCGCAGGGTGCCCTTCTTGTTATACGGCCGCCCGGACTATTCGGCCGGCTCGAATCTGCCTTGCACCAAGACTGTCTCCACCGGCCCAAGCGGATTGATGATCCGGCTCTCCAGGACTTCGATAAGTTTGCGTCCAACACCCGCCATATCGACGGAATGAACTCCGATCTTTGCGGGCAGGAAGCGTGCCAGCCGCGTGCTGTCACGGGTGACGATGTGGACGTCGCGGCCTGCTGTAAGACCCCGCTTGCCGAGAGCGTGCAACGCTCCCAGCAGGCCCAGTTCGTTGGCGCACGCCAAGCCCGTTGGCGAATCTGATGACGCCAGCAAGCGATCGAACCAGCCGGCGCTCGATTCCATGGTGAACATGCCATGACCGATCAGCGACTGGTCGATCGGAATACCGGCCTCGGCCATTGCCCTTCCATACCCGGAAAGACGCATGGCACTCGCCTGGTCCTCCGGAACGAGAAGTTGCAGCGCAATGCGTCGACAGCCCTTATCCATGAGCCGCCGGGTCGCCTCGTAGGCAATCTGTTCATTGTCGACATCGACATAGGGATAGGCGATATCCAGGTCCGTTCTTCCAAACGCGACGAATGGCATGCGTTGATCCAGCAGCAGCCTGACGCGCGGATCAGCCGACACCAGGCGTGTGATGATCAGGCCGTCTGCGCTGCGCGCCTGAAGCTGCCGCTGCACACTCTCAACGGGATCGTCGTCGGGAGTGGTGGAATAGATGGACAGACTATAACCGGCTTGCCGCGCCGCCAGCGTCATGCCTTCGATCAAAGGAAGCTTCAACAGATCGGACAGATGGTCTCGTGTCTCCATCGGGAGCACCGCCGTCAGCGTCTGCGTTCGACCGGTTTTGAGCGCGCGACCATGATGATTTGGTAAATAGCCGACCCGCTTAGCCGCCTCCTTGACGCGGGCTATGGTCGAGGGCTGCACTTCCGGCCCATCCTTCAGAGCGCGGGATACCGTCGTCACCGAGAGGGAAAGTTCCGCGGCGATCTGCTTTAGATTGGCCATTGTTCGCCCGACTTCATTTGCGAAAGCGCCGGCTGATTTGCTGACCGCCATAGCGTTACCGAATTCGACATCCCGGTCAATCGAACTCCATAGGAAGCAGCTTGACTCTAGCGTATCTAGATGCAATCGTAACGTTACGATTACAAAATAATGGCTCTTTCAAGCGATATTCCATAAAAGTTGGGGAGGAAAACCTATGTCCTGGCTACGCATTTCCTTAACAGCATTCGCAATCTCGGCTGCCCTGCCCGTGCATGCGCAGACGGTCACCATCACGACCGCGGGCGGCGACTATGGCAACGCCATCAAGGAGGCCATGTGGGGGCCGGCTGCAAAAGAGCTTGGCTATGATGTCCGCGAGGAGACGCAGAGCGACGGCCTGGCCGCCCTGAAGATGCAGGTTACCTCGGGTGCAGTCACGACCGATATCGTCCACCTGGGTTCGCCGGAAGGGGCGCAGGCTGCCGCGCAATCGCTGCTGGAGCCGCTCGACTACAAGATCATCGATCCGAAATCCGTGCCGGACGGCGCAAAGTCCGACTACTGCTATCCGTTCGATTCCTATGGCACCGTCATGTCGTGGAACACCAAGACCTATGGCGAGAACCCGCCGAAGACGTGGGCGGAGTTCTGGGATGTTGCCAAATTTTCTGGCCGTCGCGCGTTGCGCGCCAATGCGCAAGACTCGATCGAGATCGCGCTTCTCTCCGATGGCGTGGCACCGGCGGACGTCTATTCCGTGCTCAGCACGCCGGAAGGGCTAGAGCGCGCCATCAAGCGGCTTGAAGCGATTAAACCAAACGTCGCCGTGTGGTGGACCTCGGGCGCCCAATCCGCGCAGTTGCTGAAAGACGGTGAGGCGGATTTGGTCATTACCTGGAACGGACGCGCCCAAACCGTGAAAGCCGATGGCGGCGCGGCTGACTACACGTTCAAGGGTTCGGTCATCGGCACGGATTGTCTTGGGGTGCCGAAGGGAGCGCCGAACAAGGAAGCCGCGATGAAGCTCATTGCAGCGATGACGCAGCCCGCGCGGGTTGCCAAGCTGACCGATTTCATTGCCTATGGCCCAGTCAATCCTGCGGCATATGAGGGTGGACTTATTCCCGAGGACCGTCTGAAGACACTTGCGACCGCCCCTGAAAATGCTGGCACTTCGGTGTTTTCCAATTCAGAATGGTGGGTCAAGAATGGCGAGGCTGCCCAACGAGCCTTCGATGAAATGATGGCTCGCTGACTCTCAGCTCTGACGCATGTCGCGCAAAAATGTGCAGCGCGCGACAACGACATGCATGAAAACAAGAACCTGAAGCGCGTAGCGTGAAGCCGGTCGAACGCGACGCGCTTCAAGGCTGGAGCACATGATGAAGTCGCTCGCGATCACCATCGAAAGCGTGCACAAGGCTTATGGGTCCTACGTCGCACTGGATGATGTTTCGCTCGACATTCAGGCTGGCGAATTCCTCACGCTGCTAGGGCCATCGGGATCGGGCAAGACCACGTTACTCATGGCTCTGGCCGGCTTTGTCCGGCCGGATTCCGGTAAACTTTTCCTGGGCGATCGAGACATCACCCGCCTGCCGCCCAACAAACGAGACATCGGCATAGTATTCCAGAATTACGCCTTGTTTCCTCACATGAACGTCCTGGCGAACGTCGCGTATCCGCTGGTGCTGCGCAAGGTACCGAGAGCGGAGGCGCGTCAGCGGGCGCTTGACACCTTGGCCCGCGTGAAGCTGGATGGCCTGGCGGAGCGCAATGTGGCCGCACTATCCGGCGGCCAACGTCAACGGGTGGCATTGGCGCGGGCTATCGTCTTCGAACCGCGCGTGATGTTGATGGACGAGCCGCTGTCGGCACTCGACAAGAACCTGCGCGAGACCATGCAGTATGAGATCCGGCGTCTGCATGATCATCTACGGATCACCACAATCTATGTGACCCACGACCAGCGCGAAGCGCTGATTATGTCTGACCGGATTGCGGTGATGAATTCTGGCCGCATCCAGCAGATAGATACGCCGCAGCGGATTTATGATCGTCCATCGACCCGCTTCGTCGCGGAGTTCATGGGCGAGGCCAACATTGTGGCCCCGGGCTCGGCGCGCAGAATCGACGGCGCCGAAGCATCACGCGAAACGCTGATGATCCGCGCCGAAAGCTTCCATCTTGATGCGAAGCTCGTCGGGGGAGACGGAGTGGCTCTCGAAGGAATACTGCGCACCAAAGCGTTCCGCGGCGAGAACTGGCTTTTGACGCTGGCGCTTGACGGTGGGCAAGAGGTTCTTGTCTGCATTCCGGCAGCGCTGGCCGGCGGCTGCGCCGAACTTGCCGCCGGTCAGCGGATGACCGCATATGCACCAGCAGCGAAGGTTCACGCGATACCGGGAGCGACGGCGTGACCGTCGTCCGGGATCCGGCGCTCGCAGTGGATGCACGGCGCGAGCGGCGGTTTTTTCTATCGCTTTCGCTTCCGGCGCTGTTCATCGTTGGACTGGCGGCGATACTGCCCATCCTTTGGATAATCCGGCAATCCTTCCTGACCACCGGAGGTGAGTACACCGTTGGCAATTACCAGAAGGTCCTTTCGAGCGGACTGACATGGTCGGCGCTCGTCACGACCCTCGAACTGTCCTTGGGTACGCTAGCGGCCTGCATTCTCCTCGGCACCCCTCTGGCGCTCGCTCTGGCCAGCGTCAGACCAAGGTTGGCCAACGTGCTCATGGCGTTCGTCATGCTGCCGCTGTGGACCTCCATTCTGGTGCGTACCTATGGTTGGCTCGTGCTTTTGCGGCGCGACGGCCTGGTCAACGCGGCGTTGACCGGTTCAGGCCTGACGGCGGAGCCATTGCCGCTGGTCTACAACTTCACCGGAACGCTCATCGGCATGGTGCACTACATGCTGCCACTCTTTCTGCTGCCTGTTTATGCTGCGATGCGCGATATCGACCCAAATCTCATTCGCGCGGCAGCGAGCATGGGAGCCACTCTCAGGCAGGTGATCCGCACCGTCATTATGCCGCTTTCGGCGGGCGGCATCTTCTCGGGTTCGATCATCGTCCTCATCTACGCCATAGGTTTTTTCATCACGCCGGCGGTGCTTGGCGGCGGCAAGGTAAATCCGCTCTCTACCCGGATCGAGCGTACATTATCGACCTTTCAGGACTGGGGATCGGCGAGCGTCCTGGGCATTCTGCTCCTCGTTCTCATAGCGCTGATCGGTGTGATGTTGCTGGCGGCACGCCGGCTGGTGGCCCAGAACACCGTGGAAGCCTCCCATGCTTGAAGCCTATCCGCAAAACAGGCTCGCCCGCATTTTGCTCTGGAGCTTTGCCGCTCTTGTCATGGCATTTCTGATGCTGCCGACGCTCGTGGTGGTGCCGCTTTCCTTTTCGGCATCGAATCTCCTCGAGTTTCCGCCGCACGCCTACTCGTTGCGCTGGTACGAGAACTTCTTCGGCTCGGCAACGTGGATGGCCGCGCTGAGGACGAGTTTGATCCTTGGGACATTGACGGCGTTGATCGCGGTGCCTTTCGCGCTGCTCGCCTGCATTTCAATGAACCGGCTGGGCGGAAAGACCGCTGCGGCCATCCAGAGTGTCCTGCTGACCCCCTCGATCACCCCAGGTATCCTGCTTGCGATCGGTCTCTTCTTTGTGTTGGCCGCACAACATCTGATCGGAACGCTATTCGGTGTGCTGGTCGGACATGTGGTGCTGGCCGTTCCGGTCGCCTGCATTGTGTTGCTACCCGCTCTCGCCCGCTTTGACTGGAACCAGGTTCAGGCGGCGCGCAGCCTCGGTGCAAACTGGGCCAGAGCCATTGGCGGAATAATCGTTCCGCAACTTCGGATCAGCTTGCTGTCGGCGACATTGATGGCGTTCCTGACTTCGCTCGACGAGTCTGTGATTTCGATCTTCATTGCAAGCGGTCGCAACAGCACGATGCCGAAGCTTATGTTCCTGTCGCTGCGCGATCAGATCGATCCGACCATTGCGGCGATCTCGACATTGTGGACCGTCATCGTCGTGGCCGTGGTCCTGATTGTGACCCTTCGCCAAAAATCCTGACCGAGACTGGAAACATGCCCACCAATTACCATGCAGCCGACGATCTGGCGGATCATTCGACGGACATCCCTCAGGTAGGGTTGGCCATCATCACCGGGTCGGCAAACTGGGGGCTTGCCTTCCCGGAAGATGTCGAATTCGATGGTGTGCGCACGTTGCGGCGCGACATGAGTTTTGAAACGCCTTTCGGTCGTACCGACAACTGGAAGCTGCTCGAGTTCGACGCGTCGATTACTGCCGACGGGAGAGCAAAGCGCGCTCTGTGCATGTATTCGCACGGCAATCCCCGCGACCATATTGACCATTCCTGTCATCGCCGCGCGTTCTGGGTATTGATGCGGGCGGGTGTACGGCAAGTTCTCGCCTGCTCGACGGTTGGCGCCGTCAACAAGGCGATCCAGCCGGGCGACATGGTGGTGACCGCCGACATCATCGAACTGACGCAGACCCCGTTTTCACTGTTGCCTGACCGCCAGAGCTTTGACTGTTCGGGCAAGCAAATCGTGTGTCCAAGATGTGCGGCGGTTCTGGTCGAAACGGCCCGCCGTCATTGGCCAGCCGAATGCCGCGTTTATGGCATCGAACAGCAGTTGGTGGCTGCCCACTGTTATGGGCCCCGGCTGACAACGCCAGCCGAAGCCTTGGCGTATCGGGGCATGGGGGCGGATGTACTCAACCATTCCATCGCCCCTGAGGCGACCTTGTCGCGCGAGATCGGCGCGTGTTTCGTGCCTTGCGCGTTCGTGACGGCGGGCTTCAACGACTATATGGATCGCAATCGCCAGAAATTGCTGCAGGAGGACGTGCTGCCCAATCTCTCAATGACAGCCTCGCGGGTCGCGCTGGAGACCGCCGCGCGACTTCCTGCTGATCCGGCATGCTCCTGTCAGGGCTTGAAGTCGCCTCAGCCGAAAGAACGCTCCAGCCGGTTCTGAGATAGCCGCCAGATGGCTGAAGCTCTGCCGCAGACTAGGGATCTCGAGAGTTGTGTGCGTCAAGCTCTGCAAAAATGGCGTTGCATTCAGCGATGACGTTGGCATGTCCGCCGGGCAGCCGGTAAGCCTCATGGGAGCCGGTCTAGGGCCTCCGCAACTTTTACTCTCAGTTGTGCGTCGTCAAGATAAAATCTAGGATTCTCTCTAATCAAGCTGATATCGGAAGTGTATGCGTCAATGTCAGCAAAGATCTCATCTATCACCTTAAAGTCCTGCTCTGGGATGGCTCGCGTCTCATCCTTAAATTTCTTTAAGTAAAATTCTACCAACTTAGGAGCATCTATTTCCCCTGCGAGAAAGGTTTCAACCAACGCACGGTATTCGCCAGATACGCTGCTCATAGTTCGCCTCCCAGTTTGCCGGTCGTCAAGACATATTCTAACTGCTTGGGACTGAGCTTCCATCCAGACAGGAGATTTCCTGAACTATCGCGAATGACACTCAAGCCGGTTTGCGGGTCGACGAAGTGCGTTACTGATTGCCCTTGGTAAGTTCCTTGGATGGCCTGCGTCATCTCGGCCTCCAAAGCCTCCTGCACCACAATCTGCAAGTCCTTGCGAAAGCCGTCCTCATCCGACAACAGCAACCCTTTCAACTCGCCCTCTGCTCAGTCTAATTTCTCGATTGGTCATGGCACTCCCCTTCCACGGGAATCGGTGGTCGAAACGTCACCAGCGTGCCATGGCAGCCCCTTGCCTCAGGCCAAGAGCTGTTCTCTCTCCAGAGCTTTTGCAGAACCTTCAGGACACTATCATCCCGAAGGCGCCGCGCTGGGCATGTTCACGACGCTCGAGTCGTACGCTTGGGCAGCGGCACTCCTGCCCTAAGGCTGCCTGAACCGGTATTCCGTCACGTGATGGTAGATCTGCCCAGGCCACAGCGTGGCTTGCGGGAAATACGGCCGGTTCGGCGCATCCGGCCAGATTTGCGGCTCCAGGCAGAAGCCCGAAAAGGCCTTGTATTGACGCCCGCCCAATCCAGGCGAAGACAGCGCCAGGTACTGGCCGGTATAGAGCTGGACGCCCGGCTCCGTGGTCCAGAGCTCCATCTCGACCCCGGAATTCGCGCCTTGCGCCCATGACGCCTGCTTCAGCGGCCCGCGCGTCGAGGCGAGGCAGAAATTCTGGTCGTAGGGGAGCTGTTCGCCCTCGGTCTCCATGCGCAGCGGCCGGGCCTGGCGAAAATCGAAGGGCGTGCCGTCGACCGGCTTGACCGTGCCTGTCGGGATCAGATCGGCGTCGACAGGAAGATAGGCCCCGGCATTCAGCATCAGCCGGTGGTCGAGAATGTCGCCGGCGCCGCCGTCATCCAGGTTGAAATAGGAATGCTGGGTAAGGTTGCAGAGCGTCGGCTCCTCACAGGTGGCGGTCAGTTCGACGCTGAGCGTGCCGGGGATCTTCAGCCGGTAGGTGCAGGTCACGTCGAGCGCGCCGGGAAAGCCCATCGTGCCGTCCGGGTCGTGGAGGGTCAGCGTGACAAAATCCCTGCCATGCAGCGAAACCGCCCAGGCCCGGCGCGAAAAACCTTGCGAACCGCCATGCAGCGTGTGCTTTTCGAGGAAATTGCGCTCGGTCTGATAGCGTTTGCCGGCAAGCGTGAAGCGGCCGTCGCGGATACGGTTGGCATAGCGCCCGACGACGGTGCCGAAGAAGGCGGTGTCCGTCTCATAGTGCTCGAAACGATCATAGCCGAGCACCAGCGGCGCGTCGTGCCCGGCCAGACGCAGATCCTGGATGATCGCACCCAGCCCGATGATGTTGGCGGTGAGGCCGCCGCCACGGATGGTGAAGCGGCGGACGGCCTCGCCCGCCTGCGTCGTGCCGAAAACCTCGCCGTCCTTCATTGCCATGCTCGCAAGTTCGCTGCTCGATGCCAGCCTGGCCTTTCGAAGCGGCCCAGGGTCGTTTCGGTATTACCGCATCAGGCTTCTAGAGACCAAGTCCGCCGATGCAGACATATTTGGTGTCGAGATAATCCTCGATGCCCTGATGGCCGCCTTCCTTGCCGAGGCCCGATTCCTTGACGCCGCCGAACGGCGCTTCAGGGGTGGTGATGAGCCCCTCATTGACGCCGACCATGCCGTATTTCAGCCCTTCCATGACCCGGAAGGCGCGGCCGAGATCGCCGGTGTAGAAGTAGCAGGCCAGGCCGAACTCGGTGTCGTTGGCGAGTGCTACGGCCTCTTCCTCGGTCTCGAACTTGAATACCGGTGCTACCGGGCCGAAGATTTCTTCCTTCATGAAGCGCATCTTCGGCGTCGCATTGGCGATCACCGTCGGCTGGAAGAACGAGCCGCCGAGCGCGTGGCGCTTGCCACCGGCGACGACCTTGCCGCCTTTGGCGGTAGCGTCGGCAATCAGCTCCTCGACCTTCTCCACCGCCTTCTCATCGATCAGCGGTCCCTGCTGGACACCTTCCTCGAGGCCGGAACCGACCTTCAGCCCGTTGCTCGCAATAGCGAGCTTTTCGACGAACTGGTCATAGATGCCGGCCTGCACCAGGAAGCGGTTGGTGCAGACGCAGGTCTGGCCGGAATTGCGGTACTTGGCGGTGATGGCGCCAGCGACGGCCCGCTCGATATCGGCGTCGTCGAAGACGATGAACGGCGCATTGCCGCCGAGCTCCATCGACACTTTCTTGACGGTCACCGACGACTTCTGGATCAGGATCTTGCCGACCTCCGTCGAGCCGGTGAAGGTGATCTTCTTGACCAGTGGGTTGGCACAGATCTCGTCGCCGATCTCACCGGCGGCGCCGGTCAGGATATTGATTACGCCTTTGGGGAAGCCGACCTCCTCGGCAAGCGCGCCCCAGGCAAGGCCGGAATAAGGCGTCTGCGACGCGGGCTTGACCACGGCGGTACAGCCGGCGGCAAGCGCCGGGCCAAGCTTGCGGGCCAACATCGAGGATGGGAAATTCCACGGCGTAATGGCGGCGATGACGCCGACCGGCTCCTTGGTCACCAGGATACGGCGGTCCGCCCAGGGCGACGGAACGACGTCGCCATAGGTGCGGCGGCCCTCTTCGGCGAACCACAATATGTAGGACGCGGCCGAGCCGATCTCGCCCTTCGATTCGAACAGCGACTTGCCCTGCTCGATGGTCAGCAGTTCGGCCAGCACGTCCTGATTGTCCATCATCGCGTCGTGCAGCTTGCGCAACAGCTTCGAGCGTTCGAGCGCGGTGGTCTTGCGCCATGTCTGGAAAGCAGCGTCGGCGGCTTCGATGGCGCGGCGGGTCTCGGCCTTGCCCGACTTCGGCACTGTGCCGATCTTGAGGCCGGTGGCAGGATTGTTGACGTCGATCGTCTGGCCTGAATCGGCCTGCACCCATTCGCCATTGATGAGATTGGCCTGCCGCATGAAATGGCTGGTTTTCTGAAGCATGATCTCGCCTCCGTTCGGCACCTGGCGGGCCGGTCGCTGATTTCGTGAATGGACGTGCGCGATAGCATCGCTAGAGCCACTGCTCTTAGCCCAGGGCAAGCCCCGCAAGCAATCACAAGATGGCATATAGGGTTTGGGCCAGCCAAAGCGAGAGCGATGCAGCCGGGCTCTTATCCAAAAACGACGACGACCACTGTCAGCCAAAACGCAGTGGTCACGACAGCACAGGTGGTGGCGATGGTCATCTGGTTCGACGCCAGCGCCTGGCCGGTGTTGAACTGCACCGCGATGAGATAGGAATTGATGCCGGACGGCAACGCCGCGACCATCACCGCCACCTTGGCCGTCAATGGCGGCAGGCCGATCAGCCACACCAGGCCGAGAACCAGCGCCGGCATCAGGAACAGTTTCAGCACCGACAGCGCCAGCGCCGGCCTTACATTGCCGGAGATGCCAAAGCGGCGCAGGCTGAGCCCCATGGCAAACAGCGCAACCGGGGCGGCCGTGCCGGCCAGCGCGTCGCTCAGCCGCGTCGCAAGCACCGGCAGCGGCGCACCGGTGAAGCGCCACGCCAGCCCGGCCAGTATGCCGATGATCAGCGGATTGATGAATACCCTCCTGAGAAAGCTCCTGACGACACGGACCGGATGCACAGGCTCGCTGCCGCCGCGGCCGAACATCTCGAACAGGATGATCGAGGCCATCATCATCACCGGCAGGTGAATGGAGACGAGCAGTGACAACACTTCGAACCCGGCCGGCCCGAACACGCCGATGATGAAGGGCGCGCCGAGCAGGACGACGTTGGAGAAGGACGACGATACGCCGCCGACGACGCCGGCGCGGGCGTCCCGCCCGAAGATGCGCGTAACAACCAGATGGCCGGTGGCCCAGGTGAGCGCGACCGCCGCGAAATAAGCGCCCCATAGCGACCACGGCGCCACGCCGTGGAAATCGGCCTTTACCATGGTCTGGAACAGCAAAAGCGGCATTGCCACGTTGATGGCGAATTCGGATACGCCCTCGCCGCTCGCCGGCTTCAAATAGCCGGTCAACCCGGCAAGATAGCCGAGCCCGACGAGACTGAAGACGAAGAGGACGGTTTCGGTAAGCGGAGACATTTTTCCCGTGATAGGCGAGGCCCGGCGGCGGCGCAATCGCCCTTCCCTCGCGAATGTACCGGCCAACAATCCGGCTGCTCGGATCTTGCCCGAATTTGCTCATGGTTGGATGCCAGCGCTATACAGGGTTGTCGGGTGACACGCGGCGAATGGGCCTTGTCGGAAATCAGCACTTCTTCAAGCAGGCGTGGCTGACGGCTTTCGTCGGCGCCATGCTTTGCCTCGTGGTGACCTCGGCTCATGCCGCGGAGCCGGAGAGCCTCAAGGGCGTGGCGCTGATTGTCGGCCAGTCGAAATACCAGCACATAGCGGCTCTTCCCAACCCCGCCAACGACGCCCGCGACATCGCCAAGATGCTGACCGATCTCGGCTTCGGCGCGCGCAGCGTCACCGACCGCGACGCGGCAAAGCTGAAGCGCGACCTCGAGCGTTTCGCTGAGGATGCCGAGGACGCCGACGTCGCCTTGATCTACTATTCCGGCCACGGCATCGAGGCCGGCGGCGAAAACTATCTGGTGCCGGTCGACGCCGACGTTTCTTCATTGAAGGACGCCGATCAGGCCCTGGCGCCGATCTCCGCCGTCATGGACGAATTGAAGACGACCGTGCCGGTAACGATCATGCTGCTCGATGCCTGCCGCACCAACCCGTTTCCGGCGGATGCGGTGCTGCGCCGGGCGCCCACCGCCTCGGCCTCGCCGATCGGCGCCGGCGGGCTGGAGCCGATGCGCGGCGCCAGGGCACTGGCGGACGTTACCGCGACGGAAAATCTGGGGGCGGTGATCGGCTTTGCCTGATCAATCTCGGCAATCTCGAACGGACCGGCAAATATCTGGACGAAGCCGAAGCCGCCTTCGAGGCGACGCTCAAGGTCTTCACCCGCGAAGGCCAGCCGATGCAATGGGCCTTCGAGCAGAACAATCTCGGCGACGTCCACTGGAACCGCGGCAGCTATGGCGGCGGCAATGCCGAATACCAAAAGGCGATCGAATTCTTCGAGAACGCCAAGCAAGGCTTTACCGAAGCCGGCTACACACTCCCCATCCCGCTGATCGACCGCAAGATCGATCTGGTGAAGAAGCAGATAGCGAAGAAATAGGCGTCTCGGCCGCAGGTTGCACTCGGCTTGTCTTTCAGCCGGCTTTGCCGTCCCTATATGCCGGTCACCGGGGACCTGCCTGCCGGTCACCCGAAAAGGATGTCTGATGCTTCGATTTGTGCTGGCGCTGCTGTTGCTTGCCGTTTCCGCCACAGCCCATGCGACGGAAGCCGGCTGGGCGCTGCTCCGCGACGGCGGGCATGTGGTCCTGCTTCGCCATGCCATGGTCACCGGCACCACCGATGCCGCCAATTTCGACCTCGGCAAATGCGCGACCCAGGTCAATCTCTCTGAGCGCGGCAAGCAACAGGCGCGCAAGATCGGCGCGCTGTTTGGCGCCCGCGCCGCACCGGTCGAGCGCGTGCTGTCCAGCCGCTATTGCCGCTGCCTCGAGACCGCCCGCATCGCTTTCGAAAGCGAGCCGGAGCCGTTCGCACCGCTTGACCTGCTGAAGACCGACGAAAAGGAAAAGGCCGACCAGATTGCCGCGATCCTTGCCGAGATCCGCGGCTATTCCGGCTCCGACAATCTGGTCATGGTCACGCATCTCGAAAACATCAAGGAATTGACCGGGATCTCGCCGCGTGAAGGCGAGGCCGTGGTCGTCGAGCCGCAGGGCGACGGCCTGCGGGTACTCGGCCGCGTCACTTTCTGATCTGCGCCGGAGCCGGTTGAAGCGTTCGCTAGTAGTGAAATCTAGCGTTTGGTACTTAAGCGGAATACCGGTTCCGACCCGCGATGAGGTCTTGATCGAGTCCAAGGTCGACATTGACCCTTAGTCAGGACCAACGAGCGCTTTCAACTAAAGCGAATGCGATGGTACGTCTCATCAGGACTTCCGAGCCGTGACAACGGGCGAGGTTTTCGTCCTTTACTTTGCCGGCCGGAGCCTCAGCGGCCGAAAAAAGGCCCGGATGTCCTCGACCAGGAGTTCGGGTTGCTCAATCGCCGCGAAATGTCCTCCTTTCGGCATGTCGGTCCAGCGCTCGACACGGAAGACTCGCTCGACCCAGGAGCGAGGTGGCATAGGAAGCTCTCGAGGGAAGACTGCAACGCCGAGGGGCGGTGTTATTCGCTCCCTTGGCCCGAAGGTCAGGGGGCAGAGCCGGTTCTCTTTGTAAATCCGGAGCGAGGCCTCGATCGTGTTACCGAACCAGTAGAGCGAGATGTCGGTAAGCAGCGTGTCTAGAGGGATGGCGCGTTCGAGTTCGCCTTCGCAGTCGCTCCAACTGCGGAACTTCTCGGCAATCCATGCGGCTAGCCCGATTGGGGAATCTGTCAGTGCAAAGGCTAGCGTCTGGGGCTTGGTCCCCTGCAGAAAAGCGTAGGCCCCCTCCGTCGCGGCGAAATTCGCCGCACTGTCGAGGAATGCCTTCTCCTCCGGCGTGACAGGTGGGTCGTCGCGACCGAGGGTCGGGCGGAAACTGCCTGGAATGTAATTCAGGTGCAATCCGATAAGGTCCTCCGGGTAAAGCTGAGCGAGCCAGGTCGAGACGCCGGCGCCGATGTCGCCACCTTGTGCGGCGAAGCGATCATATCCCAGTTCGCGCATCAGCCCCCGCCACAGCTTGGCGACATGCTTTGAGCTAACGCCGGCCTGACGCGGCGGGGACGAGAAGCCGAAACCCGGAAGCGACGGTGCGACGACATCGAAGGCGTCATCGGCATCCCCGCCGTATTTGGCAGGATCCGTGAGCAGCGGAATGACATGCTCGAACTCGGCGAAGGAGCCGGGCCAGCCATGAGTGAGGATCAACGGCAAGGGCGCTGACCCCTTTCCTTTCTGGTGAACGAAATGGATGTCGCACCCGTCTATCGTGACCCTAAACTGAGGCAACAGGTTCAGACGTTTTTCGTGATCGCGCCACCTGAAATCGTATTGCCAGTAACGTGAAAGCTTACTGAGGAAATCAACGTCAGTACCGTCCTCCCATCCGTATGCGAAGATCGACGACGGCCATCTTGTCGCTTGGATACGACGCTGTAGGTACTCGATCTGTTCATCCGGGATGTTAATGTGGAAGGAATGAATGGCCACGAGTGTTGCTCCGATCAGCGGCGAGGAATTGTCCCATCAAGGCACAGAACGAAGGAAAACTCACTGAGCGACAGCTTTGTCCGCTACTTGCTGGTTCCCATCTACGAGACGAAGGTAACATTCCACCCTTGGTGGCAATTCGTTTAAGTTACCTGGCGTCAGATTTTCACCGCTACCAGCCAAGCGTCGACACGGAGCTTCCATCCCTCGATCATGTCCGCGAACGCGTCCTCCGTCAGTTCGGACAGATACGATGCTCCTGCCGGGCTCAAGGCCGTGAACGCATAGGTAATCGACGCCTCCGTGCCTCCGTTAGTGTCGGTCGGCAGGCCACCTCGACAAATCCGAAACGCGAATCCGGCGTAACGCGAACATAGCGGATGCGATGCGCCAGCCGTCCACCCAGGCTCATGTCGCGATGCTCAGCCAAGGCCTTGAGCACCTTCGCCAATCGTTTTTCCAGGCGCACCCGGTCTGCACGCGTTTCTGTAGTCATAGATCTTCGTGGTACATTGGTACACGCAATGACCAGAGATGGGACGGTTTGGGCATATCGCCGGGAGGGGTTGCCAGCGACCCCTATTGCTCTGCCAGAACATCAATCCCAGCTGCCGTCGGCGCATCAGGCCTTTTCCTGCCCGGAAAAACCGATTAGACAGCGCCAAACACATGCGGACAGATTCCGCCCGCAATCGAAGGAAAAGCCCTTGTCCACCACGTTCGACAAAGTCGCCAAGATCATCGCCGACACCAGCGAGATCGATATCGAGACGATCACGCCCGAAAGCCACACCATCGACGATCTCGGCATCGACAGCCTCGACTTCCTCGACATCGTCTTTGCCATCGACAAGGAATTCGGCATCAAGGTGCCGCTGGAAAAGTGGACGCAGGAGGTCAATGACGGCAAGGCTTCGACCGACGACTATTTCGTCATGAAGAACCTGTGCGCCAAGATCGACGCGCTCGTCGCCGCCAAGAACGCCGCGTGAACACAGCGCCTGACGCGCCCGACCCACAACAGCCCCCAATGAACCCCCACGACGTCGTCATATCAGGCATCGGCCTTGTCTCGTCGCTGGGCGAGGGTCCGGATGCGCATTGGCAAAAGCTTGTCCAGCCGCGCCTTGAGCCGGTTCTGGAGGCCTCGCGCTTCTCGCCCTATACGGTCCATCCGCTGCCGGAGATCGACTGGAACCTGCAGATCGCCAAGCGCGGCGACCAGCGGCAGATGGAGACCTGGCAGAGGCTCGGCACCTATGCGGCCGGCCTTGCGCTCGACGATGCCGGCATCAAGGGCAATGACGAACTCTGCGCGACCATGGACATGGTGGTGGCCGCCGGCGGCGGCGAGCGCGACGAGGCGGTCGATGCGGCCATTCTCGCGGCATCGGAAAGCCGCAATGACCGCGACGTGCTGCTTAACGAGAAGCTGACCACGGAATTGCGCCCGACGCTGTTTCTGGCACAGCTTTCCAACCTGCTCGCCGGCAACATCTCGATCGTCCACAAGGTGACGGGGTCGTCGCGCACCTTCATGGGCGAGGAAGGTGCGGGCGTTGCCGCGGTCGAGACGGCGACCGCGCGCATCCGCTCCGGCCAGTCGACGCATATACTGGTCGGCGGCGCTTTTCAGACCGAACATTCCGACATGCTGCTCGGCTATGAACTGGCCGGCTACCTGCATCGCGGCGCGTGGCGGCCGGTCTGGCAGAGGCAAGGCGCCGAAGGCGGCGGTGTGGTGACCGGATCCGGCGGCGCGTTTCTCGTCCTGGAGCAGCGCGAGCACGCGGAACGCCGTGGCCGGAAGATCTACGCGGAACTCGGCCCGGTCCTGTCCGGTCGTGCCAGGCGCCGACGGGGCGAACTCGACGGTGAGATCGCCGCGCTGTTGAAGCAAGCCGCATTGCCGGACGGCGAACTGCTGGCGATCTCCGGCGCTTCGGGCGCCCATGCCGCGACCGCCGCCGAGAAATCGGCACTCGAGGCCAATCCGGCGATCGCCGCACGCGGCTTTTCGACGCTGACCGGCCACATGAAGGAAGCGCAGTTCCCCTTTGCCGTTGCGCTGGCAGCCCTGGCTGTCGACCGCAAGGCGGCCTACCCTGTCTTCGACGCCACAGTCGAAAAACCGTTTGCCGGCGTCCCGAAGACCGTCCTTGCAACGGCGATCGGCTATCACCAATTCGAGGGCATGGCGCTGATCAAAGCCGCCTAGAGCATCGGACCGAAAGTGTGATGCGGTTTTCGGGCGATCCGATTGCTCCAAGAGAAACAGGTTTTTGGACAACAAATGGCCAATCTGAACGACCATATGGGCAGGCCTATCGTAGCGGTCACCGGCATCGGCGTGGTGACGTCGCTCGGTGTCGGCAAAGCCGAAAATTGGGCGGCACTTACGTCGGGCAAATCCGGCATCCATCCGATCACCCGCTTCCCGGTCGATCATCTCAACACCCGCATCTCCGGCATGGTCGATTTCCTGCCGTCGAGTTCCAAGGGCGCCAGTCTCCTCACCTATGAGCTTGCCGAAACCGCCGCCCAGGAAGCGATGTCGGAGGCCGGCCTCGATGCCGGCGATTTCGGCGGACCGCTCTTCCTCGCTTCGCCGCCGGTCGAGCTCGACTGGAGCGAGCGCTTTTCGCTCTACAATTCCGACACGCACGACACCGGTGCAGAAAGGCTGCTGCGGGTAGCGCGCGGCCTCAGGGAACTCGACATCTTCGAGACCACCCAGTTCGGCTCGATCGCCGACCGGCTTGCCGACCGTTTCGGCACGCGTGGCCTGCCGATCACGCTGTCGACCGCCTGCGCTTCGGGCGCCACGGCGATCCAGCTCGGTGTCGAAGCGATCCGCCGCGGCGAATGCGACAGGGCGCTGTCGATCGGCGCCGACGGCTCGGCGACCGCCGAGGCGCTGATCCGCTTCTCGCTTCTGTCCGCGCTCTCCACCCATAACGACATCCCCGAAAAGGCCTCAAAACCCTTCTCCAAGGACCGCGACGGCTTCGTGCTGGCCGAGGGCTCGGGCGCCCTTGTACTGGAATCGCTGGAGGCAGCACTTGCCCGCGGCGCCACCGTTCTCGGCATATTGCGCGGCTGCGGCGAAAAGGCCGACGACTTCCATCGCACCCGCTCCAAGCCGGACGGTTCGCCGGCGATCGCGGCGGTGCGCGCCGCTCTTGCCGATGCCGGCTTGAGCGAGGACGGGATCGATTATGTCAATGCCCATGGCACCTCGACGCCTGAAAACGACAAGATGGAGCACTTGTCGCTGTCGACGGTATTCGGCGAGCGGATCTCATCAATGCCGGTCTCGTCGAACAAGTCGATGATCGGCCATACCCTATCGGCTGCCGGTGCCGTCGAGGCCGCATTTTCGCTGATGACGATGCGCGAAAGCGTCATTCCGCCGACCATCAACTATGACAATCCCGACCCGGCGATCGTGCTCGACGTGGTGCCGAACGCCAAGCGCAACGCCGAGGTCGGCACGGTCCTGTCGAACTCCTTCGGCTTCGGCGGCCAGAACACCTGCCTTGTCATGGCGCGGGAACCGGTCTAAGCGACCTTTTTCAGCCGGACTGAACCGACAGGCACCATGCGCGCATTGCAACTTATCGAGGATCGCCGGCTTGAAACGGTGGACCTGCCGCCACCGCCGCCGCCGTCGCTCGGCGAGGTGACACTGCGCATCAAGGCCGTGGCGCTGAACCACATCGATGTCTGGGGCTGGCGCGGCATGGCCTTCGCCAAGCGCAAGCTGCCGCTGGTCGTCGGCGCCGAGGCCTCCGGCGAGGTCGAGGCGGTCGGCCCCGGCGTTTCCAGCCTCCTGCCCGGACAGTTGGTGTCGATCTATGGCGCCCGCACCTGCGGGCTTTGCCGCGCCTGCCGCGAAGGCCGTGACAATCTCTGCGAGCATGTTTCGGGCGTTCACGGCTTCCATCTCGACGGCTTTGCGCAGGAAAAGATCAACCTGCCGGCGCGCCTTCTGGTCCCCGCCCCGCCAGGCGTGAGCGAAATCGGCGCGGCGGTGGCGCCTGTCACCTTCGGCACGGTCGAGCACATGCTGTTCGACAACGCCCGGCTGCAGCCCGGCGAGACGATACTGGTTCATGCCGGCGGCTCCGGCATCGGCTCCGCCGCTATTCAGCTGGCCAAGAAGATGGGCTGCACGGTCATCACCACCGTCGGCTCGAACGATAAGATCGACAAGGCCAAGGCGCTCGGCGCCGACCACGTCATCAATTACCGCGACGACCGCTTCGAGGGCGTCGTGCGCAAGCTGACCAAGAAGAAGGGCGTCGACGTGGTGTTCGAGCATGTCGGCGCCGACACCTTTGCCGCGTCCATGCTGTGCCTCAAACGCGGCGGCCGGCTGGTCACCTGCGGCTCGACCTCCGGCGTGTCGACGCAGATCAATTTGATGCAGTTGTTCCAGCAGCAGCTGAAGCTGCTCGGCTCGTTCGGCTGCCGCATGGAAAACATAGCCGACGCCATGCAGAAGATGGCAGCGGGCCTGGTCGCGCCGGTGATCGACACCGAGGTCGGCTTCGACGGCATCGATGCGGCGCTGAAACGCATGGAAGGCCGCGACGTCTTCGGCAAGATCATCCTGCGCGTCGGCTGAGAATGATCGGCAACGCCTTCAAGAAGATCCGCAGGGACCTGGGATTCCGCTATGGCAGGCGGCTTCGCCAGTTCAACTACTGGCTGGTCGCGCGGGTCGCGATGATCATCATCTCCGCGCTGCGCCTGCTGCCGCCCGACAGCGCGCTCAATTTTGCCGACCGCGCCGCCCGCCGCATCGGCCCTTGGGTGGCGCGCCATCAGGTTGCGGTCGACAATCTGCGCCAGGCCTATCCGGAAAAAAGCGATGCCGAGATCGAAGCGATCGCTTCCGACATGTGGGGCAACATGGCCCGCCTGGCCGCCGAATACATCTTTCTCGATGCTTTGTTCGACTACGATCCCGCTGCGACGAAGCCGGGCCGTGTCGAGGTCAAGGGCGTGGAGCATTTCGTGCGCATCGCCGGCGAGGACAAGCCGCATATCGTCTTCACCGGGCATCTCGGCAATTTCGAGCTGCTGCCGGTGGCGGCGGCGACTTTCGGCATGAACATCACGGCGCTGTTTCGCCCGCCCAACAACCCTTACCTCGCCGACTACATCCTCTCGACCCGCCGCTCGAGCATGGGATCGCTGCTGCCGTCTTCGACCGGTGCCTCGTTCGCGCTTGCGGCCGTCCTGGAGAAGGGCGGCAATATCGGCGTGCTGGTAGACCAGAAATTCACCGGCGGGCTCGAGACGACATTCTTCGGCCGCCCCTGCGAGAGCAACCGGGTCCTCGGCACCCTGGCGCGGCACTACGATTGCGATGTCTACCCGGCGCGCTGCGTGCGCTTGCCGAACAATCGTTTCCTGCTCGAGATCGAGGACAAGCTCACCTTGCCGCGCACCGCCGGCGGCAGTGTCGACGTCCCCGCCACCACCCAGCTTCTCAGCGACGTCGTCGAGCGCTGGGTGCGCGAAGACCCCGGCCAGTGGATGTGGTTCCACAAGCGCTGGGAGATCAGCAAGCGCAAAAAGCGTCGGCCGGCGACAATGCGCGACAAAGCCGCTTGAGCGGAAACCATAGCAAGCGTTTTCCGCTACTGATGTATTTTGTTCTTGCTTTGTGCCGGCAGCTATGCTACAAATTTGGTTATGGTGCTATTTGGCCCCGACGAACCCGCCGCTCCGGCGGGTTTTTTGTTGCGGGCCGGGGAGCAGACCCTAATTCGTCACGAGGATCCGCGTATTGCCGAAGCCGGCTTTGCGCACCATCGAATAGAATGCGGCCGCGTTGCTGGGGTGAAGGCGCACACAGCCATGCGATGCCGGGCGCCCCAATTGCCGGATCGCGCCGGTGCCGTGGATGGCATAGCCGCCGCGGAAGAACACCGAATAGGGCATCGGCGACATGTCGTATTTGCGCGAATACCACATCCGGGCCGTCCGCTGTGGACGATAGCTGCCGCGTGGCGTGATGTAGCCTTTGCGGGCGGTGGAAACGCTCCACCGGTAATACGACAGTCCGTATCTTACCGTCATCGTCTGTGAGGAAATATCGATGTTCGCGACCAGGCTGGCCGCACGGCTCTCGAACGACGAGCCGAACAGCATCGCTACTAATGCCGCTGCCATGAGAACTGTGTTTTTCATGCAATCAAACCCCTTTGATGCCCCTTGCCTGCCTGCCCTCACGCTGTTCTCCAGCGTTTTGATGGCAAGCCAGCGAGCTAACACTTACTCCCTGACGATTTCACCAATCCCAAGCAGCGAATTTGAACGATTTCCCGCAATAGTTGCCGTAACGACACGCAATCGCCTGGCAATTCGCCATCGGGCTTGCAAAACCCCCTCATCCGCTGCTCAATTCGCCGAATGAACGAACCGAACGAACGGCTCCTCAAGGCTATCGATGACCGAGCCGATGATCTGGTTGCACTGACTGCGGATCTGATCCGCTTTCCGACCATCAATCCGCCCGGCGAAGCCTATCGGCCATGTGCCGAATATATCGGCGCGCGGCTGAAGAAGCGTGGTTTTGAGACCGAATTCATCCGTGCCGAGGGCACACCTGGCGACACTGACCGTTACCCGCGCGTCAACGTCGTCGCCCGCTTCGATGGCCGGGCGCCGGGTGCTTGCGTGCACTTCAATTCGCATATCGACGTCGTCGAGCCCGGCGACGGCTGGAGCCTCGATCCGTTCGCCGGCATCGTCAGGGATGGCAAGGTCTATGGCCGCGGCGCTTGCGACATGAAAGGCGGGCTTGCCGCCTCGATCATCGCCGCTGAAGCCTTCATGGAGGTCTTTCCCGATTTTCCCGGCGCCATCGAGATTTCAGGCACGGTCGACGAGGAGTCCGGCGGCTTTGGCGGCGTCGCGCATCTGGCCAAGCTCGGCTATTTCTCCAGGCCGAAGGTCGACCACGTCATCATTCCCGAGCCGCTCAACAAGGATCGCATCTGCCTTGGCCATCGCGGCGTCTGGTGGGCGGAGATCGAAACCAGGGGCGAGATCGCGCACGGCTCGATGCCGTTCCTCGGCGACAATGCGGTGCGCCATATGGGCGCCGTGCTGCGCGCCTTCGAGGACGAATTGTTTCCGGCGCTCGACCGCAAGATGACGCGCATGCCGGTCGTGCCCGAAGGCGCAAAACGCTCAACCATGAACATCAACTCGGTCCATGGCGGCCAGACGGAGGATTTCCGGCCCGGCCTGCCCTCGCCCAACGTGCCCGATTCCTGCCGGCTGACCATCGACCGCCGCTTCCTGCTCGAAGAGGATCTCGCTACGGTCAAGAGCGAGGTGACCGATATCCTCGAACGGCTGAAGCGCGAGCGCAAAAAGTTCGACTACGAAATCCGCGATCTGATGGAGGTGCTGCCGCTGATGACCGAGCGCGACGCGCCGGTGGTTAAGGCGGTCGCGCAAGGCATCATGGAGATATTCGACCGCGAACCGGATTACGTGATTTCGCCCGGCACTTACGACCAGAAGCACATCGCCCGTATCGGCCACATCTATGACTGCATCGCCTATGGCCCGGGCATCCTCGATCTCGCCCACCGGCCCGATGAATGGGTCGGCATTGCCGATATGCTGGACTCGGCAAAGGTGATGGCGATCGGCCTCAACGTTCTGCTGAGGGACGCCGGCCCGCGATGATCCGGCCATGGGCGAAAAAACATTCCTCCCGGCGACCGCCGACGGGACGAAACGCAATTTACTCGGCGGCGAATTCACGCTTCTATCCGGCCGGGTTTGAGCACGTGTTTTAGACATGGGGAGTTGCACGATGAAATTGTGGAAAACCATTCTGGCCGCCGCGGCGCTGGCGTTGGCCGCCGGAACCTCGGCGATGGCCGCGCGCACCGACCTGGTCATCGGCATTACGCTCGAACCCCCGCATCTCGACCCGACCGCGGGTGCCGCCGCGGCAATCGACGAGGTACTCTATGCCAATGTCTTCGAGGGCCTGACCCGCATCGGCCCGAACGGCGAGGTGCTGCCCGATCTCGCGGAAAGCTGGAGCATTTCCGACGATGGCAAGGTCTACATTTTCAAGCTGCATACCGGCGTGAAATTCCATGACGGCACCGACTTCAACGCCGACGACGTGAAATTCTCGCTCGACCGTGCCCGCGCCGAAAATTCCGTCAACGCGCAAAAGGGCCTGTTTGCCGCCATCGACAAGGTCGAGGTTGTCGATCCCGCGACGGTAAAGGTCACGCTGAAGAACCCGCAAGGCTCGTTCCTCTACAATATGGGCTGGGGCGACGCGGTTATCGTGGCGCCTGAGACAGCCGACACCAACAAGGAAAAGCCTGTTGGCACCGGCCCATTCAAGTTCCAGAACTGGGCCAAGGGCTCATCGATCACGCTGGTCAAGTCGGACAATTACTGGGGCGCCCCGGTATTCCTCGACAAGGCCGAGTTCCGCATCATTCCGGATGCCGCCGCCGCCGTTCCGGCGCTGCTTTCCGGCGACGTTCAGGCCTTTCCGTTCTTCGACCCCGACAGCGTCGCCCAGGTCAAGGACGACCCACGCTTCAAGGTGGTGATCGGCTCGACCGAGGGTGAAACCATCCTGTCGATCAACAACAAGAAGCCGCCCTTCGACAAGCTACAGGTCAGGCAGGCGATTTCCTTTGCGCTCGATCGCAAGGCGATCATCGACGGCGCCTCGGCCGGCCTCGGCGTGCCGATCGGCTCGCACATGTCGCCCGCCAGCGAGGCCTATGTCGACCTCACCGGCCTCTATCCGCACAATGTGGACAAGGCCAAGGAATTGCTGAAGGAAGCCGGCCTGGAGAATGGCTTCAAGGCGACGCTCAAGCTGCCGCCGCCCTCCTACGCGCGGCTCGGTGGCGAGATCATCGCCTCCGAGCTTCGCGAAATCGGCATCGATCTCGAGATCATACCGGTTGAATGGGCGCAATGGCTGGACCAGGTCTTCACCAAGAAGGATTACGACCTGACCATCGTTTCCCATACCGAGCCTAACGACATCGATATCTATTCGCGTAAGGACTATTACTTCAATTACGACAATCCGGCCTTCGACAAGATCATCGAGGAGCTGAACCTTACCTCTGATGAGGCCAAGCGCACGACGCTGCTTGGCGAGGCGCAGAAGGTCCTGGCAGATGACGCCGTGGTCGGCTTCCTGTACGAATTGCCGAAGGTCGGCGTCTGGGACGCCAAACTGCAGGGCCTGTGGGAAAACGCCCCGATCCAGGCCAACGACCTGACCAAGGTGAAGTGGACGGATTGAGGCGCTGACAGAAGGGGCGAAAGTTGCACTCCGTCATACCCCCCTCTGTCCTGCCGGACATCTCCCCCTCAAGCGGGGAGATTGGCCGTTTCCACGCTGGCTCTGTCCTTGCAACGCTAGTGGTTAGCGAAGAGGGCTCAATCTCCCCGCTTGAGGGGGAGATGTCCGGCACAGAGGGTGGGCGGGAACGCAAGCTTCGCCCGGTTTCTGCGTTCGCCAACACAGCGGTTCCTCAACGTCCATGACCGCCTACCTCCTCAAGCGGCTCGCCATCGCCGTCGTCACGCTGGTTCTGGCCTCGATAGTGGTCTTTGCCGTGCTGGAAATCATCCCCGGCGACCCGGCGCGGCTGATGCTTGGCCTGAACGCCAGTGCCGACCAGATCGAATTGCTGCGCAACCAGATGGGTCTCAACGCTCCCGTCGTGCTGCGCTATCTGCATTGGGCCGGCGGCTTGCTGAGCCTCGATTTCGGCCGTTCCTACACCTATTCGGTGCCGGTCATCGATCTGGTCCGTGAGCGCCTCGTCGTCTCGCTGCCGCTGGCACTGATGGCGCTGGCGCTGTCCACCGTCATTGCCATTCCGGTCGGACTGTTTTCCGCCAGCCGGCACGGCCGGGCCGGCGACACGATCGCGATGGGTGCCGCCCAGCTTGGCGTCGCCGTGCCCAATTTCTGGTTTGCGCTGATGCTGATTTATCTGTTCGCCGTCTGGCTGCGGCTGGTGCCGGGCGGCGGCTTTCCCGGCTGGAGCGCCGGCGTCTGGCCGGCACTGAAATCGCTGCTTCTGCCGGCGGTCGCCCTCGCTCTGCCACAGGCGGCGATCCTCGCCCGGGTCACCCGCTCGGCGCTGATCGAAGTGCTGAACGAGGACTACATCCGAACCGCCCGCGCCAAGGGCCTGCCCTATCGCCTTGTCTTGTGGCGGCATGCGCTGCGCAACGCCATGATCCCGGTGGTCACCATTCTAGGCCTGCAATTCGCTTTCCTGCTTGCCGGCACCATCATCATCGAGAACGTCTTCTACTTGCCCGGCCTCGGCCGGCTGGTGTTCCAGGCGATCAATCAGCGTGACCTGATCGTGGTCGAGAGCGTCGTCATGTTGCTGGTCGCGGCGGTCATCATCGTCAATTTCGTTGTCGATCTCTCCTATGCGGTGGTCGATCCGCGCCTGAGAGGCCGGCAATGACGCTGCACATCGACATCCCCGACGAGAACCTTGCCGGCATCCTGGCCAAGGCGTTTCGAAACCGTTCGTTCCTCGCCGGCTTCGTCGTCACCGCACTGGTGGCGGCGGTCGCGATCTTGTCCTTCTTCTGGACGCCTTACGATGTCACCAATCTGGTCATTTCCGACAAGACCCAGGCGCCGTCGCTGGCGCACTGGTTCGGCACCGACCATTTCGGTCGCGACATCCTGTCGATGATCATGGTTGGCGCCCGCAACTCGATTGCCGTGGCGCTGGTGGCGGTCGGCATCGGCATGGGCGTCGGCGTACCGCTCGGCGCCTTTGCCGCGGCGCGCGGCGGCTTCGCCGACGACGTGCTGATGCGGTTGAACGATTTGGTCTTCGCCTTTCCGGCGCTGCTTTCGGCAATTATGATCACCGCCATCTTCGGGCCGGGCGCGTTCAACGCCATCATTGCCATTGGCATCTTCAACATCCCGGTGTTCGCGCGCGTCGCCCGGGCCGGCGCCCTGGCGATCTGGCCGCGCGAATTCATCCTCGCCGCCCGCGCCGCCGGCAAGAGCAGGACGCTAATCAGCATCGAACATGTGCTGCCCAACATCGCCACGCTGCTGCTGGTGCAAGGCACCATCCAGTTCGCGCTGGGCATACTGGCCGAAGCCGGGCTTTCCTATGTCGGGCTGGGCACCCAGCCGCCGATGCCAAGCTGGGGCCGCATGCTGTTCGACGCCCAGACCCGCATGGTGGTGGCGCCGTGGATGGCGATCTTTCCGGGCATGGCGATTGTCATCACGGTGCTTGGCCTCAACCTGCTTGGCGACGGCATTGCCGACATCCTCGATCCGAAATCGCGGCGGCAGCGATGAGCCTGCTCGAAATCGAGAAGCTGTCGCTGACCATCGGCAGCACCCGTATCCTCAGAGACATCGAACTTTCCGTCGCGCCGGGCGAAGTGATGGGGCTGGTTGGCGAATCCGGCTCCGGCAAGTCGATGACGGCGCTCACCGTCATGCAGCTTCTGCCCTGGGCTGCGCATGCCAGCGGACGCATCACCTTCGACGGCATCGACATCCTTGCCGCCAGCGAGGACCAGATGTGCGCGCTGCGCGGCGACGACATCGGCATGGTGTTCCAGGAGCCGATGACGGCGCTCAATCCGGTCAAGACCATCGGCGAGCAGGTCGCCGAGGGTATTCGCTGGCACACCAGGGCGAGCCGCGCCGACGCTGAGGAACGGGCGCGAAAAATGCTCGACCGGGTCGGCCTGCCGGGAGCGCAATTCCCGCTGTCGCGCTATCCGCACGAACTCTCAGGCGGCCAGCGCCAACGCGTCGTCATCGCCATCGCCTGTGGACTGAAACCCAAGCTGCTGATCGCCGACGAGCCAACGACGGCGCTCGACGTGGTGCTGCAGGCGCAGATTCTCGACCTGCTGCGCGACCTCGTTGCGGAAAATCGCATGGGTCTTCTGCTCATCTCGCACGACCTCGCAGTGGTGACCGAGATGGCGGACCGCATCACCATCCTGCGCCATGGCGAGGTGATGGAGGCCGGCGATACCGCGCGCACGCTGTCGGAACAACTTCATCCCTACACGCGACAGCTGGCGCAGGCCTCGATGCATGTGCCGGCGCGGGCTCGAACGCATGACAGCGGATCGGCCAAACCGCTGCTTCAGGTAGAGAACGTAACGCGGGACTATCCGGGACGGCGCATATCCCTGTTGAAACGCGCGGCTCCGATCCGCGCCGTCGACGATGTCTCCTTCGCCATGGCGCCCGGCCGGTCGGTGGCGCTCGTCGGGCGTTCCGGCTGTGGCAAGTCGACGCTTGCTCGCATGATCCTGGCACTGGACAAGCCGACGACCGGTACGATCCGCTTCCGCGGCGACACCCTCATCGGCAAGAGCGAGGCGGAGCTGAAGCCGGCACGGCGCGACATGCAGGTGGTGTTCCAGGACCCGTATGGCTCGTTCGACCCACGCCAGAAGGTCGAAAGATTGGTGGCCGAGCCCCTGCATGTGCTGGAGAAGAAGCCGGCGCCCGCCGCGCGGCGCGAGATGGTGGCGCATGCGCTGCACGAGGTCGGCCTCTCACCAGGCGACATGGACAAGTATCCGCACGAGTTTTCGGGTGGCCAGCGTCAGCGCCTTTCGATCGCCCGCGCCATCATCACGCGGCCGAAGCTGGTCGTCGCCGACGAGCCGGTCTCGGCGCTCGATGTCTCGATCCGCGCCCAGATCCTCGATCTGTTCGCCGAGCTCAACCAGAAGCTCGGCATCGCCTATCTCTTCATCACCCATGATCTGACCGTCGCCCGCGCCATCACCGACGAAGTGATGGTCATGCATGACGGCAAGATCGTCGAGCGCGGCAGGACAAGCGAAGTGCTCGACCACCCGCAATCCGCAGCGGCCAAGGCGTTGGTCGCCGCCGCTCCAGATTTGCACCGGGCGATCGCGAAACGACTGCAGGAACAGGGGTGAGCGGCGACAGTTAGCCTTGCGGCTTGACCACATCGGCAGGGCTGATGTCGAGCAGGTCAAGCGTGCGGCGCAACAGCTGCATCTCACTCCCGGCAAGTTGCGAATCGGCCTTGGCGATTTCCGCCATGTGGCGGGCGAGCAGCTTGCGCCGTTCGACATCGAGGTCGCGGAACTGCGCGATGGCCTGCGAGCCGTTGGTCTCGTAGCCGAATTCGTTGAGGTATTCGATGACGCTGTCGACGCTGGTTTCGGGAATGCCGAAGGCGTCCCGGCAGATACGCCTGAAGGCGGTCATTTCGCTTTCGCTGACCGAACCATCGGCCAGGATCATGCGGAACAGCATCAGTAGCTCCGCCGACAGCACCGGATCGTCCGCCACCTTGCGCACGCCGGGGTCGCCGTCGAAAATCGAGCGTATCTGGTCCAGCAATCCCATCGCCATCAGCCCCTTCCGATTCGTTCGGAAGGTAGCGCGGAATCGGCCTGGCGCAAACGGGGGTGCGCGTGCTGGAGCCGCATGTTTTCTCGCTGGAAAGCTGCCGGCCAATCCGGCAAGCCGCTGCGCTCATTGGTGTGTGACCGTGCGACTGATACTATGCCGCTGTACGAATCATGTTGAGGAGGGACGGACATGAATCTCAGTGCACCTACCCAGCTTATTTTTATCATATCCCTTGTCATCGCCATCATCGGCGTTCTCGCCGCGCTTGGCGTTCTTGCGTTTATCCCTTTGGCTTCTGTGTGGATTGTCGTCATCGCCTACATCGTGCTGGCCGCCGGCTGTCTGATGCGCGGCGCTTAAACACGTCCAGACAATTCGGAATCTCAGGCAACTCGCAATCTCAGGCAACTCGGGGCGCCCGGCCAAAAGCCGGGCGCTTTTGATTCTGCAGGATGGTCTGTTAGAATTCCTGGACCAGGGAAAGCACAATGCCCACCAGCGAAGACGGCAGCCGCCACGACGGCCCGGAGCTCGATCGGTTCGAGATGGTGCGGCGCGCGCCGAGCCATCGGCTTCAGGGCGCCGTCACTGACATGTGTGGCTTTCGCGAAACCATGCCAGGCCATTTCCGCGCGATCGAATATGCCTCGCTGACCGTGCCGCTGGTCATCAGCTTTGCCGAACCCTTTGCCATCGGGCTCGGCAGGAACCCCACCGACAATGACCGCTTCGCCAGTTTTGCCGCCGGCCTTTATGCCGGGCCGGTGGTGATCGAATCCTTCGGCGGCGCCTGCTGTGTGCAGATCAATTTCACTCCGCTCGGCGCTCGTCGCTTCTTCGTCCGCCCGATGAGCGAACTGACCGACCGCATGGTCGGCCTGGATGACGTGCTCGGCGTCGAAGGCATCGCGCTTCGCGAAAGGCTTGGCAATGCGCCGGATTGGAGCTCACGCTTTGCCATCGCCGAGGCCTTCGTCGGCGATCGGTTGGCAACCGCAGACCGCACTCAGGCCGAAATGGTCTGGGCCTATGAGACGATCGTCTCGACGCGTGGGCGGACCCGCATCTCGACGCTGGCCGAAAAGCTTGGCTGGAGCCGCAAGCATCTTACCGGAAAATTTTCGGACGCAGTCGGCACCGGCCCAAAAACGCTGTCGCGCATCGTCCGTTTCAACCATGCGCTTGGCCTGTCGAGACAGACCAACAGTGATTGGGCCGACATCGCCGCCGACTGCGGCTATGCCGACCAGGCGCATCTGGTGCGCGAGTTCCGCGACCTCGCAGGCGTCACGCCGACCACTGTCGCCGCGAGGTAACATTTCTTCAAGACGCGCAACCAGCCTTCGCCCAGACTGGGTTGATCGACCAACCCGCTGAAGGAGATCAGCCGTGCCGAACACCGCCGAACCACCGCGGCTTTACCCGGCGCTGCGCTACAAAAATGCCGGCAGGATGATCGACTGGCTGTGCGAGGCTTTCGGCTTCAGCGTTCGCGCCCGCTATGGCGAAGGCGATGTGGTGCACCATGCCGAACTCGCTTTCGGCTCCTCGATCATCATGCTCGGCACGGCGCGCGACGATGCCTATGGCAAGATGGTCGGCGCGCCCGGTTCGGGCGGCGGCAAGTCGATCTACGTTGCGGTCGCTGACGCAGATGCGGCATACGCGCGGGCAAAGACCGCCGGCGCCGAGATTCTGGAAGAACTCACCGACCGCGACTATGGCAGCCGCGAATTCATCTGCCGCGATCCGGAAGGCAATGTCTGGTCGTTCGGCACCTACTGGCCGAAGGCTGACGAGCCCGCCAGCTAACGCGCCAGCCCAAAGATGGCGTCGCAGTCGAGGTGGGTTTCCAGCTCGGCGGCGATCTCGTCCAGTGCCCGTTCGACCTCGGCGCGGTAGTCGATGCCGCCGCCCTTGACGCCGAGGCTTTCGAGGAATTTCGCCCGGAAGGCATCGGCGGAAAACAGCCCGTGCATATAGGTGCCCAGCACCTTGCCGTCGGCCGAGATAGCGCCGTCATCGATGCCGTTGATAACGGCGGACGGCCGCAGCGTGTCCGGACCGGTGGTTCGGCCGAGATGGATTTCGTAGCCCTCGAGCGGCAGATCGAACGGCACCGAGCGCGCGCTGACATTGCGCACCGTCTTTTCCGGCTCCATCACCGTTTCGACGTCGAGCAGCCCGAGGCCTTGCGTCTCGGTAACGCTGCCCTCGATACCATCGGGATCGCGCACGACATGGCCGAGCATCTGGAAGCCGCCGCAAATGCCGACGATATGGCCACCGCGTTTCCTATGCGCGGCAAGGTCGCGGTCCCAGCCGTTCTCGCGGAATTTCAGGAGATCGCCAATCGTCGACTTCGAGCCGGGAATGACCACCAGCCCTGCATCCTGCGGCAGGCGCTGGCCAGGCGGCACGAACACCACCTCGACCTGCGGTTCGGCCTTGAGCGGGTCGAGATCGTCGAAATTGGCGATGCGCGAAAGCACCGGCACAGCGATCTTCAGCGCGCGCTTCTCACCGGACGCCAACCGTTCGAGCACGACGGAGTCTTCCGACGGCAGCCGCGCCGCCGCCTTCAGCCACGGCACCACGCCAAAGCAGCGCCAGCCGGTGAATTTTTCGATCGCCTCGATGCCATCGTCGAACAGCGTGACATCGCCGCGGAACTTGTTGATGAGATAGCCGACGATCATGCGCCGGTCCTCGTCCGGCAGGATCAGGTGGGTGCCGGCGACCGAGGCGATGACGCCGCCGCGATCGATATCGCCGACCAGGATCACCGGCACGCCGGCGCGCGTCGCAAAGCCCATATTGGCAATGTCGCGGCTCCTCAGGTTGATCTCGGCCGGCGATCCCGCGCCCTCGACAATGACCAGGTCCGCGCCCTCGCCGACCGTCGCCCAGGAGTCCAGCACCGCATCCATCAGCCGGCCCTTCAGCGTCTGATAGTCGCGCGCCCGCGCCTCGCCGAACACCTTGCCCTGCACTACGACTTGAGCGCCGACATCGGTCTGCGGCTTGAGGAGGACCGGGTTCATGTGGATGGTCGGCGGCACGCCGCAGGCGATCGCCTGCAGCCATTGGGCGCGGCCGATCTCACCGCCGCCTGAAGCGCCGGGAATATCGGCGACAGCGGCGTTGTTCGACATGTTCTGCGGCTTGAACGGCCGCACTTTCAAGCCGCGCTTCTTCGCCGCGCGGCAGAGGCCGGCGACGAGCACCGTCTTGCCGACATCGGAACCCGTGCCCTGCAGCATGATCGCCTTGGCCATCTCAGTCCCTGCCCTGCGCAACGGTTGCGGTGATCGTCGACTTGGCTGCCAGTGGCCCGCCGCGCCAGAGATAGAGCGCCAGCAGCGGCTCCTTGCCGGTGCGCATGGCGTGGCTGACGTCAGAGGCATGGTGTATCACCTCGCCCGGCGCTCGAAGGCGAAAACTGCCATCGCCCATGCGCCATTCGGTGCCGCCGGTCAGCGGGATGTAGATCTCCTCCGCGACATGGTGGTGGTCGGGGTAGACGATGTCGGGTCCAAGGATCAGCAGGCCGGCCGCGACCTCTTCATTGACGAAATGGCCGCGCGTACCAAACACCTCCAGCCAGCCGTAATTGTCTATGAAAACCTTGCCGAAATCCGCTTCGCCATAGGTCTGGCCCCAGCGCAGATCGCCGCGACGCTCCGCAACCAGCCGCGCCAGCGGCTTGGCCGCAACGGGAGCGAGTTCGACGATACGGTCGAGCTGGACGAGACAAGGCAGTGCATGCGGTTCGAGCGGCCGGCTTGGCATGTCCCAGCCGATCCGGGCAACGGCGTCGCGCACCAGCGCATCGTCGAACGTCTGGAGATAGGCATGGAAGCATCCAAGCAGTTCGTCGAATTTTGTCGTCACACTTTGCTCCAAAGCGCATTCGCGCACAGCGGCTGCGCGGACGGGTCGGGTTGCGCGGCGGCATCATTGGTCTAGATTGAACGGCGCGCAAAGCCAAAAACGACAGGCCAGCAGGCCGGAAACGTCAGGGAGCACGCCATGGACGCCGCTGTCGATGCTGGCACCAGCCAGTTCGAACTCAACGAGGACCAGCGCGCCATCCAGGAGATGGCCGAGGCCTTCGCCGCCGACCGTGTGGCGCCGAACGCACTCGACTGGGATCGCAACAAGTATTTCCCCGCCGACGTGATCCGCGAGACGGGCCCGCTCGGCCTTGGAGGCATATATGTCCGCGAGGATGTCGGCGGCTCGGGGCTCGGCCGGCTCGACGCCGTGCTGATCTTCGAGGCGCTTTCGCGGGCCGATCCGGCGTTTTCCGCCTTCATCTCTATCCACAATATGGCGGCATCGATGATCGACCGCTTCGGCGGCGACGAACAGCGCCGGCGCTTCCTGCCGAAGCTGACCTCAATGGAATGGCTGGCAAGCTATTGCCTGACCGAGCCCGGCTCGGGCTCGGATGCGGCGGCGCTGAAGACGCGCGCGACAAAGAGCGGCGGCGACTATGTGCTGAACGGCGCCAAGCAGTTTATCTCCGGTGCCGGTGACAGCGACCTCTATGTCGTCATGGCGCGCACCGGCGCCGACGGGCCGAAAGGCATTTCCACCTTCGTCGTGCCGAACGATGCGCCGGGCCTTTCTTTCGGCGCCAACGAGCACAAGATGGGCTGGCACATGCAGTCGACGCGCCAGGTCGTCTTCGAGGACTGCAAGGTGCCGGCGGAAAACCTTCTGTCGGCAGAAGGCGCCGGCTTCGGCATCGCCATGGCCGGGCTCGACGGAGGCCGGTTGAACATCGCCGCCTGCTCGCTCGGGGGCGCGCAATCGGCACTCGACAAGGCGCTCGCTTACACGGCCGAGCGCAAGGCTTTCGGCTCGAAGATCAACCAGTTCCAGGCGCTGCAGTTCAAGCTTGCGGACATGGAGACCGAATTGCAGGCAGCGCGCGTCTTCCTCTACACCGCCGCCTCGAAGCTCGACCGCAACGCGCCGGATGCCTCGAAATGGTCGGCGATGGCGAAGCGCTTCGTCACCGACACCGGCTTCAATGTCGCCAACGACGCCCTGCAGCTGCACGGCGGCTATGGTTATCTGCACGATTACGGCATCGAGAAGCTGGTGCGCGACCTGCGTGTCCACCAGATCCTCGAAGGCACCAACGAGATCATGCGCGTCATCATCGCTCGCGCGCTGATTGGACGGTAGAGAATTTAGTGAGTAGTGAGTAGAGAATTTAGTGAGTAGTGAGTAGTTAGTAGTTAATGGTGAATGGTGAATAAATCATATAGAACATGACTAACCCATGATCCCTGATGACTATTCACTATTCTCCACCCCACCCACGGAGCGCCATCATGACCACCATCGCCTTCATCGGCCTCGGCAATATGGGCAATCCGATGGCCTCCAACCTGGTCAAGGCCGGGTATGCCGTGTACGGCTTCGACCTGGTGCCGGAGAACCTCGTCATCGCCAGGGAACACGGCGTCGTCATCATGGCCAACGCCGTTGCGGCGGTGAAAGACGCCGATGCGGTCATCACCATGCTGCCAGCCGGTAAGCATGTTCTGTCGGTTTACGCAGACATAGTGTCCAAGGCAAAAAAAGGCGCGCTGTTCATCGATTCCTCGACCATCGATGTCGAGTCGGCTCGAAAGGCCCATACCATCGCCGCCAAGCACGGGTTGCTGTCGATCGACGCGCCAGTCTCCGGCGGCACGGGCGGTGCGGCGGCCGGCACGCTGACCTTCATGGCCGGCGGTTCGAAGGATGCCTTCGCCAAGGCCGAACCAATCCTCAAGCCGATGGCCGGCCGCATAGTTCATTGCGGCGACGACGGCGCCGGACAGGCGGCGAAGATCTGCAACAACATGATTTTGGGCATTTCGATGATCGGTGTTGCCGAGGCCTTCGTGCTGGCGGAAAAGCTCGGCCTGTCGCACCAGGCGCTGTTCGACGTCGCCTCGACCTCGTCCGGCCAGTGCTGGTCGCTGACCACCTATTGCCCGGTGCCCGGCCCGGTGCCGACATCGCCCGCCAACAATGGCTATAAGCCTGGCTTCGCGGCGGCACTGATGCTGAAGGACCTGAAACTGTCGCAGGAGGCCGCACAGAGCGTCGGTGCAGCAACGCCGCTCGGCGCCGAGGCAGCTCAGCTCTATGCGCTGTTCAACGCACAAGGGAATGCCGGTGCCGATTTTTCCGGCATCATTAATTTCCTCCGTGGTAACCCGGCGTAAGCTCCAAGTTCACAGGTTTTCGATCTGCCCAAAGCGGAAAGTCGGCAAATTTAGGTTTGCTTAAGCTCTTGCTAACCCTGCAGTAACGATATGCGTTTAAAACGGATTGCGAGGCGGACATCCGCCCGGCGCTCCGGATCAGGTCTCGCGTACCGGAGCCCGCAAGTTTCGCAAGTGTTTGGTTGGCGAAACGCCATGCGTATCTGGCAAAGCCGCGTTCCCGATGGGACGCGGTTTTTGCGTTTCGCATCCTTCAAGGACAATGAGACGATCGCCGGGCGCCCGACATGGAGCGCCCGGCGGTCGTTCACCGCTTGCGCAGATCTGCTTCGGCCAGATCGAGCGCCTTTGCGATACGGTCGCAGGCCATGTCGATCGTCTCGCGCGTCCAGATCAGCGGCGGCGACAGGATCATCGTGTCGCCGGTGGCGCGTAGCATGATGCCCTGGGCAATTGCGTAGTCCCGAACGGTCACCGCCGCGTTGCCGGCCGGCAGGAAGCGCTCCTTGGTTGCCTTGTCCTTGACGATCTCGATCGCTCCCATCAGCCCGAACGAGCGCACCTCGCCGACCAGATCGTGCCCGCCGAGACGTTCCTGCAAAGCCCTGGCGAAGTAAGGCCCGGTGTCGTTCCTGACGCGCTCGACCAGCCCCTCGCGCTCGATGATCTCGAGGTTCTTCAGCGCCACCGCGCAGGCCACCGGGTGCCCGGCATAGGTGTAGCCGTGATAGAATTCGCCGCCCTTTTCGACCAGCGTCGCCGCGATGCGGTCGCCGACCAGCAGCGCCGACAGCGGCTGATAGCCAGAGGTCAGCGCCTTGGCCGTGGTGATGGTGTCGGGCTCGACATCGAAGGCTTGTGCCGCGAACCACTCGCCGGTGCGGCCGTAGCCGGTGATGACCTCGTCCAGCATCAGCAGGACGTCGTATTTGCGGCAGATGCGCTGCACTTCCGGCCAATAGCTCATCGGCGGGATCTTCACCCCGCCTGCCCCCATCACCGGTTCGCCGATGAAGGCGGCCACCTTGTCGGCGCCAGCTTCGAGGATCGCGTCCTCGACCGCTTTTGCCGCACGCAGGCCGAAATCATGGTCGCTTTCGCCGGGCAGTGCGAGCTCATAGGCATAGGGCATCATTACATGGACGATGTTGGGCACGGCACCACCGAGCTGCTTGTGCATCAAATCCATGCCGCCGAGCGAGGCGCCGGCGATGGTCGAGCCGTGATAGCCCATCTTGCGCGAGATGATGCGGTTCTTCTCCGGTTTGCCTTCCAGCACCCAATAGTGACGGACCAGGCGCAGCGCCGTGTCGTTGGCCTCCGAACCCGACGAGCCGTAGAACACCTGGTTGATATGCCTTGGCGCGATCTCCGCCAGCTTTTTCGACAGCAGAACCGGCGTCGGCGTCGAGCATTTGAAGAAGGAGTTGTAGTAGGGCAATTCCTTCATCTGGGCGTAGGCGGCGTCGGCCAGCTCGTCGCGGCCATAGCCGACATTGACGCACCACAGCCCTGCCATGCCGTCGAGGATTTCCGTCCCTTCGGAATCGTAGATGAACGGCCCGTTGGCGCGAGTGATGATCCGCGAGCCGGTCTCGCGCATCTCTTTGTGGTCGGTGAACGGATGAAGGTGATGCGCGGCATCGATCTGCTGAAGCTGCTTCAGCGAATAATTCTGGTAGGTCATGTCTGATCTTTCCTCTTGAACCAATCCGGCAGCTTTTGCGCCGGGGCGGATTCGTCAGAGGACAGCGGGCGGCGAATAGCCAATGCGGGCGCACAGCCGCAACAGCTCGGCGCGAAGCGTGCGCGGCGACGGCGTCACCGCGACCCCAAATGCGCAACCCGATTTCGCCAGCCGAGCCATGCACGCACCTTAGGCTGCCTCGAGCCCTCAGTTCAAGCCGTGCCGGTCAAGCGACGCCGGTCAATTGGTGCCAGTCAATTGGTGCCAGTCAGGGCCCGCTGCAGGAAGACGTACTTCATTGCCGCCTGTGCGGCCTGCGGCCGCCGATCGCCGCGTCCGCCATGGCCGCCCTCGGTCTCCTCGAAGAACAGCGTCTTGCCGTGGCCGGCCGCCTGCAGCCGTGCCGCCATTTTGCGCGCATGCCCGGGATGGACGCGATCGTCGGCGGTCGAGGTCGTCAGCAACACCGGCGGATAGGCTGCGTCCGTGTCTACATGCTGGTAGGGCGAATAGGCGGCGAGCCAGGCTGCCTCTTCCGGCTTCGCCGGATCGCCATACTCGGCCATCCACGACGCGCCGGGCGGCAGTTCGGTGTAGCGCAGCATATCGAGCAGCGGCACCTCGATGATCACTGCACCGAACAATTCCGGGTGCTGGGTCAGCGAGACGCCGGTCAGCAGACCACCATTCGATCCGCCCTGGATGCCCAGCGTGGCGGGCGTAGCCATGCCGCGTTTGACCAGATCTTGCGCCACCGCGGCGAAATCGTCGAAGGCATTCTGGCGATTGGCCTTGAGCGCCGCCTGATGCCAGTTCGGCCCGAACTCGCCGCCGCCGCGGATGTTGGCCTGCACATAGGCATTGCCCTTCTCCAGCCACAGCCTGCCGCGCACGCCGGCATAGCCGGGCAACAGCGGCACTTCGAAGCCGCCATAGCCGTAAAGCAATGTCGGCACGGGTCCATGCAAGTCGCGCCTCCTGACGACGAAGTACGGGATCATCGTGCCATCCTTCGAGCGCGCTTCGAACTGTTCGGAGACCAGCGACGACGCATCGAAACGCGCCGGCTGCGACTTCACCGTTGCGAGGCCCGCGGCGTTGTCGTCCGACCAGATGATCGAGCTCGGCGTCAGGAAATCGGTGAAAGAGAAGGAGACGCTGGAACCGAAGCGCTCGGCATGGCTGATGCCGACATTGCCGTTTTCGGGCAAAGCCACGGGCTTGAACTCCCAGCCGCTGTCGCTGCGCTTGCCGGCGACGACCTTGCCGCGCACATTGTCCATCAAATTGATGAACAGCCGGTCCTGCGTGCGGGCAATACCGGCGATCGAGACACGGTGCGCCGGCTCGAGCACGGTATCGAGGGATCCGAATAGCCCGGTTTCGATCCAGCGCTCGAAATCGAGTGAATAGAGCCCGTCGGGCTTGCACAGCGTGCCGTCCGGCGCCGTCCATGGGGTACGCACGCCGAAGACAAGCTGGCCCTTGAACAGCGCTGTATCGGTGACGTCGTCCGGCAGCGGGATGCGCCTGTTTTCGCCCGATGGCAGCCGCAGGAAACTGTGCGAGGCGAAGAAGTCGATGGTCCGGGCGAGGAAGACATGACGCTTGTCGCCGTCGAATTCGACGGACCCGCCGGCGGCAAGATCCTGCTTTAGCGCCTCGAAGATCGGAATCGCCTCGTTCAATGGCATGCCGCGCCGCCAAAGCTTGACCACGCGCGGATAACCGGACTGGGTCTTGTCGTCCTCTTCGAAAGCGGCGGAAACGATAACCGTGTCCTCGTCCAGCCAGCTAAAGCTCGACTTCGAGGCAGGAGCGCGAAAGCCGCCATCGACGAACGATCTGCTTTCGATATCGAATTCGCGCATCTCGCTGGCATCGCCGCCATCCGGCGACAGGTTGAGCAGGCAGCGGCTGAAGTCGGGGTAGAGCCGACTGGCGCCGCTGAACACCCATTTCACTCCCTCTTTCGCCGCCAGGCTGTCGAAGTCGATGATCGTCTGCCATTCCGGCTTGTCGGTCTTGTAGGATGCGACCGTGGTACGCCGCCAGAGGCCGAGTACGTTCGTCCGGTCCTGCCAGAAATTATAGACATGGCCGTTGATAGCGGTCCCGACGGCGATGTTATCCTCGGCCGTCATCAGGTCGAGCGCCGTCTGGAACGACGTCTGATAGGACGGATCACCCTGCAGCTCCCCGACCGTGATCGCATTTTGGCGATGCACCCAGTCGAGCGCCTGCTTGCCCCTCCTGTCCTCCAGCCAGAGAAACGGGTCTTCGGCCGCCGAACCCGGCTGGCCCCTGGTATTCGATTTGGTCATGAGGTCTCCGGTTGAGTCGGGCGGCGGCATAGCCAAGATCGACATGGGGCCGCTTATATTCAAGTCGTTCGTCAGAAACGGCGGCTTTCTGGCATTCACGCCATCCGTCTTCGAATGACCGTTACAACTGTCAGCGCCAGGCAAATGGCACCGAGCGTCATTGGCAGGCCGCCGGCGCCAACAACATCCATGGCGCTGCCCGCCAGCGGCGGCACGGCGATGCCGCCGATGCCCCACATCAAAGAGAAGGCGGCATTGCCGGCGACCAGTGCCGAGCCGGTGAACCGCTCGCCGAGCTCGATGATCGACATCGTGTAGATACCGTACGAAACCGCACCCCAGACGAAGACGCACGGCCAGATCAGCGGCGTCTCGATGAGAACCGGCAGCAGCGCGCATCCCAGCACCGTCATCGAAACACAGATGAACCGCACCAGCCGCGCCGTCAGTCGTTCCGCCAACAAGCCGAGCGGCACCTGCATAGCGATATTGCCGGCGATCATCACTGACAGCAGCGCCGACATGTGCGCTTCCGCAATGCCATAATGTGTTCCGTAGACCGGCAGCAAGGCGAGCACCGCCTGTTCGAAACCGGCGGCCACAATCACCGCCGACAACAGCAGCCACGCCTGCGGCACGAACCCCAGCACCGAAACCCGGTGCCCGCTCTCGTCGACCTTGGGCAGCCGTGCCAGCACCGAGGCGAGGCAGGCGCCGCAAAACAGGAATGCGCCGATGCCGACCAGAAACGGCGGCCATCCCACGGTGCCGACCGCAAGCAGGCACAGCGGCCCCGCCGCAAAGCCCGCCGAAATGATGGTCGAATAGATGCCCATGACGCGGCCGCGGCGTGCCGGCGGCGCCAGTGCGATCACCCAGACTTCGCTCAGCACGTAGAGCGGGTTGGTGACGGCGCCGATCAAAAAGCGCAGCGGAAACCACAGATAGACGTTTTGGGTCCAGCCGATCAGCGCCAGCACCAGCGCGGAAAGTGCCGCGCACGTAAGCGCGGTGCGCCCTGCCCCGAAACGCCGCGCTAGCGCCGGAACCAGCGGCGACGAGACGATGAAGCCGATCGGCGTCATTGCCGCCGACAGGCCGATTATGGCCGGCGAGACGCCCTGGCGCTGCAGGATGAAGCTCAACAGCGGATAGCTCAGCCCTTGCGCGATGGCGAACACCGAAACGGTGGCGATCACGCCGGTGATCGCCGCCCATTGCCCTATTTCGCCGCTGCTTTGTTCCGCCCGGTCCATGATGCAGGATTAGCGTTTCGGTTCCTTCGCGGTAAGCACCGGCAACGAAAACCGCTTGCGCCAGCCGGAACGCGATCAAGAGGCTGGCGATCCCGCCGGCTGCCCTCAGGGCATGTCGCTTCCCTCGCCCTAGTGGTCGCCGCCTCCGCAATGGCCGGACGGCCGGCGGTCCATTATGCCGCCGCATTGCCGCAGCGTACGAGGACTATCATGATCGCCGCCCTTCAGCCCGCCGAACCGGCACTGGCAAACGACCGCGCCCGTCGCGGCGGCCGCGCGGGGAAGCGTGCCGGCGGCTCGACGGCGTTTGAGCAGCCGCCGTTTCGGCAGTTGAAGAACCCGCTGACGCCGACCCGGCTGGTTTCCGACGACGAGCTGGAATCAATTCACCTCGCCTCTCTACGCGTGCTGCGGGAAATCGGCGTCGACGTGCTGCATGACGAAGCCCGGCGCATCATGAAGGCGCATGGTGCCGATGTCCGCGAAGGCAGTGAGCGGGTGCGCTTCGACAGCGACATGATCCTGGAACTGGTTGCCCATTGCCCGCCGGAATTCACTATCCACGCCCGCAACCCGGCGCACAATGTGCGCTTTGGTGGCGATAATCTGATCATCTCGATGATGGCGTCGGCACCCAATTGCTCAGACGTCGACCGCGGCCGTCGGCCAGGCAACCAGCAGGACTACCGCAACTTCCTCAAGCTTGCGCAGATGCACAACATATTGAACTGCACGGGCGGCTACCCGGTCGAGCCGATCGACATCCATCCGTCCGTGCGCCACCTCGAATGCATCCGTGACCTCGCCACGCTGACCGATAAGATGTTCCACATCTATTCGCTCGGTAAGGAGCGCAACGTCGACGGCATCGAGATCACCAGGATCGCGCGCGGCATCAGCCATGAGCAGTTGCTCGCAGAGCCGTCGGTATTCACCATCATCAACACCAATTCGCCGCTCAAGCTCGACGTGCCGATGATGGAAGGTATCATCCAGATGTCGAGCAAGGGCCAGGTGGTCATCGTGACGCCCTTCACCCTGTCCGGCGCCATGGCGCCGGTGACGATTGCCGGCGCGCTGGTGCAACAGAATGCCGAGGCGCTGTCCGGCATCGCCTTTGCGCAGATGGTGCGCAAGGGCGCGCCTGTCGGCTACGGCGGCTTCACCTCGAATGTCGATATGAAGTCCGGCGCGCCGGCCTTCGGCACGCCGGAATATATGAAGGCGCAGCTGGTCGGCGGGCAGCTCGCCCGCCGCTACAACATCCCCTACCGCACCTCCAACACCTGCGCCGCTAACACGGTCGACGCGCAAGCCGCCTATGAAAGCGTGTTCTCGCTGTGGGGCGCCATTCAGGGTGGCGGCAATCTGATGATGCATGCGGCCGGCTGGCTCGAAGGCGGCCTGCGCTGTTCCTACGAAAAGACCATCCTCGATATAGACCTCTTGCAGATGGTCGCCGAGTTCCTGACGCCGCTCGATCTTTCCGAGGAAGCGCTCGGTTTCGACGCCATCCAATCGGTCGGCCCCGGCGGCCATTTCTTCGGCACCCAGCACACGCAGGACCGCTACAAGACCGCGTTTTACGCGCCAATCATTTCCGACTGGCGCAATTTCGAGAGTTGGGTTGAGGCCGGATCGCCGACCGCACTCGAAAAGGCCAATCGCGTGTGGAAGGAACGGCTGGCGTCCTATGAAGAGCCTTATATGGACCCGGCAATCCGCGAGGAGCTCAACGCTTTCGTCGACAAGCGCCGGGCCGAAGGCGGCGCGCCGACCGATTTCTGATCATCTGATGAGTAGTCGACCCCCACTCCGTCTTGATGGCAGGCTGGCCGAAAACATCGCCGTATTCGACCTCCGCTTTGTTTTCGCGCCCCGCTCACTCGATTCAATCTCTTCAAAAACGGAATTATCTTAATGAAATCTCATGCAAAAGCGGTTGTCATCGGCGGCGGGGTCGTTGGCTGCTCGGTGCTCTATCATCTGGCCAAAGCTGGCTGGACCGACATCCTGCTGATCGAGCGTTCGGAGCTCACCTCCGGCTCGTCCTGGCATGCGGCGGGCGGCTTCCATACGCTGAACGGCGATCCCAACGTCGCCAAGCTGCAGGCCTATACGGTGCAGCTTTACAAGGAGATCGAGGAGATTTCCGGCCAATCCTGCTCGCTGCACCTGACCGGCGGCGTGATGATGGCCGATACGCCCGAGCGCATGGACTTCCTGCGGCTCGCCCACGCCAAGGGCCGCTATCTCGGCATGGACACAGAACTGATCACGCCGTCCGAGGCGAAGGCGATGTTCCCGCTGATGGACGAGACGAATTTCGTCGGCGCCATGTGGGATCCGGTCGAGGGCCACCTCGATCCTTCCGGCACCACCCACGCCTATGCCAAGGCCGCCAGGAAGCTGGGCGCCGAGATCGTGCTGCGCAACCGCGTCGTCGAACTGACGCAGGAGGTCGACGGCACCTGGAACGTCGTCACCGAGCAAGGCACGGTCAAAGCCGAGCATGTCGTCAACTGCGGCGGCCTGTGGGCGCGTGAGATCGGTCGCATGGTCGGCGTCGAACTGCCGGTGCTGGCCATGGAGCACATGTATCTCCTGACCGAGCCGATGCCGGAGGTCGAGGAATTCAACAAGTCGACCGGCCGCGAGATGATCGGCGTGCTCGATTTCAAGGGCGAGATCTATACCCGCCAGGAGCGCAACGGCATCTTGCTCGGTACCTATGAAAAGGCCTGCAAGCCGTGGTCGCCGGTCAACACGCCGTGGGATTTCGGCCACGAGCTGCTGCAGCCCGACATCGACCGCATCGCGCCGTCGCTTGAGATCGGCTTCAAGCATTTCCCCGGCATCGAGAAGGCCGGCATCAAGCAGATCATCAATGGTCCCTTCACCTTCGCGCTGGACGGCAACCCGCTGGTCGGCCCGGTGCAGGGCCTGACCAATTTCTGGTGCGCCTGCGCCGTCATGGCCGGCTTCAGCCAGGGTGGCGGCGTCGGCCTGGCGCTGTCCAACTGGATGGTCCATGGCGACCCCGGCTTCGACGTCTGGGGCATGGACGTGGCCCGCTTCGGCGAATGGGCAACGCTGCGCTACACCAACGCAAAGGTGCGCGAAAACTATTCGCGCCGTTTCTCCATCCGCTTTCCCAACGAGGAATTGCCGGCGGCAAGACCGGCGCAGACGACCCCGCTTTACGACACCATGCTCGCCAACAACGCCGTCATGGGCGACAGCTGGGGTCTCGAAACCCCGCTCTGGTTCGCGCCGAAAGGCTCGGAGCCGAAGGACGTCGTGTCCTTCCACCGCTCCAATGATTTCGGCCCGATCGGCGAGGAGGTGCGCGCCACCCGCGAGAAGGTCGGCGTCACCGAGATCGCCAACTTTGCCAAATACGAAGTCTCCGGACCAGGGGCCGAGGACTTCCTCAACCGGCTGATGACCAATCGCATGCCGAAGACCGGCCGCATCGTGCTGACGCCGATGCTGAACGAGTTCGGCCGGCTGATCGGCGACTTCACCATCGCCAAGGCGGGCGAAGAACGCTTCATGATCTGGGGTTCTTCGGCAGCGCAGAAATACCACATGCGCTGGTTCGAGAAGCATCTGCCGAAGGATGGCCCAAGGGCGTCAGAGGTGCGCATCCACCGCTTCGACCAGACGCTGGTCGGCCTCTCCATCGCCGGGCCGAAATCGCGTGACCTGCTGCAGAAACTGGTCGATGTCGACATCTCGACCAAGGCCTTCCGCTTCATGGATTTCCGCGAGATGGCGGTCGGCGGCGCGCCCTGCATGGTCAACCGCATCACCTACACCGGCGACCTCGGCTATGAGATCTGGATGGCGCCCGCCTACCAGCGCCTGGTCTACAAGGCGATCAAGGAGGCTGGCGAAGAGTTTGGCCTTATCGATTTCGGCATGCGGGCTTTGCTCTCGATGCGCCTTGAGAAGAACTTCCCGACCTGGTTCCGCGAGCTACGTCCGATCTACGGACCATTCGAAGGCTCGATGGACCGCTTCATCAAGCTGGAGAAGAACGATTTCATCGGCCGGGAGGCGGCAGCCAGGGAACAGGCGGCAGGGCCGAAGCTGCGCCGCGTTTCCTTCATCGTCGATGCCGCGGATGCCGACGTCATGGGCGACGAGCCGATCTGGGCCAAAGTCGGCGGCAAGGATTACGGCACCGTGGAAAAGCCGCATGGCTACGGTGCACCGCGCTTCGACGCGGGCGGCAAGGAAGTGCGCGGCTCGAACGCCGCCGAAGGCGCGTCTGCCGTGCGCGGCATTGTCGACGGCGACTGGCGCGTGGTCGGCTGGATCACCTCCGGCGGCTATGCGCATTATGTCGAGAAGTCGATGGCGCAAGGCTATGTACCGGCAGCGCTTGCCGAGAACGAGAGCGCCGGCCTGTTCGAGATCGAAATCCTTGGCCACCGGCGTCCCGCACGCATCAATGTCGAACCGCCGTTCGATCCGAGCGGCGAAAGGATGAGGACGTAGGCGCAGCCAGCCGGTCGCATTGTGCGGAGCATGCTCTTCATGCTAGCGCAGCCGGCAACACTCTGCTGGCAAGGGCGATGAGATTTCATTGAAGTACAATCTGAGATGGGCCGAGTGGCTGGCCGAGGGACGGATCGGCCCGTTCCCGGCGGCGATTGTCATGGTCGCGGCTTACTTCGCCTTGCAGACCATCATACTGTCCCTGTTGAGCTCTTGGGCGGGAACCGGCGTCGGCATCGATGATGCGGAGCAGCTGATCTATATACCGTATCTCTGGGCTGGATATGGCGGCTCGCAACCACCCCTCTACACCTGGATCAACTGGCTGGCCGCGCATGTTTTCGGCACCAGTATCTTCACGCTGAAGCTCGTCAAATACTCCGTGCTGTTCCTCGCCGCCTGCAGCGTGTTCGCCGCCATGCGGCGGTTCGGCTACACCAAAGCGACAGCGGCGGCGGCCATGTTCGGTCTGTTTACGATCCCGCAGATCGTCTGGGAATCGCAGCGCGCCTTGTCGCATTCCGTCGCCGTCGTCGCCTTCTGCTCGCTGCTCCTGCTTGCCATGGCCTATCTTCTCGAGCGGCGAAGCATGGTCGCCTATGCGGCGTTTGGCTTGGCCACGGCGGCTGCAATTCTTGCCAAATATAATGATGTCTTTCTCGTGATAGCCCTTGTTGCGGCAGTGCTGTCGCTGCGCGAATGGCGCAGCGTAATCCTCGATCCGAAGTTCGCCATCAGCATAGCGGTCGCGATATTGGTGCTGGCGCCAACCACCTATTGGAGCCTCATGCATCCCGCCGATTTATTGTCGAGAGGCGAGAAGTTCGGAATAGACTCGCAACGAGGGCGCATGGCGGCGGCCTTTGTCGGTGCCGGCAAGTTTATCATGGGGACCTTCAATTTCGCGGTCTTGCCGGTGCTCGTCTCCGCGCTGGCTTTCGGGCTGGCCGGGTTTCGTTTCTCCGAGTGGCACCCGAAAGGTCCGGCTCGGGAAATTCTGTTGCGGCGTACCTTGGCGCTCGGCTTGGCCATGCTTGCGATACTTGTACTGGCCACCGGCGTGACGGTGGTCAAGGATCGCTGGCTGCTACCGGTCCTGTTCATGTTGCCGCCGGCCATCGTCGCCACTATGGAACGGCTGACGCCGCGCGGCAGGAATGCGCAGCTCCTGGTAATCGCGGCTGGAGCGATCATCGCCGTGCTCCTCGCGCCCGCCACCTGGTACGTCCAGATAAACGGGACCAGTGGTCTGTCGCGGATGATCCGCGTGGATTACCCGGCCCTCTATCGCCAACTGACTGCGGACGGACCGGTCAAAACCGCAATATCTGATGGTGCATGGGTCGGAAACCTGCGGCTGGTCGACGAAAAACTGGTCGCACTTGACCAGGAAGTGCCTAATTTCGAAATGCTGATGCAGGAGCCGGCCGTACTCGTCTGGCTTGACCGCGACGATCCGCGTCCGGTCATTTTGGAGCAGCTCAAAGTGGCCGGCTATGAGCCGGACGGCCAGCCGCGGCAAATGATGGTTCCGCTGTTGCGTGGCACCGGCAAGTCCACCCGGCCCGGCGCCTATGTAAGATTGAAGAGAATGGCGGTGGGAGGAGCCACGGCGCCAAAAGAAGACGTTAGCGGAGGAGCCGAGGGTGGACAGGAACCCGACTGACCGGCCCCGTCATCACCGCAAGATCATGCCGTTCGAGCCGGACGGCTCGAACGATGTGCTGCGCAAAAAATCGCGGCTGAAGGCCGCTGAACTCAACCAGCATGCGCTGGGCTATGGAGCGCTGGCGGAAACCGAATGGCAGGCGGCGGGAATTGCTGCTCCTGACCTGCCCGCCATGCGCCGATACCGGCTCGAGCGCATCCGCGCCGAGCTGAAGCGCCGCGACTATGCGGGAGCCTTGCTCTACGATCCGGTCAACATCCGCTATGCGACGGATGCGACCAACATGCAGCTCTGGGTCGCACACAATCGGACCAGGCATTGTTTCGTCGCCACCGATGGCCCGGTGGTGCTGTTCGACTATTTCTCCTGCGAGCATCTTTCCGATCATTCCGGCGTCGTCGACGAGGTGCGGCCGGCAGTGTCGTGGGCTTATCTGTACAGCGGCGAGCTGACCGGTCAAAAAGTCCGCCGCTGGGCAGCCGGCATCGCCGAGCTGGTATTGGAACACGGCGGGGGCAATCGCCGTATCGCGATCGACCACATCAATCCCGAGGGCATCGAAGAGCTCGCCCGTCTCGGCATTTCGACCGGCAATGGCGAGGCGGTGATGGAAAATGCGCGGCTGATCAAATCGCCCGACGAGATCCTTGCCATGCGCCGCGCGATCGTCGCTTGCGAGGCAGCGATGGGTGAGATGGAGCAGGCGCTGAGGCCGGGGATTTCCGAGAACGAATTGTGGGCCGAACTCCACCGCGGAAACATCGCGCGCGGCGGCGAATGGATCGAAACCCGGCTCCTGTCGTCGGGTCCGCGCACCAATCCGTGGTTCCAGGAGTGCTCGTCGCGGACGATCGAGGCCGGCGAGCTCGTCGCCTTCGACACCGACCTGATCGGTCCTTACGGCTTCTGCGCCGACCTTTCGCGCACTTGGCTTTGCGGTGACGCGCCGCCGTCGCAGGAGCAGCGCGACCTGTTCCGAATCGCCGCCGACCAGATCGCCAACAACACGGAGCTGATGCGGCCGGGCGTATCGTTCCGCGACCTCGTCGAGCGCTCGTCAGTGCCGCCGGGGGACTGCTTCCCCGCCCGTTATGGGGTGCTCTATCATGGCGTCGGTCTTGCCGACGAATACCCGACTTTGCCGCATGCTAGCGACTGGACCGACGACACACCCGACGGAGTGCTCGAACCTGGCATGGTGCTGTGCGTCGAGAGCTATATCGGTCGGCTTGGCGGCTACGAAGGCGCCAAGATCGAGGAACAGATCCTGATCACCGAAACCGGCAACGAGAAGCTTTCGACCTACCCGCTCGACAATCGGCTGCTTGGCGGCTGCTAATGCATGTCCCACAAAAGCATGCCCCCGGGCTTGACCCGAGGGTGTGCAGCGGTTCTGCGATAACGACATGCATAAACAGGAATCTAAAGTGCTCGCATGAGGCCGACCGAACGCGACGCGGTTATGTGAGCGCTGCGATCGCCTCGCGCATCGTGGTGACGATCGTTTCCGGCGTTGTCCTTGCCGTGATGAACGGCAAGCCTTTGCGACGCCTTGTCCAGCCGACCACCGTCACCTTCTGGGCCGCAGGCTCGAAACGCTGCGCCAGCGCCCAGCTCTCGCAGTCGATCGCCGCGACGTCGGCCCTGCCCTCGGCAACAGCAACGATCGAAGCACGGTGCCCACAGCTTTCGCTCAACGCGGAAAAGATGTCCAGACTCTCGCCCAATGCTTGCAGGTCGCGAGTTGGCGCGATGATGCCCGACATGGAATCCAAGCTGTTAAAGGTGAAACGCTGGCCGCGCAGCAGATCGAGCGGAATGACGGCACCGCCGTCGGCCGGCGACCTTGCCTGCGGTGCCTCGCCCGCTCTCATGATGATGGCGCTCGAATAGAGTTCGCCCTGTCCACCCTCGAAGGCATCATAACGCGGCTGACCGACGAGCTGGACACGTTGCGACAGGCCGAGTTCCATCGGTCCCCAACAGGTTTGCGCAAGGAGCAGCGCCGGGTGCAGCCAGAGCCGGTGAAAATCCAGCTCGTCCGGCGGCAATGTCGCCGGATCTGGCGCGACGGGTTTTCCCTGATCGTCTCGGATACCGCCAGGCACTGGAGGCAAATCGCCATTGCGGCGGATGATCGTCTCCGGCGCATCGATGCCTCTTTGTCTGAAAGTATCGCGCAACCGCGCCCATTGCGCGTCGACCTCGTCCCGCGCTTCCGGCCAGTCATACATCGGCAAAGCCGCAATGAATTCGCTCATGTCGGGGATTTGACCGTTATGCGGGGAAATTGACAAGTTCAGGAAAGCGTCGTCCGCGCGGAACCGCCTGCAACAACGCAAGAATCACTCTTTCGGCGGCTCGGCGGGTACCGGTGCGCTGCCAAGCCCATTGAGGCTGCGTGCCCTGACACGCGGCTTGAATGCGCGTCCCGGTTCCGGCATGCGCCGCAGCACGGGATGGACGACCGGCTCCTTCGCCTTGAAGGCATAGGCCTTGAGCAACGCGAAATAGTTCGGATAGGCGTAGCCATTGTTCATCCGCAGCCACTCGTCGCGGCGGTCGCGAAACAGCTTCGGCAGCCTGTACCAGGCCACCGTCGGACTCTTATGATGGACGAAATGCAGATTGTTGTTGAGGAACAGAAAGGACAGCGGCGAGCGCTCGACGATGATCGTGCGGCCTTCCGGATGTTCCGACCATTGGTGCTCGGCGTAGGTGCGGATCGAAATCAGCGATTGTCCCAGCCATACCGGCACCAGAACGTAAAGCCACAACGGCATGCCGAAGCCGAACTGCACGGTGGGCAGCACGATGGCGAGGCCGATAGCGTGGAGCAGCCAGGCCTTGCGGACGACCTTGTCGCCCGCGGCAACCCGCCTGGCGTCGTCGATGAAGAACCCTATGCAGGACAGCCACGGGCCCAGCACGAAACGGCCGAGCATTGTGTTGTTGATCTTCAGCAGGAATTTCATCGCCGACGGCAGTCCCTCGTGCTGCCAGAGCGCCTTGTAATAGCTTTCGGGATCGTCGAGCGGATCGGTCAGGCGCTCGTCTGCATGGTGGCGCAGGTGAATGGTCTTGAACCGGCGAAACGGCCAGACAAGACCAATCGGCAGGAACACAAACGCTTCGTTGAGCCGCGCGTTCCGGGTTGGATGGCCGTGCAGGACCTCGTGCATCAGTGAGGATTGCAGCGCCGTAATCAGGGTCAGAAAGACGAGTGCCAGTAGCGGGTAGGATGGCCAGAGCAGAAAGCCGGCAGCGAGCCAGCCGCCGTAGCAGAGAAGTGCGAGAAACACGGTCGGCCATTCGATGGCCGCTGCGCCGTGTCGCCTGTTACCCATGCTCGTCATGCTATCGACCACTGCCTTCCAGTCGCCGGAACCCGATTTGATTCCTGACAGCATTGTGTCAGGAGCGTTGCATCGCTGCAACGCGATAAAGCGCACAAACTGTTGCGATTGCGCATTTTCAGCTGCAGATGTTATCTGTTGTAAACAAGCTCGTAGATTCGTTTGCGCTCGAAACGCCATATAGACCGCTTCGGCGCAAATTTTTGCTCACTTCAGGGAGAGTAGAGATTTGGACAAACGCGACCTGTCGACGATCTTTCGTGAGCGCCTGAAAATGCTCTTGACAAGGTCCGATTTGAACCAGTCAGCGTTCGCCGGTGCGGTTGGCATCGACCGTTCGGCACTGTCGCAGCTGCTCTCCGGCGGCTCGACCCGCCTTCCCCGTGCTGAAACGCTGCTTAACATCGCCGCCGAATTCAAAGTCTCGCTCGACTGGCTGCTCGGCCTCAGCCACGACGAGGGCGTCACCGGTGAAATCCGCGAGAGCCTTGAGATCGAGGAGGCGCCGGACGGCTTCGACCGCACGCTGCTGGCTCGCTGGCATGCCGAGGCGGCGGGAACGAAAATCCGCTACGTGCCGGCCGGCATTCCCGATCTTCTGCGCACCGAGGCGCTTGTCGACTATGAAGCCGTCATCGCCAACAAGAGCCGCGAGGCACAGGCCGGCGAAACGCAGTATCGCATCGACTACAACCGACGGCCCGAAACCGACATGGAAGTCTGTATGCCGCGCCACACGCTGGAGATCTTCGCGCGCGGGCTGGGCGTGTGGGACCGCTTTCCGGAGGCCGACCGCCACCAGCAACTCCTGCACATGGCGACACTGCTCGACGACCTCTATCCCACCTTCCGCCTGTTTCTCTATGACGGGCGGATGCGCTATTCGATCCCCTACACGATCTTCGGACCTTATCGCGCTGCCATTTACGTCGGCGACATGTATCTGGTGCTGAACGCCACGCAGCCGATCCGCATCCTGACCAGCCATTTCGACAATCTGATCCGTGCCGCGGACGTCAACGCGCATGAGGCGGCCAGCTTCACACGAAAGCTGGCGGAGATGCGATTTTGACCGGTTGTTTCCCACGCCGACATTGACGTCACATAAAGAATTCTTTATATCGTTATCTCAATAATTCTCCGGGAAGGCGTATTCCACAATGACCAATCCGATCGACGCGCTGCTTGCCGAAAAGGGCGTCCTGCTCGCCGATGGCGCCACCGGCACCAATCTGTTCGCCATGGGCCTTGAGGCCGGCGAGGCTCCCGAGCTCTTGAACGAGACCGCACCCGATACCATCACCAGCCTGCACCAGAACTTTGTCGATGCCGGCGCCGACATCATCCTGACCAACTCTTTTGGCGGCACCCGCCATCGGCTCAAGCTGCATCATGCGCAGGACCGGGTCTATGCACTGAACAAGCGCGCCGCCGAGATCGCAAGCGCCGTTGCAAAAAAGGCTGGCCGCAAGGTGATCGTGGCCGGCTCCGTCGGCCCGACCGGCGAGCTGCTGGTGCCGCTCGGCGCCATGACCTATGATGAGGCGGTCGAGGCCTTTGCCGAACAGATCGAAGGGCTGAAGGCCGGCGGCGCCGAAGTCGCCTGGATCGAGACCATGTCGGCGCCTGACGAAATCCGTGCCGCCGCCGAAGCTGCTATCCGCGTCGGCCTGCCTTATACCTATACCGGTTCCTTCGACACCGCCGGGCGTACCATGATGGGGTTGCTGCCAAAGGACATTCACGGCGTCGTCGATGGCCTGTCGCAGACGCCGCTCGGTGTCGGCGCCAATTGCGGCGTCGGCGCCTCCGACATTCTCGCTTCGCTGCTCGACATGACCGAGGCGAAGCCGGAAGCAACGGTGATCGTAAAGGGCAATTGCGGCATTCCCGAATTTCGCGGTGCCGAGATCTATTATTCGGGCACGCCCGAGCTGATGGCCGACTATGTGCGCCTAGCCGTCGATGCCGGCGCCAAGATCGTCGGCGGCTGCTGCGGTACCTCGTTCCAGCACCTTGCCGCCATGCGCAAGGCGCTCGATGCGCACACCAAGTCGGATCGCCCAACCGTCGAGCAGATCGTCGAACGCATCGGCCCTATGCGCAACAAGCAGGCGACGGTCAACGTCGCCGAGACTAGCGAAGCCCGCCGCGAGCGGCGCCGCGGACGCGCCTGACACTTTCGTCTGCGACGCGGTCCGCGCGAAGCAGTGCGGCCGCGGAAAAAAGGCCGGCAAGGTTTCCCTCGCCGGCCTGCCTCACCCGCCCGTAGGCCGGCTCCCCCTATCAGAACGATCCCATCTGAAAGAAACCGGCCCTCATTGCCACTACCGGTTACCGCCGAGCGCCGAGGCAAGGCGCACAAGCGAGAGGAACTCGGACCGGTATCCAAACGGGTCGGCTCCTCTGGCGGCGGTGGCAATCTGCATGATCTTGTCGTAGCCGAACTTCGCGGTCGCATCCTCGTCGCGCAGCTTCTGGCCGAAGGCAGCAACCGCAACGGAGAAACGCTGGTCGGTGCTGGCCTGGTCGAACGACGCCACTTCGTTGGCTGACGTTACTGGCGTGGTGATCAGCTTCGAAGTGTCCTCGTTCGGCAGCTTGTAGCGGATCTTGACGAAGGCATATTCGTCGGCATTGGCAACACCGCCATTGTTCACCGAGGCCTGGCCATAGCGCAGTTGATCAATCTGTTCGCCGCCGCTGCCCTTAGGCGTGATTTCGTAGATCGCTGTGACCGAATGGCCTGAGCCGATCTCGCCGGCGTCGACCCGGTCATTGTTGAAATCCTCGCGATTCAAGGCGCGGGTCTCGTAGCCGATCAGCCGGTACTCCGAAACCTTGTTCGGGTTGAACTCGACCTGGATCTTCACGTCCTTGGCGATGGTGAACAGTGTCGAGGAGGCATCCTCGACCAGTACCTTCTCGGCCTCCGCCAACGTATCGATATAGGCAGCGGTGCCATTGCCGTTCTGGGCGATGGTCTGCATCATCTGATCGTTCAGATTGTCGCGGCCGAAGCCGAACACCGACAGGAATACGCCTGTCTTGCGCTCCTTTTCGATCAGCCGCTTCAGATCGTCATCGTCGGTCTGGCCGACATTGAAATCACCGTCGGTGGCGAGCATCACCCGATTGATGCCGTCCTTGACGAAGGATTTCTGCGCCAGCCTGTAGGCTTCCTTGATGCCGGCCTCGCCTGCCGTCGAGCCGCCGGATGTCAGATTATCGATGGCAGCGAGGATCTTGTCCTTTTCCGAAGCCTTGGTGGGCTCCAGCACGGTACCGGCATCGCCCGCATAGGTGACGATCGAGACGGTGTCGTCAGGTCTCAGCTTGTTGACCAGCAGTCGGAAGGCCGACTGCAGGAGCGGCAGCTTGTCCTGCTCGTTCATCGAGCCCGACACATCGATCAGGAAGACCAGATTGGCCTTGGGCTGCTCGGCCGGCTTCACGTCGAAGCCCTTGATGGCGACATGCATCAGCTTGGTGTGCTCGTTCCACGGCGTCGGCATCACGCTGACGGTCGAGTTGAACGGCGCCGAGGCGGAGTCCGGTCCCTTCCAGTCATAGGGGAAGTAGTTGACCATCTCCTCGACGCGCACCGTATCGGCTTGCGGAATAAAACCTTCCTTCAGCGAGCGCCGCACAAAGGAATAGGAAGCGGTGTCGACATCGATAGAGAACGTCGAGACCGGATCTTCCAGTGCGGCATGCACCGGGTTGGTCTTGAAATTCTCGACGCGGTCGCGGTTTTCCTCTTGCGGCAGCATCTGGTCGGCCGGCGCAGCGGCAGGCTGCTGTGCCATCAGCTTGGAATCGGCAACCGTGCCAGGCATGCGACCGACCCGCGCGCCGCCATCGACGGCCGGAGCCGCGGTGCTGGTGCCGCCATTCAGCACAAACTCGCCACTCTGCGCCGGTTCGGGAGCATTGCGGGTGAGCACGTCCTGCTGGGTCAACCCGCCGACTGCGGTCGATTCCGCTTTCGGCGGCGATGTCGGCGCCACAAGCGCCTCGCCGGCGTTACGGCTTTCGCTGTCGGCGTCCGCCTTCTTCTGCTTGTCTGCTTCGGCCACGACCGGCGGTTTGACGGTCGCCGGCTTGTCGGCCAGTGTCTCGGTGATCTTATCGTCCCCGCCGAATTCGGGCCCGCTGAATTTGGATTCCCCAAGCATGTACATGGCAGCGTATCCGGCGATCGGCAGGGCAACGAGCCCGGCGATGGCCGGCGTGGCGAAGAGTTTCTTTTGCATGATTTCGCTCCAGAGCCTTTGTGCTCGCTCTGTGAGACGAAGCCCGCTTGCCGATCCTTGGGCGGCCGGTAAAGTTTTTTCTTCCATGTCATAGGCGCGCAGCGCGGCCTGGAGGGCACGCGCCTTTGCGTCCGCGTCCGGCGCCGGGGTCGCGATCTCGCGCAGTCTGTTGAGTTCGTTGTCGTCGACCATGGTCACACTTCCCCGGCTGAACGCATCAGCGTCTTCAGCCGTTTCTTCGCTTCATGGATGTGCCAGGAAACCGTCGTCTCCGAGATCGCCATCGCCTCGGCGGCGGCTGCATGGCTCAGCCCTTCGCCATAAACCAGCAGCACCGCATCGCGCTGCTTGTCCGGCAGCTTGCGCACCGCCGCCCAGAGCGCCTCGGCGGGGTCCTCCGGCTCAGCCGAGATTTCCCCCGAAATCAGGACATAGGCGCCATAGGCATCGGTCTTGACCGTCTCGCGGGCGGTCTTGCGCATCATGTCGCGCGCCGCATTCAGCGTCATGGCGTAGAGCCATGTCGTGAAGGCGCCGCTGCCATGATAGTCGCGGATCGCCCGGCCAAGCCGGACGCAGACTTCCTGGGCGATATCCTCGGCGTCGGCCTTTTTCCCGCACCAGCGATAGGCGGCGCGATAGACGAAACCGTAGTGCCTTTCGAGCAACTTGCCGAAAGCACCCCGATCTCCGCCCTTCGCCCGCCCGATCAGTTCAGCGTCGGAGGCTTCGCTTTCGTCCAGCATCATCGCCATCATTGCCTGTTGGACGAAGGCTAATGGCTGTTCCTTGGGGCGATGGAAAGAATTTTCTGGCGCGCCGTCACGTCGTAACGGTTGGCGTGCCCTGACCGAGCGTCTCCGCGAACAGCGTCGTCAGCCGCTTCCAGTGGCGCTCGGCGCCGGCTGCATCGAAGGCGCTGTGGTCCGGCACGCACCAGCCGTGCGCCATGCCGGCATAGTTCTCGATGACATGGTCGACCTCGGCCGCGCGCAGCGCTTCGGCCAGCCGCGCCGCTTGCGCGGGCGGAAAGCTGCGATCAGTGCCGGCCGTACCGATATAAACCCTTGCCTTGAGCGAAGCGGCCTTCCGGTGCGGACTGTCGGCGGCGTCACCAGCCAGATTGCCGCCGTGGAAACTGGCCGCGGCAACGATGCGGCCGGGATAGCTGGCCGCTGCGTTCAGCGCCCGCGCTCCACCCATGCAGTAGCCGACAATGCCGACCGGCCCGACGTGCGATAGATACCGGCGGTGACCGTCGCCGCAAGCTGTAGTGAGGCGATCTGCTTCAAGATTTCGTGCGGCATTCGGCGACGCTACAGACGCGCGAATGCTGCCATGTGAAAGGCCTGAACTTCGGCCGGATAGCGATAGTCGGTGCCGTAAGGACAGGCGTTGCGATCAAGGCAGCCGCCGGTCCGGCAGGGCGCGCCGTTTTGCCCGCGCACATGGGCCAGACAGGTTTCATGTGCAAAACCATCCGCAGAATAAGCCTCTACCGGACAGGATTTCAGGCAAGGTTTTTCCAGACATGTATCGCAAAGGTGAATCATGTCGCGGGGTTCTTGGAGCGCAATTTCGTCTTCGAACAGCAGCGCGCCGCGATAGGCATGCCAGAGCCCATATTGCGGATGCATGAGAATGCCGAGCGGTGACGGCTTCAGCCCCTCCGCACGCATCGCCCATTGCTGGAATGGCAGATAAGGCCTGTCGGACGGCGACACCGCGCGCGCCCCGAATCTTCCGGCCACCGCGCCGATCACTTCGCGCGACCATCTGTCGAGCGGATCGTCGATCGGCTGTGACTGTTTCTCCAGCCAGCGCATGAAGTGCGGCCAAGGTGCGGCACCCGCCTGGCCCACCAGCAGGACGGATTTGGCGGTAGTGCCGGAGAGATCGGAAGGCGCCTTCTCAGCGCCTGCAAAATTGAAGCCGCCGCGAAGCAAGAGACCGTGTGCGGAAAGTGCCGCCGCGATGGTTTCGACCATGCTGCGCTCGAGGATCATCCCTTCTTGTCTGGGTCGGAGAAGGCGCTCCGCCAGACTTCCTTGTGGATGATGTTGGCGACTTTAGCCCCGCCTGATTCGGGCTCCTTTCAGGTGAAGGCGTCGGCCATCGACGCCTTCTTCCTGGCAATGAAGTCCTTCAGCCCGTCGTCGATACCCGGATCGAGATGCGGCGCCTCGTAGCTTTCCAGCCAGCGGCGGGCGAGCTCGTTGGCGCGCTGCGGCGCGGTTTTTTCGCCTTCGGCCAGCCATTGCTCGTAAGAATTATTGTCGGCAATGTTGGAACGGTAGAACGCGGTCTGGAAATTCGCCTGGGTGTGATCGCAGCCGAGATAGTGGCTGCCCGGGCCAACCTGGCGGATGGCGTCCATCGCCTGGCCGTTTTCCGACAGGTCGACGCCTTGGGAGAACTTCTGCGTCATGCCGAGCTGGTCGATATCCATCATGAACTTTTCGTAGCAGGAGGCGAGACCGCCCTCGAGCCAGCCGGCCGAATGCAGCACGAAATTGGTGCCGGCGAGGATCGTCGAGTTCAGCGTGTTGGCGCTCTCGTAGGCGGCCTGCGCATCGGGGATTTTTGAAGCACAGAGCGAACCGCCGGTGCGGAACGGCAGGCCGAGCCTGCGGGCAAGCTGTGCGGCGCCATACGAGACCAGCGACGGCTCCGGCGTGCCGAAAGTCGGCGCGCCCGACTGCATCGAGATCGACGAGGCGAAGGTGCCGAACAGAACCGGCGCACCCGGCCGGATCAGTTGTGTGAACGATGCCCCGGCCAGAACCTCGGCCAAAACCTGTGTCAGCGTGCCGGCGACCGTCACCGGGCTCATCGCACCGGCAAGGATGAACGGCGTGACGATACAGGCCTGATTGTGGCGCGAATAGACCTTCAGCGCTCCCAGCATGGTCTCGTCGAAGACCATCGGCGAGTTGGCATTGATCAGGCTGGTCAGCACCGTGTTGTTCTCGACGAAATCGTCACCAAACACGATCTTGGCCATCGCCACCGTGTCTTCGGCGCGCTCGGGCGCGGTCACCGAGCCCATGAACGGCTTGTCCGAATATTTGATATGGCTGTAGACCATATCGAGATGCCGTTTGTTGACCGGCACATCGACCGGCTCGCAAACCGTGCCGCCCGAATGGTGGATCGACGGCGCCATATAGGCGAGTTTTACGAAATTCCGGAAATCCTCGATCGTCGCATAGCGCCTGACGCCGTCGAGATCGCGCACGAAGGGCGGTCCATAGACTGGCGCGAACACTGTCGCGTTGCCGCCGATCTGCACCGAGCGCTCGCCGTTGCGAGCGTGCTGGGTGTAGACGGACGGAGCGGTCTTCAACAGCGAGCGGCAGAGGCCCTTGGGGAAATGCACCCGCTCGCCCTTGACGTCGGCGCCCGCCTCTTTCCAAAGCTTTAGCGCCTCGGCGTCGTCGCGGAAGATGATGCCGATCTCCTCCAGCACCGTGTCGGTGTTCTTTTCGATCAGCGCCAGCCCTTCCTCGTCCAGCACTTCATAGACGTTGATCTTGCGCTTGATATAGGTGAGCTGTGTGCCGGGGCCGCCGCCCGAACGTGCAGCCCGTCGGGCTGCGGCGCCACCGCTGGCAGCGCGTCCGCGCCGCGCGTTTGACGCTTCCTGATCGACCGGCGCGTTCTCACTCATAATCGTTCTTCCCTGGCTTTCGTTCTGGCCTTGATTTACTCCGGCCGGGCTCTTGTACCGGCCTGAAATCCGTTTGCGGCCGCATATTGCGGTCTCTGGCCGGATCGTAGCCATGCACCCTATTCGAAACGGCCCGCCAGCGCCAACGCCTGTCGCAAAATCGACAAGAATTCCAAGAGATTTACGGTCGCTTTCGTTTTGCGGGAAGTCGCAAATCAGCTATGGACAACCGGCCCATGCGGGTTAGGTATTGGCGCGATATTTTTAAGCTGCCGCGATAGTTGTAGCCGGCAAGGAGCCTGAGAAAAAATGGCCGACGACGAGATCATCCTTTCGGAACTCTCCGACGACGAGTTGGTGCAGCAGATGCACGACGATCTTTATGACGGGTTGAAGGAAGAAATCGAGGAAGGCACCAATATCCTTCTCGAGCGCGGCTGGGCGCCTTACAAGGTGTTGACCGAGGCTCTGGTCGAAGGCATGCGCATCGTCGGTGAGGACTTCCGCGATGGCATCCTGTTCGTTCCCGAAGTGCTGCTGTCGGCCAACGCGATGAAGGCCGGCATGTTCATCCTGCGTCCGCTGCTTGTCGCCACTGGCGCGCCAAAGCAGGGCAAGATGGTGATCGGCACCGTCAAGGGCGACATCCACGATATCGGCAAGAACCTGGTCGGCATGATGATGGAAGGCGCCGGCTTCGATGTCATTGACCTCGGTATCAATAATGCGGTCGAAAAATATCTCGATGCCATCGAAAAGCACCAGCCCGACATCATCGGCATGTCGGCGCTGCTGACGACGACCATGCCTTACATGAAGGTCGTCATCGATACGATGAAGGAAAAGGGCATTCGCGACGACTATGTTGTGCTGGTCGGCGGTGCGCCGCTCAACGAGGAATTCGGCAAAGCCGTCGGTGCCGACGCCTATTGCCGCGACGCCGCGGTGGCAGTCGAGACCGCCAAGGACTTCATGAAGCGCAAGCACAACGTCCGCGCTTCGGCCTGAGCCAATAAGTCCGGCACCAACGAGAAAAGCCGCGCCTTGCAGTGCGGCTTTTTTATTCCCAAATGTTTAGAGCCGTGCGGATCAGGGTTTCTTGACGGTATCGTCAACAGCCTTAGCAGTGGATTTGATGTCCTTACCGACGCCGCGCACCGTGTTGGCGCAGGCCGAAACAGCCAAGGCGCAGGCGAGAATAGCGATTGGCGCAACGCGGAACAATTTCATGAATGGTGTCTCCCTCAGCATATAAATTCGCTGGACAGCAACGAAGATGGATTAGACTGGTTCCATGACTACCGCGCGAAAACAACAATCCGATCAGGGCGACAGGCTGCTCGTCATCGCCTGCGGGATGATTGCGCGCGAGGTTTTGGCGGTCAAGGAGCAGCTCGGGTTCGACCATCTGGACCTGACCTGCCTGCCAGCGGAGTTCCATTTCTATCCGGACCGCATCGCGCCGGCCATGGACAAGGCTATCGAGAAGGCCAAGACCGACGGCTACAGACACATCTTCGTCGGCTATGCCGATTGCGGCACGGGTGGCTTGCTCGATCGGGTCTGCGAGAAGCATGGCGTCGAGCGCATGGCCGGGCCGCATTGCTTTGCCTTCTACCAGGGCATGGATGCCTATGCGAAAGTCGCCGATGACGACATGATGTCGTTCTACATGACCGACTTCCTCTGCCGGCAATTCGATGCCTTCTTCATGAAGCCGCTCGGCCTCGACAAGCACCCGGAGCTGATCAAGGACTATTTCGGCAATTACGAGAAGCTGATCTATATCGCTCAGACCGACGACCCGGAACTCGACAAGGTCGCCGAAAAGGCGGCGAAAATGCTCGGCCTCGCCTATGAGCGCCGCTCGACCGGCTATGGCGACCTGACGAAGGAGCTGGCCAGCGCTGCAATCCTGGCTTGACGGTACTTCTAGGCAAGGCCTTCTTCAGCTTCGAGCCCGGCGAGCACATCGGCAAAGCTCGTCTTGCAGACGAAACCCAGCCGGTCCCTCGCTCGCGACGCATCGTAGACCCGGTCGATCGACGAAAAAATCGTCCAGCCTTTCTTCGCGTAGAGTGCCGGATAATCCGGAAAATAGCGTGCGACGACCGACGGTGCATCGGCGATCAATGCCGCGCAATCCTCGGGCTGGAACGGTGTTGGTGCCGAAATGATGAAGATGTCGAAGCCCAATTGCGGTGCTTTCTCCAAGGCAGCGATATGGGCATCGGCAGCATCCTCCACCGTCAGCCGGCGAAACAAAAGCTCATTGGCTTTGGTGTTGGCGTCCGACTGTTCGATCACGTGCGCCATATCGTCTGCTTCGGGAAAGAACCGAGCGGTGCGCAGTACGATCGACGGAAGGCCGAACTGGAGCTGGTAAAGGCGACAAAGATGTTCCGCGGCAAGCTTGGTGACGCCATAGATGTTGCGTGGCTCCGGCGACATGTCTTCCGTCAGCCATGCCGCCTTGCGCGCGCTTCCCGTGAAACCGGCGCGTATGGCCTCGGAAATCATCAGCGATGTCGTCGACGTAAACACGAAGCGCTGAACCGCGAATGCAGCGGCCGCATCGAGCAGGTTGAGCGTGCCGCGCACATTCGTCTCGACGAAATCCTCGTTGCGATAACGTTCGATGTCGGGCTTGTGCAGCGCGCCGCTGTGGATGATGGCCTCGATGCGGTTCTCCTCGACCGCCTGCATGACCAGGTCGCGATCGGCGACTGAGCCGACGATTGGAGTTTCCGAAGACGGAACGGGATCGAGGCCAGTGACGTCATGGCCGAGGGCCCGCAGGCGCGGTGCCAAGGCGCTGCCTAGCCAGCCCGACGATCCCGTCAGCAAGATCCGCATTCTTTCCACCTCGTTTCCGCTGTCGATGCCCAAGCACGGATGACAGAACGTGGCGAAACATTAAGGTATGCGCCAGACAAGAAAACGGGCTGCTCCAGCCATCAACAGGGAAACGCCACCGATGATCGCTCGCCTCATGTTTGCCGCAGCAACTGTCCTCTGCTTGACCATGCCCGCGTTCGCCGACGGCGAGGTGCAGAAGTTGATAACGGCTGCCGACAAGGCGCGGCTCGACAAATATGGCGAGACGCGCAAGGCAGCGCTTGACGAGGCGAAGGCCGGCGATCCAGCCGAGGTCAAGCAGCTCGACGCCTTGCTGGCAAAGCCGCTGGTTTCCTTCTCCGACAACGACCTGACCGGCAAGTGGCAATGCCGCACCATCAAGGCCGGCGGATTGAGCCCGCTCGTCATCTATGGCTGGTTCAAATGCAAGGTGAGCGACGACGGTTCCGGCTGGAGACTGGAAAAGATCACCGGCTCGCAGCGCACCAAGGGCCGCTTCTTCGACGATGGCGAGAAACGCGCGATCTATCTTGGTTCCTTCTACGTCAACGACGATCCGGCAAGGCCCTACGGCAGCGGCCCGGAAAGCGATCAGGTCGGCTATGCCTTCCGCAACAGCGCCAGCGAATGGCGCATCGAGTTCCCGGCGCCCTATTACGAATCGAAGCTCGACATCCTCGAACTCAAGCGCTGAGCCCCGATCACCAAGGGTTAACCCGGTCAGCCTGGCATTCGCGCGCAAAGAACAGGTCTTTGCGGAGGTCGCGAACCATGGCACGGTCGAAACCAAACCAACGACCGATCGTCGTCGTCACCGAAGGCGGCTCGCATATCTGGGCGATCGTCAACGCGGTCGCCGATCAACTCGGGCCGGTCAGTGTTATCCTCGAAGCACCTGAATCCAAAAAGCAATTGCTTCTCGGACGGGCGCGACGGCAAGGCTGGGCCTCGGCCATCGGTCAACTCGGCACGATGATGCTGACCCGGCAAAACCGCAGCCGGGCGACACGATTTCAAGCTACGCGTTGCGGCAGGCGGCGTTCTCGCGCGACATCTGCGTCGAGGCGGTCAGGGATGCGCTGGCCGGCAAGCTCGGCACGGTCGAGCCCGGCCTGCCTTCGAAACAATGGTATCACCCGACGGTCTGGTCCTATCTCTGGACCGGGATAACGAACGGCGTCTGGTGACGCGCCGATTTACCGGATGCCCACCCGCCGCTAACATTGCATCATGAGCGACATCGATCACCGCACCATCATTGCCGGCCTTTCGGTCGAGGACCGTCGCGACCTCACCGCCAGGCTTGACCGGCCAGGCATTTTCCGGCTGGCCGCCCATGGCGGGCTGGTTATCCTGCTGGGCGCGTTGATCGCCGCCCGCATCCCGTTCTGGCCGCTTCTCGTCTTGCCGCAGGGAATCCTGATCGTCTTCTTCTTCACGCCGCTGCACGAGACCATCCATGAAACGGCGTTCAGGACGGCGTGGCTCAATCGCGCTGTTGCCGCCGTGGCCGGCTTCCTGATCCTGCTGCCGCCGGCATGGTTCCGCTATTTCCATTTCGCCCATCACCGCCATACGCACGACCCCGAAAACGACCCCGAACTGAGGGCGCCGAAGCCGGAGACCGTCAGCCAATATCTGCGCTATCTGTCGGGCGGCCCCTATTGGATCGCCATGGGCCGCGTGGTCGCAACCAATGCGGCTGGCCGCAATCGCGACGGCTTCGTACCGGAAAAGAGTCGCGGCAAGGTGGTTGCCGAAGCACGGCTGTTCCTGATCGGTTATGCGGTGTTGCTGGCCGCATCTCTCGCCATACAGTCGGCGCTGCTGTTGTGGGTCTGGATCGTGCCGGTGCTGGTAGGACAGCCGTTTTTGCGGGCCTACCTGCTGGCCGAGCACGCGTTGTGCCCGCATGTCGCCAACATGCTCGAGAACACCCGCACCACCTTCACCACAACGCTGGTGCGCTTCGTCGCCTGGAATATGCCGTACCATTCGGAGCACCATTCCTATCCGGCCGTTCCCTTCCACCGCCTGCCGCGCTTCCATGAGATCGTCGCGGAGCATCTAGGCACGACCGAACGAGGTTACGTGCGCTTCCACTGGAAGCTGGTCGGAAGCTTCGATGGCCGCGCCGGCTGACCTGTGCTGAAAGACTCCGCTTTCAACCGCGGCCGTCGATTGCGTCGCTTTTGAAGGCCCCCGCGTCGTCCCATAACAAGCAGCCCAACAGCGCTTCCGGCAATGCTCGAAATCACTGCATCGGCCCAAAACATCGGAATCGATCTTCGGAGGACACGATGCAGCGAAGTTAGGTGGTAGAGCATCGTTTGTGCGTTCGATTTGGACGCGCGGCGCTCTGCAGGAGCAGGAATTCATGGCCGATCTGATCGTCGTCTACTGGCGCGACATCCCCGCCCAGGTCATCGTCAAAAAGGGCCGGCAGAACGCCAAGCGCGAACTGCCGCTGCGCTTCACCGAGGCGATCGACATGTGCGCCATGCGCACCGGCGCCGGCGGCACCGACGACTATCTTGCCGAATGGCGCAAGGCAGAACCCATCCCAGTCGGTGACGATCTTGAAGCCGAGGCGGAGAAGGCTCTTCAGGAAATCGATGCGAAATACGACCGCGAGCGGCTGGTCGCTCTGGTCAAGGCGGGCGGCAAAAAAAATGTCTGATCCCCAATCAATGCCGGCGACGACGGCTCAGACCGGCCTGACCCAGGCGACCATCGTCAGGAAGGCGGCGCCGAAATCCGACTACAAGCCGGCCGACGTGTCGCCGCAGCGGCGCGTGCAGCGCTCGTTTGCAGTGCGGCTTTGGTCGGTCCGGCATTCGCGGCTGCTCGAATGGTTTTACGCCAAATTCGCCGATATGTTTCTGCTCCTCCACCCGCTGTGGAAGGGCATCGGCTACAGCCGCGTCGAAGGACCGGTGAAATTCGTCGAAAAGCGCGTCAAGGGTTTCATGTTCGACTGCCGCATGTGCGGCCAGTGCATCCTTTCCTCGACCGGCATGTCGTGCCCGATGAACTGCCCCAAGCAACTGCGCAACGGCCCTTGTGGCGGTGTCCGCGCCAACGGCAATTGCGAGGTCGAGCCTGATATGCCGTGCGTCTGGGTTAAGGCCTGGGAAGGCTCGCGGAACATGGTGCATGGCGACAGGATTTTTGACGTGCAGAAACCAGTCGACCAATCCTTGCGCGAGACCTCCGCGTGGCTGCGCGTCACCGCGCAGGCGGCGGCCGCCCGCGATGCAGCCCGGAACACTACCAACACTGGAGCGTCGGCATGATTGGCCGCCAGCCCGACGAGAATCCGGCCGGCATCCATTTGCCGCTCGATCCCCTGCCCGGCCACACCTCACGTGGTCGCCTGGAGCGTGTATTGAGACGCGGCGAATTCGCAGTGACGACCGAGCTCAATCCGCCCGACAGCGCCGATCCGGAAGACGTCTACAACCGCGCCAGGATTTTCGATGGCTGGGTCGACGCCATCAATGCCGTCGACGCTTCCGGCGCCAACTGCCACATGTCGTCGGTCGGCATCTGCGCCCTCCTGACCCGCATGGGCTATGCCCCGATCATGCAGATCGCCTGCCGCGACCGGAACCGCATCGCCATCCAGGGCGACGTGCTTGGGGGTGCTGCGATGGGTGTCGCCAATATGCTCTGCCTGACCGGCGACGGCGTGCAGGCCGGCGACCAGCCCGGCGCCAAGCCGGTGTTCGATCTCGACTGCATGTCGCTGCTCGAAACCTGCCGTATCATGCGCGACAACGGAAAATTCCTGTCCGGCCGCAAATTGACGACCCCGCCGCAGCTTTTCCTTGGCGCGGCCATCAACCCGTTCGCGCCGCCGATCGATTTCCGGCCCTATCGGCTTGGCAAGAAGATCGCCGCCGGCGCGCAGTTCGTGCAGAGCCAGTACTGCTTCGACGTGCCGATGTTCCGCACCTACATGCAGAAGGTCCGCGACCTCGGCTATACCGAGAAATGCTTCATCCTGTGCGGCGTCGGGCCGCTGGCCTCGGCCAAGACGGCCAAATGGATCCGCTCCAACGTGCCGGGCATTCACATTCCCGATCAGATCGTCAAGCGCCTGGAAGGCGCTCAGGATCAGAAGAAGGAAGGCAAGCAGCTCTGCATCGACATCATCAATGAGGTGAAGGAAATTCCCGGTGTGTCCGGCGTCCATGTGATGGCCTATCGCCAGGAAGAATACGTCGCCGAGATCGTCGACGAATCCGGCGTGCTGAAGGGCCGCCGGCCGTGGAAGCGCGAAATCCGCCGCGACGACCAGCTCGTTGCCGACCGGCTCGACCACATACTGCATGACGACCTCACCGAAACCCAGGTCGACATGGTCAAAACCGCGCATTGACAGCGCGAATCGTCAGCATTCGCTTGATCACAAACAGATAACGATATAAAGAACTCTTTATATCACGATGGAGAGATTTCATGACCCGCACCATCGTCGCCTCGGCGACACGAGAAATCATCATCGGCTTCGATCAGCCCTTCTGCGTGATCGGCGAGCGCATCAATCCGACCGGCCGCAAAAAGCTGGCCGCCGAAATGATCGCCGGCAATTTTGAGACGGTCATCAAGGATGCGCTGGAGCAGGCCGCCTGCGGCGCGACCATGCTCGACGTCAATGCCGGCGTTACCGCAGTCGATCCCAACGCCACTGAGCCGGCGCTGCTGGTGCAGACGCTGGAGATCGTGCAGGGCCTGGTCGATCTGCCGCTGTCGATCGACTCCTCGGTGACCGCCGCGATCGAAGCGGCGCTGAAGGTCGCCAAGGGCCGGCCGCTGGTCAATTCCGTCACCGGCGAGGAGGAAAAGCTCGAAGCCATCCTGCCGCTGATCAAGAAATACAACGTTCCGGTCGTCGCCATTTCTAACGACGAGACCGGTATTTCGATGGACCCCGATGTGCGCTTTGCCGTCGCCAAGAAGATCGTTCAGCGCTGTGCCGACTTCGGCATTCCGGCGCATGACGTGGTCGTCGACCCGCTGGTCATGCCGATCGGCGCGCTGGGCGATGCCGGCCGCCAAGTGTTTGCCCTGCTACGCCGGCTGCGCGAGGAGCTCAAGGTCAACACCACCTGCGGCCTCTCCAACATCTCGTTCGGCCTGCCGCACCGTCATGGCATCAACGCCGCCTTCATCCCGATGGTGATCGGCGCCGGCATGACCTCGGCGATTATGAACCCGGTGCGGCCGCAGGAAATGGAAGCGGTGCGCGGCGCCAACGTGCTGAACGGCACCGACGAGAACTGCACCAACTGGATCAGGACCTACAAGGACTACAAGCCTGCTGAAGGCGGCCAGGCCGTTGCCGCCCGGACGCAGGTCAACGCGCCGGGCGATGGCAATGGCAATGGCGGACGCAGGCGCGGCGGCCGCGAAGCGCGGATGGCCCGGGGTTGAGCCATGGCTTGGCCGACACGATATGGGTTTACGACTGGGGAGGAACCGAAACACAGCGGCATCGCTGCCGTGGCCAAGACCCGAGCAGCGTAGAAAGTAAAGTCTGGAAACGAATGAACTCTCCCGTCAACATCACTGATCCACTCGTGCTGTTCATGCCGTCGGGCAAGCGCGGGCGGTTTCCGGTCGGCACGCCGGTTCTGGATGCCGCGCGCCAGCTTGGTGTCTACGTCGAGAGCGTGTGCGGCGGGCGTGCCACTTGCGGGCGTTGCCAGATCGAGGTGCAGGAAGGCAATTTCGCCAAGCACAAGATCGTCTCCTCCAACGATCACCTCTCGCCCAAGGGCGCCAAGGAAGAGCGCTACGAGCGCGTTCGCGGGCTCCCCGAGCGGCGCCGCCTGTCCTGCTCGGCACAGATCCTCGGCGATCTCGTCGTCGACGTGCCGCAGGACACCGTTATTAACGCGCAGACTATCCGCAAGGACGCCGATACCAGGGTCATCGCCCGCGATGCGGCTATCCGCATGTGCTATGTCGAGATCGAAGAACCCGACATGCACAAGCCGCTCGGCGACCTCGACCGTCTGAAGATCGCGCTGATGAAGGACTGGGGCCTTAAGAGCCTCGATTTCGATTTCCATCTGTTGCCGCAGGTGCAAGGCATTTTGCGCAAAGGCAACTGGACCGCGACGGCCGCCATCCACAAGGACACCGACAGCGAGACCGCGCGGGTCATCGCTCTGTGGCCTGGCCTGAAGAACGAGGCGTACGGGCTTGCCTGCGATATCGGCTCGACCACGATCGCCATGCATCTGGTGTCGTTGCTGTCGGGTCGGGTCGCCGCCTCATCGGGCACCTCCAATCCGCAGATCCGCTTCGGCGAGGATCTGATGAGCCGCGTCTCTTACGTGATGATGAACCCGGACGGCCGCGAAGGCATGACGGTCGCCGTGCGCGAGGCCATTTCGGGCCTCGTCGACAAGGTCTGCGCCGAAGGCAACGTCCAGCGTAACGATATCCTGGATTCCGTTTTCGTCGGTAATCCGATCATGCATCATCTGTTTCTCGGCATCGATCCGACCGAGCTCGGCGGCGCTCCCTTCGCGCTAGCCGTCTCCGGCGCCGTGCACATCAAGGCATCGGATATCGGCTTGAAACTCAACCAGGGCGCCAGGCTTTACATGCTGCCTTGCATTGCCGGCCATGTCGGCGCTGATGCGGCTGCAGTGACGCTGTCGGAAGGCCCCCACCGGCAGGACGAGATGATGCTGATCGTCGATGTCGGTACCAATGCCGAGATCGTGCTCGGCAATCGCCAGCGGGTCGTGGCGGCCTCCTCGCCAACCGGCCCAGCCTTCGAGGGTGCGGAAATCTCCGGTGGCCAGCGCGCCGCACCGGGTGCAATCGAGCGCGTCCGTATCGATCCCGAAACGCTGGAGCCGAAATACCGCGTCATCGGCTCGGAACTCTGGTCCGACGAGCCGGGCTTCCTCGACAGTGTGCAGGCGACCGGCGTCACTGGTATTTGCGGCTCCGGCATCATCGAGGTGGTCGCCGAGATGTACCTCGCCGGCATCATTTCCGAGGACGGCGTCGTCGATGGATCGCTGAGCGGCCACTCGCCTCGCGTCGTCGCCAATGGCCGCACCTTCTCCTATGTGCTGAAGGAAGGCGAGCCCAAGATCACCATTACCCAGACCGACGTGCGCGCCATCCAGCTTGCCAAGGCGGCGCTTTATGCCGGCACCAAGCTTTTGATGGAAAAGCAGCACACCGATCACGTCGACCGCATCCACTTCGCGGGCGCCTTCGGCTCGTTCATAGACCCGAAATACGCAATGGTGCTGGGCCTGATCCCGGATTGCGACCTCGACAAGGTCTCGGCCGTCGGCAATGCGGCCGGCGCCGGTGCCCGCATGGCGCTCTTGAACCGCGGCTATCGCCGCGAGATCGAGGAAACCGTCAGCAGGATCGAGAAGATCGAGACGGCGCTGGAGCCGAAATTCCAGGAACATTTCGTTTATGCCATGGCGCTCCCGAACAAGATCGACCCGTTCCCCAAGCTGTCGGCGGCGGTGAAACTGCCGCCGCGCAAGACGGTGAGCGAAGACGGCATTGCCGGCGACGCCGCCCCGCGGCGCCGTTCGCGCGAAGGCCACGCCGCGCGGCGCGGGCGGGGATGACTTGCCTCCGCTAGGCTGTCAGCCTTTCCATTTTTCATTTGTATGCAAATGTTTCCAGATCGCGCCGATCTGGAAACGAAATCGCGTTTTCGTGAAATCCGCCAGATACATGTGCGGAGCATTTAACCGGCATCGAACGGCAGGCAGAAACAGTTTTCGGCCACCGCAACGCTCCAAAGGAGATCAAGATGTCGATATTCGAAAGCCTCGGCCGCTATGGTGCGGCCTTCAAGAAAACACGTGAAGCGCGCAAGTCGCTGCGCATCCTCAATAGCTTGCCGCCTGAGATCCAGAAGGACATTGGCTGGCCGGTGTCGCCGCGTTCGAGCGAAAGGCAGCTTTCGGTGGGCTGGGGCATGCAGCGCGGATGAACTTCACCGACAAATGCAAGCTGCTTGGTATTCGCCGGGGCCGCAATGCGGCTCCGGCTGCACCCAGCAATTGGCTGCGCGCCGCACTGCCGCCGCGGCGCTGAGCTGCCCAGGTGGGCTGGCGACTTCATGGACCTGAGGCTTTATCGCCAGCTGGAGTCAAACCACCGTGTTGAGATTGCATAAATATTGACTTTTTTGGTGGCGACACAATCTTCAAAATAGTCGGGGGTTCTCTTAGTCGGCTCAGCCGAAGTCCGTGTATCTGCATGCCCAGTCTCAAAAGCCACGTCGTTTCGTTCGTGCTCAGGTACAGCCGTAAGAAGGCGTTTTCCAGCCCGGAGAACCTGCAGCGCTGGATCGCCTATGCGCGCAAGACGGAAAACCATCGGCCGCCTGCGTCGCTGCGGTCGCGCCTGGAGATCACAACCCGCACGATCAACGGCTTTCCCGTCTACGAGATCGCGCCCAAGGCTGGTGAGCGGAGGCGGATTCTCTACCTGCACGGCGGCGCTTACGTCTTTGAAATCACCCCCTATCATTGGCGGCTGATCGCCGACATGGCCGACCGCCTCGGGTTCGGTATCACCGTGCCGATCTATCCCATTGCTCCCGAACACGATTTCCACGCGATGTTCGGTATGGTCGGCGCCGTCTACCGCCAGATGTTCGGCGAAACCAGGGCAAATGACATCATCTTCATGGGCGATTCCGCCGGCGGAAACATGGCTGTCGTGCTGACCATGATGGCTGCGCAAGACGGCCTGCCCTTGCCATCACGCCACGTGCTGATTTCGCCCGGCCTCGACGTATCGCTCGCCAACCCAGAAATGTATGAGGCTGAACGCAACGATCCATGGCTGGGCATTGCCGGCGGCCGCGAGGCGATCCGGCTTTACAGCGCCGGCATAGATCCCACCGACTGGCGCATCAGCCCGGTTTACGGCGACCTGTCGGTGCTGCCCAAAACGCTGCTGCTGACCGGTTCACGCGATCTGCTTACACCCGACAATCTGATCTTCGCGGAAAAGGCACGCGCGGCCGGCGTCGAAATTGAGGTCGTCCACGAGCAAGGCATGTTCCATGTCTGGCCGTTGATCGACATGCCGGAGGCGCGACGCGCGCGGGACAGCATCGTTACGTTCTTGACCAACGAAACTGGCAGTTATCATGCCAAGGCAGGAGAGTTGTCGCTGCAAAGGGAAGACCGCGACGGAACCCCTCGCGATCTGGTTGCGCCGCTCAGGTCGTAGTTTGGCTCAGAACTTCCCAGTTTCCCTGAACATCTCAAACGTCGCTCGGATATGGTCGGCGACTGCCTTCACCGGCGCGCTGGCGTCCGGCGTCACCACCATGGCGAGATTGTAGGTGCCTATGTCTGGCATGCCGTCCTTCGGGCACAGCTCGACCATGTCACTGCCGAGGAACGATTTCGGCAGCGGCGCGACTGCAAGATCCGCCATGATCGCGGCGCGCTGGCCGGCCGTGTGCGCGCTCATATAGGCGATACGGTAGTTGCGGCCCTCGCGGCCAAGCGCCTCCAATGCCCCCGCCCGCCAGGCGCAGCCTTCTTCCCACAAGGAGACCGGCAGCGGCTCGCGCAGATGCGCACAGCCCCCCTTGGCACCGGCCCAGACGATAGGCTCGGTGAGCAGTACTTCGGCGCCGATCGCGCTGGTCTTGTATGAGTTGGTGAGCAGCGTGATGTCGAGTGCCCGATCGTCCATGCGACGGCGCAGGTTGACGCTCTGGTCGATGGTGACGTCGACCGCGATGGAAGGATGCGACTGTGCGAATCGCTTCAGCACATGCGGCAGCACACGTTCGCCATAATCGTCCGGCGAGCCGAGCCGCACCACCCCGACAATGTCTGGAATGATGAACTTCGATACCACCTCGCGATTGATCGACAGCAGCCGGCGCGCATAGCCGAGCAGCATCTCGCCATCGGTGGTCAGCGTCACCGAACGGGCGTCGCGCGCGAACACCGAGCGGCCGAGAATGTCCTCCAGCTTCTTGATCTGCATGGAGACGGCCGACGGCGTGCGGAAGACCGCATTGGCCGCAGTGGTGAAGCTGCCGGTCTCGGCGATTGCGACGAAAGTGCGCAGAACGTCGAGATCGAGCAGCGGCAGCGGATGATTGAGTGGGGCGTTCATGGCAAGCGACCTTCAATTTTTCTGATGCAAACCATCATTCCATTTCGTTTGATTGAACATCAGTTTGGGAGGATAGTCAACTCCATCGAAGGCAGGACGCATCGAAGTGGTCCCGAAACAACCATGACACGGACCTGCAATCGACACGAAATGAAGCTGAAACAAACCCGGTGTACCGCCTGACGCTGCAAGCGCCGGGACATCCCGGCCCAACGCGAAGGAGAATGAGATGTCTATCCTGTCATCCATCGGTCGGATCGCGACCGAGTTCAGCGAGGTCCGTGCCCGCTACCAGACGGAACGCGCCATCCGCGCGCTGCCGATTGAACTGCAGAAGGATATCGGCTGGCCCGAAGCTGCCGATGCCAAGACCGGCACTCGCCATGGTGTGGGATCTTGGGCTGGAGCAAAGTAAACCGTGTGTATCAATAGCTGAAGGCCTGCCGCGCAGATCAGCCCGGCAGGCCTCTTTTGTTTGTATTCAAATGATTTTCCCGAGCCATGTCGCCGTCGCATGCCGCATATGAGCAAGTCGCATAGCAGCCCGCACTGGCAATCAACACATTGTAAATAATCGAAAATCCTGGGCAGGTTGCCCAAATTTGTCGCATTCCGTGTCGCTTTTCATATCAAGTGCTTCGCTTTTGCGACTTAGTTTCCCCTCACGTAAGCCTATATCATCATCAACAAACGAGCTGCCCCACTCCATCAAGCGAAGGCGACCCGTCTGAGCAACTGAATGGAGATGATCATGAAGCTTTTTGCCCGCCTCTTTGCCCGCCGCGACATGAACCTGACGACCGCGCTCGAACGCCAGCGCCTGGCCAACACCATGCCCGGCCAGACCGGGGCCATGGCTGCCGCGCGCCTCGGCTTCGTCGCCTGAGACAGCTGACACAGCAATCCTGGCGGAAGCAGCCCAGCGCTGCTTCGAAGTCGATCCAGCGCCGCCTCGGTTTTGCCGAGGCGGCGTTTTTGTGTGCGCAGACTGTGTAGGCTCGTTGGTCGATCCGGCGGCCTGTCACGTCCTTCGCCGCACAGCGATTGCCCATTTGCGACCCGTGTCGCAAATAAAGTGGCTCCGTTGCCATCTAGCCAATTGACAGGAAACGTTTTTCCTGATGTCGCTATGCTGATCGCGACATCCTGTTCGCGCCATTGCAGCGTGAGGATCTACCCGTGAACGTCGTAAAGCACCCGATCCGGCGATCGTTCGTATTCTTCCTGGTCCCCGATTTCACCATGATCGCCTTCGCAACGGCGCTCGATCCGTTGCGTTCGGCCAACCGCATGCTCGGCTATGAAGCCTATCGCTGGCGGCTCGCCAGCATCGACGGCAAGCCGGTGCGCGCCTCGAACGGCGTCGAATGCGCCGTCAACACGTCGCTGGAGGAAGAGCGCAAGAAGATGTCCGGACCGGACCGGCCGAACATGGCCATCGTCTGCAGCGGCATCAATGTCGAGCGCTACCAGAACAAATCGGCCTTTGCCTGGTTGCGCGAGGAGTACAATCGCGGCGTTGCCGTCGGCGGCCTGTGCACCGGCGCGCATATCCTGGCCGCAGCAGGCCTGCTGTCCAACAAGCGCTGCGCCATTCATTGGGAGAACCTGCCGGGCTTCTCCGAGGCGTTCCCCAAGGCCAATGTCTTCGCCGACCTCTTCGAGATCGACCAGAACATCTACACCTGCGCCGGCGGCACCGCCGCCCTAGATATGATGCTGAAGCTGATCGGCGACGATTTCGACGAAAGCCTCGTCAACCGCGTCTGCGAGCAGGTGCTGACCGATCGCGTGCGCAGCCCGACCGACCGCCAGCGCCTGCCGCTGCGCGCCCGCCTTGGCGTGCAGAATTCCAAGGTGCTGACCATTATCGAGTTGATGGAGGCCAATCTCTCCGAGCCGCTCTCTCTGATCGAGATCGCTGACCATGTCGACCTGTCTCGCCGGCAGATTGAGCGCCTGTTCCGCACCGAGATGGGGCGCTCCCCTGCCCGTTACTATCTGGAGATCCGCCTCGACCGCGCCCGGCACCTGCTGATCCAGTCGTCGTTGCCGGTGGTCGAAGTGGCGGTCGCCTGCGGCTTTGTTTCCGCCTCGCATTTCTCCAAATGCTATCGCGAGTTGTACGCCCGCTCGCCGCAACAGGAACGCGTCGACCGCAAACAGCTTCTGGCGGCTTGATCCAGCACATTTCGCGGGCGGCCGAAATTGTCATGACATTGTCTGGCGACATGTGGTATCCGGCAATCGAGAGGTATCAATGACGACTAGAACCACCAGATCGGAAAAACTGGACTTGCGCCTTACCCCCCAGGCAAAGCGTACACTCGCAACCGCCGCCGCGACTGAACGCCGTTCGCTCAGCGATTTCGTGCTTGAAAGCGCGCTTGCGCGAGCCGAAGAAACATTAGCCGACCGGCGCAGCTTCCATCTCGACGCCGAAAAATGGGTCGCGTTCATGGCAGCGCTCGACGCGCCAACGCGTGATCTCCCCCGCCTCAAGCGCCTATTGAACGAACCAAGCATCTTTTCCGGTCGCGATCCAGCGTGAGCGAATTCCAGATCGAGAAACTGGCCCGCAAGCATTTGGTGGACATGTTCGACTGCGGTGAAGAACCGCTCAATCGCTTTCTCGTACGCTATGCATTCCAAAACCAGCAAGCCAATGCTTCGCAGACCTACATTGGTCTCTCTGGCGAGGCTGTGATCGGCTTTTATACCCTGGTCGTTGGTGAGGTTAAATATGAGGGTGCGCCCGAACGATTGACAAAAGGTCTCGCACGCCATCCGGTGCCTGTAATGCTGCTGGCGCGTCTTGCGGTCAGTCTGGACTGGCAAGGCAAAGGCGTCGGCGGCGGACTGTTGCGCGATGCCGTTCTGCGCTGTTTGCAGGCGGCCGATATTGCAGGCATCCGCGCGGTCGTCGTCCACGCCAAGAACGACGGCGCCCGCACGTTTTACGAGCGCTACGGATTCGTGCAATCGCCGACGGACCCGCTGCATCTATACGTACTTATCAAGGACTTACGAAGTCTCTGAGCCGTTCAGGCGCCTTGCTGACCCGACTATACCTGCGCCGTGCGTATCGCCTCGACGCGGATGTCTTCCGTCAGCCGCGCCTTCAGCGCCGAAAATTCCGGGCTGGTCTTCAGCGTGTAGTGGCGCGGATGCGGCAGGTCGACGGCAACGTCCGACTTGATGCGGCCGGGCCGCGCCGTCATCACCACCACGCGCGACGCCATGAAGATCGCCTCCTCGATGTCATGGGTGACGAACAGCACCGTTTTTTGCCGGCGCTCCCATATGCCGAGAAGCAGTTCCTGCATCAGCCCGCGGGTCTGGTTGTCGAGTGCGCCGAACGGCTCGTCGAGCAGCAGGATCTCCGGATCGTTGGCCAGTGCCCTGGCAATCGCGGTGCGCTGCTGCATGCCGCCGGAAAGCTGCTTCGGCCAATGGTTTTCAAAACCTCTCAGCCCGACGAGATCGACGTAAGAAGCGACGATTTCGTTGCGCTCGTGCTCGGCCATTCCACGTTCGCGCAGGCCGAAGCCGATGTTCTCGGCGACCGTCAGCCACGGAAACAGCGTATAGGACTGGAAAACCATGCCGCGGTCTGGACCGGGCCGGTCCACCACCCTGCCGTCGAGCATAACACGTCCCCCACTCGGCGCTTCGAGGCCGGCGACGATCCTGAGCAGCGTCGACTTTCCACAGCCGGATGGCCCCAGGATGGTGATGAAGTCGTTGGCGGCGACCGCCAGATCGATCGGCATCAGCGCCTTGACCGGCTGCCCACCGCCGACACCGGCGAAGGTACGCGAGACGCCTTCGATGACCAGCTTGCTCACGCCAGGCTCCATGGAAACAGCCAACGGTTGAGCGCCTTGAAGGCGAAATCGGACAACAGCCCGATCAGGCCGATGACGATGATGCCGAAGATGATCTGCCCTGTCGCCAGCCGCGACTGGCTGTTGATGATCATGTAGCCGATGCCCGACGACGAGCCGATCAGCTCGGCGACGATGACATAGGTCCAGGCCCAGCCGAGCACCAGCCGCAGGGTCTCGGCAATCTCCGGCGCATTGGCCGGCATGATCACGCGCCGCACGATGCCGTTGTCGGACGAGCCAAGCGTGTAGGCCGCCTCGACCAGGTCGCGCCGTGTGCCGCCGACCTTGACCGCGATGATCAGGATGATCTGGAACACCGAGCCGACGAAGATCACCAGCAGTTTTTCGAGCTCGCCAACGCCCGCCCACAGAATGAGCAGCGGGATGAAGGCCGATGCCGGCAGATAGCGGGCGAAGGAGACGAACGGCTCCAGGAACGCCTCCACGGGCTTCCAGGCACCCATCACGATGCCAAGCGGCACGGCAACGATGGCCGCCATCAGGAACCCGCCGAAGACGCGCCAGATGGTGATAAGGATGTCGAGCCAGAAGCGGTCCTCGACCAGCAGCCGCCAACCGTCTCTCACCATCGACAGCGGATCGGCAAGGAAAATGCGATTGACGTGGCCGCCAAGCGTGATCCACGCCCAGAACGCCACGAACAGCACGAAGAACGAAATGCCGAGCACGGTTCGAATGCCCGGCGAGACCGGATGCAAGGGGCGCGGCATCTTCGACCGTCCTCTGATCGGAATGAAAAAGCGGCGGCGCACGCGCCGCCGCCGGGCGACAATCCTGCCGGTTAGTCGGCGACGGCGCTGGTGTCGGCCAATGTCGATACGTCGGGCGCTTCCTTGATCAAGCCCATCTGCAGCAGAAGCTCGCCGGCGGTCTTGGAAAAGTCCTGGAATTCCTTGGTGAAGAACTGCTTGTTTTCAGCCTTGTCGGCCCATTTCAGGTATTTTGCCGACTCTTCGAACTCCTTGGCCGACTGCTTCACGTCGGCGCCCATTGTCTCATAGGATTTCGCCGGGTCGCTCTTTATCAGGTCAAGTGCCTCGAAATAGCTGTCGGCAAGCGCCTTGGCCGCATCCGGATTGGCCTTGAGGAACTCCGGCGTGCAGCCGACCGTGTCGAGCACCATCGGATAATCGAGAGTGGTCACAAGGATATGGCCCTGGTCGGACTTTTCGCGCACCGCCGAGATGAACGGCTCATAGGTGACCGCCGCATCGTTCTGTCCGGCGAGAAACGCCTGCGCCGCCGCGTCCGGCTCCAGGTTGACGACCGTCACGTCCTTGGTCGACATGCCGTTCTTGTTGAGCACCCAGGCCAGCATGAAATAGGGCGACGTGCCCGGTGCCGAGGACGCGACCGACTTACCCTTGAGATCGGCGACGGTCTTGATGTCGTTGCGGGCGACGATGCCGTCGGCGCCGTAGGACTTGTCGAGCTGGAATATCTGCTTGGTCGTCACGCCGTTAGCGTTCCAGACCAGCCAGGTCTCGACCGTAGTGGCGGCGCATTGCAGGTCGCCGCTGGCGATGGCGAGGGGCCGACTGGCTTGCGGCACCTTCTTCAAGGTGACGTCGAGGCCGTGCTTTTCGAAGATGCCGGCCTGCTTGGCGAGCGTCAGCGGCGCAAAGCCCGTCCATCCGCTGATGCCGATGCTGACCGATGTAGCGGCGGTGGCCGGCGCGGACAATCCGACGGCAAGCGTCAAGCTTGCTGCAAGAATTCCGATCTTGTTCATGTCGGTTCCCCTTTTTTGTTCGGATGGAGAATTGTGTCACAGACGCGCACAGCCTTGTCAATGAAGCAGATGCTGCACTGCGGTATGTCACCACCGGCAGCAAACTTCGCCATTAGCGGGTGTTGTACATCCAGCTGCGATCGCGCCACATTTTTTCGCCGACCAGGCAGTCGGTGACGGGGATGTCCTGTGCCAGCACCAATGGCGGATGCGCCGCCTCTTCCGCCGCTCGCTGCGGCGAGGCCGGACCGGCAAGCTCCAGCACCAGCTTGCGGCGGATGGCCTCCGGAAACTGCGTCCAGTCATTGACCGGAATCATGAAAGAGCCCGGCCCGCCGATGACGCAGTCGCTGTAGTAGCGGTCGAGATTGTTGACATCGTAGGCGCTGGTGAACCCGCCCCTGGTCATCAGCGGCAGGCCGTTGACGGTGATGCCCTGCTTGATCACGGCGTCGCGGGTGATATCGACAGGTGCGCCCTGGTTGTTGGGGCCGTCACCCGAAATGTCGATCACCCGCTTGACGCCCTGGAAGCCGCTTTCGGCAAAGAGATCGCTGGCGAATTCCAGCGCGCCGGAGATCGAGGTGCGCCTGGCACTGGCCGGCGGATGAGCGGAAAGCTGCGCTGCCAGCCGTTCGGCGTCGGCACGATTGGCGATCACCGTCCACGGCACGACGACCTGCTGCCAGGTCGCGCCAGCCCATTCGACATAGGTGACGGCAATCTTGCCATGAGCGCCTTCGCCGATTGCCTGCAGGACATCGTCATGCGTCAGCGCCGCCGCATAGCCATGACGTTGGATTTCGAGCTCGTCCGGCGACATGGACAAGGATACGTCGACTGCCAGCACCAGTTCGACATCGACCGGCTCGGCGGCGCGGGAGATTGCCGCCGGCCATAGCACCGACGCCAGCGCGGCGGCACCCGAGACGAAATGTCTTGCACTGGCAAAACCAGACATGCCGCACGTTAAGCGAAAATCGCCGATCGACAAAGAGAAAGCCCGGTGGAGAGCCGGGCTCATTCGGTCACATTTTTGCGACCGCCCCAATGCTTAGCTGCGCGGATTGAGGTTCTCCGGGTCATAGAGCGGCCTGTAGCCGACGGCGGCCACTTCGACTGGGTATTTCTCGCCGAAATATTCGACGTTCAGCTTGCGGCCCTCCTGGCAATACGCCCAGGGAAGGTAGGCGAGCGCGATGTTCTTGCCGAGGGTCGGACCATAGGCCACCGAGGTCGTGAAGGAGCGGCGGCCGAGCTCGTCGACGAGCGTCTCACCGGTTTGCGGGTCCATCACCGGCATCGTGCCGACCGGATAGCGGGGAACGCCGTTGGAATCGGTATTGTCCGTCATGATAAGCGTGCAAAGCATGGCCGGCTGGTGCACCCGGGCGCGATATTCCAGATGCTTTGCCTTGCCGCAGAAATCGGCCTCCTTAACCTTCGGTCGGGCAAGGTCGGCTTCCAGCAGATTATATTCGGTCAACAGATCCGCGTTTTGCAGGCGCAGGCTCTTCTCCATACGGCGGCTGTTGGCATAGGTCTCGACGCCAAAGGCCATCACGCCGGTCGACCGCAGCGCGTCCCAGACAGCGAGGCCGTCCTCGTAGCGCATGTGCAGTTCCCAGCCTTGCTCGCCGACATAGGAGATGCGGAAGGCGGTCACGTCCTTGCCGGCGATCCTGACGGGCTTGATCGCGGCAAAGGGAAAATTCTCCGGCGTCAGCCCGTCGGGGTTTTCCACGCACTTGCTCAATGTCGCCCGCGCGTTCGGACCCCAGATGCCGATGGTCACGTACTTCTCGGTCACGTCGGTGACGGTAACGTCGAAGCCTTTGTCTTCTGCCGTCCGGCGCATGTACTGGAAGTCGCGCGGCCCGGCATCGGCGCCGTCGATGACGCGGCAGCGGTCGGCCATGCGGATGACGGTCAGGTCGGCGCGCACCATGCCTTCCTCGTCGAGGAAATGGGTGTAGATGCCCCTGCCGGTATTGTTGTCGCCGCCGATCTTTGCCGCGCACAGCCATTCCATCAGCGCGACATGGTCCGGGCCTTCGACGTCGTACATGGCGAAATGCGACAGGTTGACGATGCCGCAATCCTCGCTCATGGCGAGATGCTCGGCGTTCGAGACGCGCCAGAAGTGGCGGTTATCCCATTCGTTTTGGCGCACCGGCACCCGGTTGCCGTATTTCTCGAGCAGATGCTCGTTGGCGGCGTAGCCATGGGCGCGCTCCCAGCCGCCTAGCTCCATGAAATAGCCGCCGAGTTCCTTCTCGCGCTCCCAGAACGGCGAGCGGCGGACATTGCGAGCCTTGGAGAAGGGCTCGCGCGGATGGACCGCCGGATTGTAGACCTTCATCGCCGTTTCAGTGCAGCGGTCCCAGATGAACTGCTCTTTCGTCTGGTGCGGATAGAAGCGCGAATAGTCGATGGCGTGATGGTCGATCGCCGTGCGGCCGTCTGTCATCCAATCGGCGATGAGCTTGCCCATGCCGGGACCGTCCTTGACCCAGATCGCCACGGCATACCAGAGGCCCCTCACCTTCTGGCTTTCGCCCATCGAAGGACCGCCGTCCGCCGTCACCTGCAGCAGCCCGTTGAAGGAATGGCTCTCATTGTAGCCCAGCTCGCCCAGGATCGGCGTCAGTTCCATGGCCCGCTCCAGCGGCGCCAGGATCTGCTCCATGTCGAGATCGCGCTGCGACGGCGAAAGCCGTGCCTCGTTTTTCTCGAGAATATCGCGCGGATGGCAAAGGCGCGGATTGGTTTCTTCGTAATAACCCCATTCGATCTGCCCGCCTTCGGCGGTCTTGGGATCGCCGGTATCGCGCATATAGGCCGAATTACCCTGATCGCGCAGCAGCGGCCAGCCGATCTCCTTGCCGGTGCCGGCGAACTCGGTGTACGGCCCGAAGAAGGTGAGCGGGTGGTCGATCGGCATGACCGGCAGGTCCTCGCCCGCCATTTCCGCGATCAGCCGCCCCCAGATGCCCGTGCAGACCACGACGTAGTCGGCCTGGATGGTGCCGCGGTCGGTCACCACGCCCTTGATGCGGCCGTTCTCGATGACGAGCGACCTGGCCGAGGTGTTGGCAAACGCCTTGAGTTTGCCCGAGGCTTCCGCCTGGTCGACCAGCTTGCCGGCGACTGTCTGCGAACGCGGGATGACGAGGCCGGCATCGGGATCCCACAGGCCGCCCTGTACCATCTGTTCTTCGATCAGCGGGAATTTTTCCTTGATTTCGGCGGGATCGATCAGGCGGGCGCGTGTGCCGAAGGCCTTCGCCGAGGCGATCTTGCGCTTGATTTCCGCCATGCGGGCGTCGTCTCCGACGCGTGCGACCTCGAGGCCGCCGATGCGAGCGTAATGACCCATCTTTTCGTAGAAATCGATGGAATAGAGCGTCGTCCAGCACGACAGGAAATCATGGCTGGTCGTGTAGCAGAAGTCGGAGGCGTGCGCCGTCGAGCCGATATCCGTCGGGATGCCCGATTTGTCGATGCCGACAATATCGTCCCATCCGCGCTCTATCAGGTGATGGGCGACCGATGCGCCGACGATGCCGCCCAGCCCGACGATGACGACCTTCGCCTTTTCCGGAAACCCTGCCATTGCCCGCGACTCCAAGATTCTATTGCGAGCAGACTATAGGTCGGCGCGGCGGCGCGCTTGCAGCCTGTTTGCGACATCGCCAAAAAAGCCCGCGCCACCAGCTCGTCGAATGCAGTTGGACCTACGCCTTCACCCTGCTCGGTACGAAAGCGCTGCTAGAGCCCGTTCTGCGCAGCTTCGAAGAAAAGTGAATACCTTCATCGCCGATTACTGGAAGTAAATAAAAGGCCGGGCGTTTGCCCGGCCTTCAAAAATCATGGCGTCGACTTTACTTGATGCGCGCGACGCCGCCCGAGATCTCGACGGTTTCCGAACCCGTCAGCGCCTCGAGGTCGCCATTCGGCAAGGTAACAAAACAGCCGCTCGGGCAAAATTCCACGGTTTCGCCGGCGGCCAGCGCCAGCTCGGTCTTGCCGCCGCCTTCCGTCACGATCAGCGTGCGGGTCTCGGCGTCCTTGTTGACCGCGCTGGCGGCATGGGCCGAACCGCCCACGGCCAGAAAAGCGATGGCGGCGACGAGAGACTTCCACATTTTGCAGTATCGGTGTTGCCACCGCCTCTGTTGCATTTCGCAAGGCATTCTCGCCGTTTGCAGGTGAGCTTATATGCAATGCAAGCTGAACAGCAACTGAATGCCGCATTCATGCCGCAATTGGTTTCCGAAGACTTGAAGGCACGCTGCTAGTCAGGATCGGGCTTGCGGACCTTGCGTGCCGACTTGGCGAGACGTTTCGCCTCGACCGCCGCTAGAGCTTTTGCTTGTTCCCGCTCGGCGAATTCGACTTCGATCTTGTCGTCGTCGATCGGCCACGCCTCGTGCTTTTTGGTCTCGACGACGGCGCGCGGTGTCGACGGAATTTCGATATGCTGGTCGGCGAACACATCGAAGATGGCAAAGCGGATGTCGTTCTGGACGATATTGCCACTAAGAACGTCTGCCAGGAACACGCGTATCTCGAATTCGAGCGCGGCCGGGCCGAAATTGGAAAACAACACAAAGGGTTCCGGGTTCTTCAGCACCAGCGGATGGCTGCGTGCGATCTCCAGCAGGACGCCATGCACTTGCTTGACGTCGCTGCCATAGGCAACGCCGACCTTGATGTCGATCCGGCCGAGCTTGTTGCGGTGCGTCCAGTTGCCGACCGCATTGTTGATCAGGTTTGAATTGGGCAGGATCACCGATTGCCGTTGGAACGTTTCGATCTCGGTGGCGCGCACGCTGATCTTCTTGACCGTGCCGCTGATGTCACCGGCGACGATCCAGTCGCCGACCTTGAACGGCCGCTCGGCCAAAAGGATCAGGCCCGACACGAAATTCGAGACGACATTCTGCAGGCCGAAACCGATGCCGAGGGACAGGGCGCCGGCGACCAGCGCAAGATTGGAGAGGTCGATACCGGCCGCCGAGATGCCGACCAGTGCCGCGACCGCGACGCCGGCATAACCGACCGCCAGCCGGATCGAATTGCGCACGCCGGTGTCGACCCGGCCGCGCGCCATCACCGAGCCGTCGAGCCAGCCCTGGAACCAGCGCGTGAGGAAATAGCCGATAATGAAGACGACGACGCCGGTGAGAATGCCGGTGACCGAGATCGTCACCGAACCGATGGTGAGGCCGGTCGCCAGCTTGTAGGCCCAGGCCTGAATGTCGCCGGGCTGGAAGCCCCACATCAACAGGATCAGCGGCAGGAACACCAGCACAATCATGATGTTGATGGCGGCGCTGACGACAAGCCCGAGCTGGTCGAGGGCGGTCTCTTCGTAGCTTGAATTGGCCGCTAGCCAGCGCCCGATCGAAGTTTTGGCGAACCCGCCTTCCTCGCCGATCGCCCGCGCCGACAGGAAACCGATATAGGCGGTGACCAGGATCGTGCCGGTGACCACGACCTGCAGCGAGACGAAAATTGCAAGGCCGATATAGCCAAGCAGTGCCGACGCGATGGTGAATAGGCCTAGCGCGATGGCGGTGTAACGCAGCCACGCCGGCCAGGGGCGCCAGCTTCCGTCGGGAGCCTTGAACGGCTTCAGTAGGCCCATAAGGATCAGGATGATGCCGACGATGATGGTGGCGATGAAGCTTCTGGCGATGGTCAGCGACAGTGGCGAGCCCATCTTGTCGTTCACGACCGATAGGAAATAGTTGATGCCGATGGCGACGGCCATGGCGGTCGTCAGCCGCACCAGCCAGCGCGCCGGGCCGGTTTCGACCGGGATCAGACGCCAGTTCGGCAATCGGGGCTCGAGCGCTGCGTTGGTCAGGCGGTTGACGCAGAACACCACCGCGACAACGGCAACCAGCGAATTCAGGAAGATGCCGATGTCACCGCGTAAAACATTGTAATAATTGAAGAAGAAGATCGTCGAGACAAGGAAGGCGCCGACCGCCAGCGTCGGCAGCAATGTCGACCAGAACGCCACCGACAGCCGGCTGAGATAGGAGGGGTCCTCGACGGAGGGATCCGCTTCGAAGACGCGGCCGAACAGGCGTCGGCCGCCGATAAAAAGCACTGCAGCGAATGCGAGCGCCATCAAAGTCGCGGCAAGAATGGCCTGGAACTTGAACTTGAAGGCGAAGCTCAGCCAGGACGAGACCGCCTTATAGAAGCCGGAAATTTCCACCAGGGTGGCATCGTCTTGGCCGTCCTGCTGTATTTTCTTCTCGAGACCGTCGGTCTTGGCCGTCAGACTCTGGATGACCTTCTGCTGGTCTGCGATCAACCCGGCGGCGCCCTGCCCGAGTGCCTGCGCCATTGCAACGAACGACGGCGCCGAGACGACAAGCGCAAGAATCAAGACCAGGCGGAGTAAACGAAAGAACATGTTTTTTTCTGGCGACTCGCGGGCGGCATCGGCAGTTTTGGAGCACGTCCTTGATAAAGAGGCTCATATCACGGGGCAAGTCATCCCAGGCGTCTCGTTTTTCGAAGCCGGCCAATCGAACTCGGCCAATCGGAGTCGGTCAATCGAAGTCGGGGAGTCGAAAAGCGATGGCGCAATCTTGGCTTTGCGTTGGCCACCTGCTCTATAGTCTGCCGCCAAGCCTGAAATGGATGACAATAAGAATGGCGGAATATTCGGCCTTTTCGCTTCTCAAAAACGCGCTGACCGGAAACAAGGACTGGAGGCCGGCCTGGCGCAAGCCCGACCCGAAGGCGTCCTACGACGTGATCGTCATCGGCGGCGGCGGCCATGGCCTGTCGACCGCTTACTACCTAGCCAAGGAGCACGGCATCGCCAATGTCGCGGTGCTGGAGAAGGGCTGGCTCGGCTCCGGCAATGTCGGCCGCAACACCACAGCGGTCCGTTCCAATTATCTCCTGCCGGCCAACACGCGCTTTTACGAGCATTCGATGAAGCTGTGGGAGAACCTGGCCCACGACCTCAACTACAACGTCATGTTCTCGCAGCGCGGCTGCCTGAACCTCGCCCACACACCTGCCCAGCTCGACGACTATGCCCGGCGCGGCAACGCCATGCGCCATCTCGGCGTCGACGCCGAACTGATGACTACGGCGGAGATCGCCCGCCTGGTACCGGCACTGGACGTCTCGGCCACCGCGCGCTTCCCGATTGTCGGCGGCCTGATGCAGCGGCGCGCCGGCACCGCCCGCCACGACGCCGTCGCCTGGGGCTATGCGCGCGCTGCAGATCGCCGCGGCGTCGACATCATCGAAAACTGCGAGGTCACCGGCTTCCTGCGCGACGGCGACCGTATCACCGGCGTCACGACGACGCGCGGCGAAATCCGCGCCAAGAAGGTAGCCGTCGCAGTGGCCGGCAGCACCGGGCAAGTCATGCGGCTCGCCGGCATCGAGACGATGCCGATCGAGAGCCACGTGCTGCAGGCCTTCGTCACGGAATCGCTAAAGCCGTTCATCGATACGGTCCTGACCTTCGGCATGGGCCATTTTTATATGTCGCAATCGGACAAGGGCGGCCTTGTCTATGGCGGCGATCTTGACGGCTACAACAGCTACGCCCAACGCGGCAGCCTGCCGATCGTCGATGAGGTGATGAGCGAGATGCTGGCGCTCTTCCCTGGGCTGGCCCGTGTCCGCATGCTGCGCTCATGGGGCGGCGTCTGCGACATGTCTATGGACGGTTCGCCAATCATCACCACCGGTCCGCTGCCGGGCATGTATCTCAACTGCGGCTGGTGCTATGGCGGCTTCAAGGCGACGCCGGCTTCCGGCTGGTGCTTTGCCTGGACCATTGCCAAGGACGAGCCACACGATCTCAACGCGGCCTTCACGCTCGACCGCTTCTACCGTGGCCTGGTGATCGACGACAAGGGCCAGGGCGCTACGCCCCGGCTGCATTAGGTCATGATCCCGAACCGCAGGTCCGCGTCAGCGAAAAGTGGAAACCGGTTTTCGGACAAGATCGTGGTCAAACGAGAAGTTTAAGAGATCCATGCTCATCACCTGCCCCTATTGCGGCCCGCGCGACGTGATCGAATTCACCTATCAGGGCGACGGCAATCGCCAGCGCCCACAGCCCGCCTCGCAGAATCTCGACGCCTGGAACGCTTATGTCTACGACCGGCTGAACCCGGCCGGTGACCACAATGAGATCTGGCAGCATTCCGGCGGCTGCCGCGCCCATCTCAGGGTCGTGCGCAACACGCTGACGCACGAGATCTCCAGCACCGCGTTCGCGCGCGGCGATCACAATTCGGTTGCGCGGCACCGGGCCGAGGACAAGCCATGAGCCCGCGCCGTACCGAGGCTGGCGGCCTCATAGACCGGCTGCGGACCATTCGTTTCACCTTCGACGGCGCGCCCTATACCGGCCACGCCGGCGACACGCTGGCTTCGGCGCTGCTTGCCAACGGCGTCACCCTGTTCGGGCGTTCGTTCAAATATCACCGTCCCCGCGGCGTGCTGACCGCCGGCGTCGAGGAGCCTAACGCGCTGGTCACCGTGTTGCGGGGCGAGGTTCGCGAGCCGAACATTCCCGCCACCATGGTCGAGATCTATGACGGGCTGACCGCAATCAGCCAGAACCGTTTCCCCTCACTTGCCTGGGATGTCAGTGCCGTGAACCAGCTCGGCGGCAAGCTTTTGTCGGCCGGCTTCTACTACAAGACCTTCATGGGACCGGTGATCGGTCCGCTGAAGGGCACGCGCTTCTGGATGTTCTGTGAGCATTTCATCCGCCGTGCCGCCGGCCTGGGCAAGGCAGGCACGGCTCCCGATACGGCGCGCTACGAACGCATGAATGCGTTTTGCGATGTGTTGGTAGTCGGCTCCGGCCCGGCCGGACTGATGGCCGCCAGGGCTGCTTCCGATCAGGGTGCACGCGTCATCCTGGCCGAGCTCGAGCCGCATTTCGGCGGCTCGGCCAATTGGTCGGGCGAGACGATCGATGGCATGCCGGCCGCCGACTGGGCGGGGCGCGCCGCTGGCCAGCTCGAAGGCCGTGACAATGTCCGCCTGCTGCCGCGCACCACGGTCTGGGGCTATTATGACGGCAACACGCTTGCTGCGCTCGAACGCGTCACCGACCACAAGGAAACGCCCGGCAAGGGCGAACCCCGCCATCGCTACTGGACAATCCGCGCCAAGTCGGTGGTGCTGGCCACCGGCTCCCTGGAGCGTCCGCTGGTCTTTCCGGGCAATGATCGACCAGGCGTGATGCTGGCGCATGCGGCCGAGCGTTTTGCCAATGAATATGGCGTGCTGCCCGGCGACAGGATCGGGCTGTTCACCAACAATGACAGCGCCTATCGCGCGGCCCTGGCGCTGAAGAAGGCCGGCGCCGTGATCGTCGCCATCGTCGACGTACGCCCTGAGCTTTCGAGCGAGATGCACAAGCTGGCCGGCGAAACCGAGGCCGAGATCTTTTCTGGCCACGCGGTGATCGCCACCGAGGGCGGCAAGGCGCTGTCCGGCTTCAAGGTGCAGCGCTTCGATATGGCGAGTGGCGCGCTTTCCGGCGATGCGCGCAGCATCCACGCCGATTGCCTGCTGATGTCGGGCGGCTGGTCGCCGACCATCCATCTGGCCAGCCAGGCCGGCGCCAAGGCGGAATGGAACGAAACGTTGCAAGCGTTCCTGCCGCCGAAACCTACAACACGGCAATGGATCGGCGCCGGCGCCTTCACCGGCAGTTTCTCCACCGCCGAGGCGATCGCCGAAGGTCGCGCCGCCGGTTTTTCCGCGACGGGCGGAACCGGCGCGCCGGCGGCCTTGCCGGTTGTCGAAGCCGCACCCGGCGATCCCGATCCGGCGCCGGTGTTCGAGATCAGGGCCAGTGGAAAGAGCTTCGTCGATTTCCAGCATGATGTGACGGCCGACGACGTGCGGCTGGCGCATCGGGAAGGCTTCGTCTCGGTCGAGCATCTGAAGCGCTACACCACGCTCGGCATGGCGACCGACCAGGGCAAGAGTTCCAACATACCAGGCCTGGCCATAATGGCCGAGGCCCTGGGCAAGCCGATCCCGCAGGTCGGCACGACGCGCTTTCGCCCGCCCTTTTCGGCGGTATCGATCGGCTCGCTTGCCGCCGAACGCTTCGGCGATCTGAAACCCGAGCGACTGACGCCGATGCATGACTGGCACGTCGCCAACGGCGCCACCATGTATTCGGCCGGCCTCTGGTACCGGCCGATGATCTACGGCCATCCCGGCGAGACGATCGAGCAGGCCTATGTGCGCGAAGCGAGAGCCACGCGCGAGAGCGCCGGCATCGTCGACGTCTCGACACTGGGCAAGATCGCCGTGCAAGGCCCGGACGCGGCGGAATTCCTTGACCGCGTCTACACCAACATGTTTTCGACGCTGGCCGTCGGCAAGGCGCGCTACGGGCTGATGCTGCGCGAGGACGGTCTCGCCTTCGACGACGGCACAACATGGCGGCTCGGCGAGCAGGATTTCCTGATGACCACCACCACCGCCAATGCCGGCAAGGTGATGCAGCATCTGGAGTATTTCCTCGACGTGATCTGGCCGGAGCTGAAGGTCCACGTCACCTCGGTGACCGATCAATGGGCCGGTGCCGCCATCGGCGGGCCGAAGGCAAGGCAGATATTGGCTGCTTGCGTCAGCGGCACCGCCGTCGACAATGCCGCACTGCCCTTCATGGGCATCGTCCACGGCGAAATCGCCGGCGTGCCGGTGATGATCTGCCGGCTGTCCTTCTCCGGCGAAATGGCCTTCGAGGTCTATTCCGGCGGCGGTTACGGCACCCATGTTTGGGAGGCGCTCATCGAAGCCGGCAAGCCGTTCGGGCTGGTGACCTACGGGCTGGAGGCGCTGGGCACCATGCGTATCGAGAAAGGCCACGTCACCGGTGCCGAGATCGACGGCCGTACCACGGCACGCGACCTGCATCTCGACTGGATGCTGTCGAAGAAGAAGCCGTTCATCGGCTCGGCGATGATGGATCGCGAGGGGCTGATCGCACCGGACCGCCTGGAACTCGTCGGTATTGTTTCGCTCGACAACCAGCCGCTCAATGGGGGCGCACACATCGTCGAGCAGCTTGACGAAGCCAATCCCCACGGCTCGCTTGGCCACATCACCGCCTGCTGCTATTCGCCGGCGCTCGGCAAATATATCGCGCTGGCCCTGGTCAAGGGCGGCAAGGCGCGGCGCGGCTCGCGTGCCTACGTTTCCGACCCGTTGCGCAACCGGTTCGGGCCGGTCGAGATCGTCTCCAACCATTTCTTCGATCCGGACGGGAGCCGCATGCATGGTTGAACGCCAATCACCGCTTGAGCCGGTGCTGCATCCGGGCTCGCATGGCGATTTCGAGCACGGCGTCGAAATCATCCTCTCCGAAACCAGGCCGGGGTCGATTCTGCAGCTCGCCGCCTGGCCCGGCGAGGAGAAGACATTGATGGCCGGCATCCATACGATCACCGGCCTGACTTTGCCCGACGGCGCCGGCGGCGGTGTGACGAACGGCGCCAGGTCGGTGTTCGGCTTTGCGCCGGGCAAATTTACGGTTGTCGATGAAGCCGAGGGATTGGCGACGGCCTTTGCCGATGTCGTCACTCCGGCCATCGGTACGGTCACCGACCTTTCGCACGGCCGCACCGCGATCCGTATCGCCGGGCCGAAGGCCGAGTGGGTGCTGGCGAAATTCTTCGCCATCGACTTCGCGCTGCCGGCCTTCCCGATCGGCGCCGGCCGCTCGACCATGCATCACGACGTCTTCGCGCAGATCCAGCGCACCGCGGCCGATCAGTTCGACATCTACGTGTTCCGCTCGTTCGCACGCTCGTTCTGGAAGGCACTCTGCCACGCCAGCGAGGAAGTCGGCTACGACGTGCAATAACTCAGGCGGCGCGTCGCCACGTTAGCTGGCGAACGTCACCCACTCTTCCAGCGGCGCGCGGTCGGTGCGGAATGCGTTTTCGGGCTTGGACGTGTCCTCATGGCCGAGCGCCATGCCGCAGACGACGATCTCCTCGTCGGGAATGTTGAGCACCGGCCTGATCTGCCGGTGATAGGGCGCGAAGGCAGCTTGCGGACAGGTGTGCAGGCCCCTGCCCCGCGCCGCGACCATGATGTTTTGGAGGAACATGCCGTAGTCGATCCACGACCCCTTGTTCAGCCGCCGGTCGACGGTGAAGATCATGCCGACCGGCGCATCGAAGAAGATGAAGTTGCGGTCGTGCTGCGCGCGCATCCTGTCGACCTCGCGCCGGCCGATGCCGAGCACGCCGTAGAGACCGAAGCCGTTGGCCCGCCGCCGCGTCAGATAGGGTTCGAAGAACTGGTCGGGATAATAGCGATATTCGTCCCACTCCGCCTTTTCGGCGCGGATGCCCGAGCTGAGGATGGCATCGGTGATGCGCTGCTTGACCTCGCCCTTGGTCACATAGACCTTCCAGGGCTGCATGTTGGTGCCTGAGGGCGCGCGCGCGGCAACGGCGAGAATATCGCGGATGGTCTCGTCGTCGATCATATCGGGCAAGAAGGCGCGTACCGATCGGCGCGAGGTGATCGCGTCATCGACGATCGCCGCCGCAATCCGGGAGTTGTTTTCCAGCATGGCCGTCCCTTTGCGTATGATCCCGAACCCGATTCTCCGGAAGGATCATGCGCCGACTAGAAGTGATGGAGCATCCTTGCGCGTCTTTTTGAACGCCCGATAAGCCTATCCGCCTCGACCGGACGCCCCACTCGCCGCTCGTGCGCCGAGCCTTTGCCCGAACCGTCAAAATGGCGCAAGTAAATCTTGTGGGCGCATGAAAATCCTCTTGATTTTTTCACAAACGTGCCTTCACATGAAATTTGCTGGGAATTTTTCACCGAAACAGGGACAGCTTTGCCCTCAACCGCGGCCAGATCGGAACAAGACAGCAGCGAACGGCTGCTGGCCGGCGACATCCGCGCGTTGCGCAAGGCGCGCGGACTGACGCTTGCCGAGACCGGCCTCAAGCTCGGCCGCTCCGTCGGCTGGGTCAGCCAGGTCGAGCGCGGCCTGTCGATCCCGTCGCTCGGCGACCTCAGAGCCTTCGCGGAATTGTTCGGCGTGCCGGTCAGCCTGTTCTTCAGCCATGACGTGCCTGTCGAGACCGAGCGCGGCGTGGTCGTGCGCGCCGGCAGCCGACGCGTGCTTGGCACAAGCGATTCTGGCCTGGTGGAGGAGCTGCTGTCGCCCGATCTCGGCGGTAGCTTCGAGATGCTGCGTTCGGCCTTCGCCCCGGGTGCCGAGCTGAAGACCGAGGCGCGCCGGCCGACCGAGGAAGCCGGCTACGTCGCTTCCGGCAGCTTCGACATCGAAATTGCTGGCGTCTGGCACCGGCTTGGCGAAGGCGACTCCTTCCGCTTTGACGGCAAGCCATTCCGCTGGCGCAATCCTGGAGCCGAGCCGGCTGTCGTCATCTGGGTGGTTTCGCCGCCTGTCTATTGAACGAATGCATGTCGCCCAAAAGTGCGTGGCGGTTTTGGGACAACGACATGCATCAAAACAAATAGTCGGAGAAGAACATGGCCGGTTTGCCGACCACGGCACGCGTTGTGATCATCGGAGGCGGTGTCGTCGGCGCCTCCTCGCTCTATCATCTCGCCAAAGCGGGCTGGATCGACTGCGTGCTTCTGGAGAAGAACGAGCTGACTTCCGGCTCGACCTGGCATGCCGCCGGCAACGTGCCGACTTTCTCCTCGTCATGGTCGCTGATGAACATGCAGCGATATTCGACGGAACTCTATCGCCGGCTGGGCGACGAGGTCGGCTATCCCATGAACTACCACGTCACCGGCTCGCTCAGGCTAGCCCATAGCGCGGAGCGCATGCAGGAATTCCAGCGCGCCAAGGGCATGGGCCGCTACCAGGGCATGGACATCGATGTCGTCGGGCTCGACGAGATCAAGCGTCGTTACCCCTTCATCGAGACGCATGATCTGAAAGGCGCGCTCTACGATCCGAATGACGGCGATATCGACCCGGCGCAATTGACCCAGGCGCTGGCTAAAGGTGCCCGCGACATGGGCGCGAAGATCATCCGTTTCTGCCCGGTCACCGGCGTGCGCCGAGAAAACGACGAGTGGGTGGTCGAGACGGCGCAAGGCGAGATCCGCTGCGAGATCGTCGTCAACGCCGCCGGATACCGCGCCGCCGAGATCGGCAGGATGTTCGGCCGCGAGGTGCCGATGATGGTGATGAGCCACCAATATATCCTGTTCGAGGAAATCCCCGAACTGGCGGCGTGGTCGAAGGAAAAGGGCAAGAAGCTGCCGCTGCTGCGCGACGTCGATACGTCCTATTATCTGCGCCAGGAAAAGAACGGCATGAATCTCGGCCCTTATGAGCGCAATTGCCGCGCCCACTGGGTCGGCCACAACGACCCGATGCCCGACGACTTTTCGTTCCAGCTGTTTCCCGACGATCTCGATCGGCTGGAATATTACCTGGCTGACGCTGTCGCCCGCGTGCCGATCCTCGGCACCGCCGGCCTATCCAAAGTCATCAACGGGCCGATCCCCTATGCGCCGGACGGCAACCCGCTGATCGGGCCGATGCCCGGCGTGCCCAACGCCTTCGAGGCCTGCGTCTTCACCTTCGGCATCGCCCAGGGCGGCGGCGCCGGCAAGGTGCTGGCCGAATGGGTGACCGAGGGCCAGACCGAATGGGATATGTGGTCCTGCGATCCGCGCCGTTTCACCGCCTTCGCCTCGGCTCCGGATTATTGCGTTGCCAAGGGCATGGAAATCTACGGCAACGAATACGCCATCCAGTTCCCGCGCCATGCCTGGCCGGCCGGACGCGACCGCAAGCTGTCGCCGCTCCACGGCCGCATCAAGGCACTCGGCGCCCAGTTCGATGCTTATAATGGCTGGGAACGCGCCACCTGGTATGCGCAGCCCTGCGACGACGTCTCCGAAGAATCCACGCTGACCTTCCGCCGTGACGGCCCCTGGCAGCATCGTGTGCGCCAAGAATGCCTTGCCGTCCGCGATGCCGCCGGCATCTTGGACCTGCCGGGTTTTTCCCGTTTCAATCTCGACGGTCCAGGTGCCGCCGAATGGCTCAGCCTCCAGGTCACGGGCCTGGTGCCGAAACCCGGCCGCATCGGCCTCGTCTATTTTGCCGACGACAACGGCCGCATCGTCACCGAAATGTCGGTGATCCGCCACGACGAGAACCTGATGACGCTGATCACCGCCGCGGTGGCTCAGTGGCATGATTTCGAATGGCTGAAATCGCGCATCCCAAAGGACGCCACATTCAAGCTGATCGACAGGACGGAGGAATACTCTACCCAGATCCTCGCCGGTCCCAACTCGCGAAAAATCCTGGCCGAACTCTGCGCGGCCGACCTCACCCTGCCCTGGCTGACGCATCAGGAGACCAGTATCGCCGGACGTTGGGCAAAGCTGGTGCGCGTGTCCTTCGCGGGCGAGCTCGGCTGGGAAATCCACAGCAAGATCGATGATACCGCAGCGATCTTCGACACCGTCTGGGCAGCTGGCCAGAAGCACGGCCTGAAACCGTTCGGCATGTACGCGCTGGATTCGCTGCGGCTCGAAAAAGGTTACCGCACCTGGAAGGGCGACCTGTCGACCGCCTATTCGATCCTGCAGGGCGGGCTGGAGCGCTTCGTCAGATGGGACAAGCCTGACTTCCGCGGCAAGGCAGCGCTGCAGAACGAGAAGCAGCAGGGCGTCAAGAAACGCTTCGTCACGCTTGTCGTCGAAAACCCCGGCGACTGCGATGCGCCTTATATGTCGACGCTGTGGCATGACGGCCGGATCGTCGGCGAGACGACGTCCGGCGGCTGGGGTCATCGTATCGACAAGTCGATCGCGCTCGGCATGCTGCGCGCCGACCTGACCGAGCCGGGAACGGCGGTCGAGGTCGAGATCTTCGGCGAACGTTTTCGGGCGGTCGTGCAGGAGGATGAGCCGTTATGGGATCCAAAGAACGAGAGGCTCAGAGCATGAAGAAAGTGATCCTCACCGATGGCGGCATGGGCCAAGAGCTGGTCCGCCGCAGCAGCTCCGAGCCGACGCCGCTGTGGTCGGCCAGGGTGCTCATCGACGAACCGGATCTGGTGCGCGACCTGCATGCCGAATTTATCCGCGCCGGCGCCCGCGTCATAACCATCAACACTTATTCCGCAACGCCGGAGCGGCTGGCGCGCGAAGGCGCGGAAGAGCTGTTCAAGCCGCTGCAGAAGCGCGGCATCGAACTGGCAAGGCAAGCGCGCGACCAAGCCGGCGACACGGCGATCGCCGGCTGCCTGTCGCCGCTGTTCGGCAGCTATGCGCCAGCGCTGACGATATCCTTCCAGGATACGCTCGACGTCTATCGCCGTATCGTTGCCGAGCAGGCGGACGGCGTCGATCTGTTTCTGTGCGAAACCATGGCGTCGGCCGAAGAGGCGCGCGCCGCCGTCACCGCGGCATCGGAAAGCGGCAAGCCCGTATGGGTGTCGTGGACGCTCGCCGACCACGGCGCGCCGCGCCTGCGCAGCGGCGAAGCCATTGCGGCGGCGGCAAGCGCTCTCGACGGCCTGCCCGTCGCGGCCCGGCTGATCAATTGCTGCCGGCCCGAGGCGATCGCTGCAGCGCTCCCCGAACTGATCGCCCTCGGCGGGCCGGTCGGCGCCTATGCCAACGGCTTCACTTCGGTCGAGGCACTCAAGCATGGCGGCACCGTGGAAGTGCTGCACGCCCGCCACGACCTCGATCCGGATGCCTATGCCGGCCAGGCGATCGGCTGGGTCGAGGCTGGCGCCGGCATCGTCGGCGGCTGCTGCGAAGTCGGACCGGCCCACATCGCCGCGCTGCGCGACCGGCTCGAACAGGCCGGCTACGAAATTTCGGGAGTAGCGTAATGCCCAGACCATCATCGCGCATTTCCGGCATCGTGCCTTTGGGCAAGGATGGCTGGGAGGTTCATTCCGCTGCCTGGGCGCGCAAGCAGGCCGGCGAGGACATCATCATGCTGTCGGTCGGCGACCATGATTTTGACACGCCGGGCGAGACGATCGAAGCCTGCGTGACGGCCGTCCGCGCCAGCAATCACCACTACACCCCGCTTGCCGGCGTTCCACGCCTGCGCAAGGCGATGGCGGCGGCGTCGACGCGGTGCACCGGGGTTGCGACCAGCCCCGACCAGGTCATCGCCACGCCGGGCGGGCAGGCCGCGCTTTACGCGGCCATTCAAGCGGTTCTCGACCAGGGCGACCATGCCATCGTCGTTGCGCCCTATTACGCCACCTATCCGAATACCTTCAGTGCGGCGGGCGCCGAGTTCAGCGTCGTCGAGACCCCCGCCGAAGACAGCTTTCAGCCGCGCGCCGCCGACATCCGCGCCGCCCTTCGGCCGAACACCCGGGCCATCCTGATCAACACGCCGAACAACCCCACGGGCGCCGTCTATTCGCGCGAGCGCCTGGAAGAGCTGGCGCAGATCTGCCGCGAGCATGACCTCTGGCTGCTGTCGGACGAGGTCTACTGGACGCTGGGCGGCGGCGAGCACGTCTCACCACGCTCGCTGCCTGGCATGGCGGAACGCACGCTGGTCATCAATTCGATGTCCAAGAGCCACGGCATGACCGGCTGGCGCATGGGCTGGCTGACCGGGCCCGAGGAGATGATCTCGCTGCTGACCGACCTCAATCTGGTGATGACCTACGGCCTGCCAGCCTTCATCAGCCTCGCCTGCGCCGAGGCGCTCGAAAACGGCTACGGCGTCGAGGAGATCGCCGAGCGCTATGCCGCGAGGCGCGCCGTCGTTCTCGATGCCATGCGCGGGATGAACAACGTCACCGTGCGCGGCTCCGAAGGCGGCATGTATGTGATGCTCGACATATCGGCGATCGAGCCAGACGACGAAAAATTCGCCTGGGCTTTCCTCGACCAGGAGAAGGTCGGCGTTATGCCCGGCTCGAGCTTCGGCGCGGCCGCAGCAGGCCACATCCGCTTCAGCCTCTGCCAGCCTGAGCCGGTGCTGATGGAGGCTGCCACACGCCTGCGCCGCTTCGCATCCAGCTATCGCCGCGAGGCCGCATGAGCGCCCCGCCCACCAAAGCCATTCCGACCAAGGCCATTCCTCCCAAAGCAAGGGCGGTCATCATCGGCGGCGGCGTCTCCGGTTGCTCGGTCGCCTATCATCTGGCCAAACTCGGCTGGACCGATATCGTGCTGCTCGAGCGCAAGCAGCTGACGTCAGGCACGACATGGCACGCTGCCGGCCTGATTGGCCAATTGCGCGGCTCGCAGAACATGACGCGGCTGGCGAAATATTCGGCCGACCTCTACGTCAAGCTCGAGGCCGAGACCGATGTCGGCACCGGCATGCGCCAGGTCGGCTCGATCACCGTGGCGCTGACCGAGGAGCGCAAGCACGAGATCTATCGGCAGGCGTCTCTCGCCCGCGCCTTCGATGTCGACGTGCACGAGATTTCGCCAGGTGAAGTCAAGCAGATGTACCCGCATCTAAATGTATCCGATGTGGTCGGCGCCGTGCATCTGCCGCTCGACGGCCAGTGCGACCCCGCCAACATCGCCATGGCCTTGGCCAAGGGCGCGCGCCAGCGCGGTGCGACGATCGTCGAGAATGTGAAGGTGACCAAGGTCCATACCAGGGCCGGCCGCGTCACCGGGGTGTCCTGGGCGCAGGGCGACGAGCAAGGCACGATCGATACCGACATCGTCGTCAACTGCGCCGGCATGTGGGCACGCGAGCTTGGCGCCCAGAATGGCGTCACTATTCCGTTGCACGCCTGCGAACATTTCTATCTCGTCACCGAACCGATCGCCGGGCTTTCCCGCCTGCCGGTGCTGCGCGTCCCGGACGAGTGCGCTTACTACAAGGAAGATGCCGGCAAGATGATGCTCGGCGCTTTCGAACCGGTAGCCAAGCCGTGGGGCATGAACGGCATAAGCGAGGATTTCTGCTTCGACCAGTTGCCCGCGGACATGGATCATTTCGAGCCGATCCTCGAAATGGGCGTCAACCGCATGCCGATGCTGGGCACCGCCGGCATCCACACCTTCTTCAACGGCCCCGAAAGCTTCACGCCCGACGATCGCTACTATCTCGGCGAGGCGCCGGAGCTTTCCGGCTACTGGATGGCGACCGGCTACAATTCGATCGGCATCGTCTCCTCCGGTGGCGCCGGCATGGCGCTGGCGCAATGGATCAATGACGGCGAGGCGCCTTTCGATCTCTGGGAGGTCGACATCCGCCGCGCTCAGCCGTTCCAGAAGAACCGCCGTTATCTCAAGGAGCGCGTTTCCGAAACGCTCGGCCTGCTCTACGCCCATCATTTCCCCTACCGGCAGATGGCGACTTCGCGGAACATAAGGCGCTCGCCGCTGCATGAGCATCTGAAGGCGCGCGGTGCGGTGTTCGGCGAGGTCGCCGGCTGGGAGCGCGCCAACTGGTTCGCCAGGCCCGGCCAGGAGCGCGAATACCGCTATTCCTGGAAACGGCAGAACTGGTTCGACAACCAGCGTGAGGAGCATCTGGCGGTCAGGAACGGCGTCGGCCTGTTCGACATGACCTCGTTCGGCAAGATCCGCGTCGAAGGCCGCGACGCCTGCGCCTTCCTGCAAAGGCTCTGCGCCAACGACATGGATGTGGCGCCGGGCAAGATCGTCTATACCCAGATGCTCAACCAGCGCGGTGGCATCGAGAGCGACCTCACCGTCTCACGGCTGTCTGAAACAGCCTTCTTCCTCGTCGTGCCCGGTGCGACGCTGCAGCGCGATTTAGCCTGGCTGCGAAAACACCTTGCCGACGAGTTCGTCGTCATCACCGATGTGACCGCTGCCGAAGCCGTGCTCTGCCTGATGGGCCCGGATGCGAGAAAGCTGATTCAAAGGGTGAGCCCCAACGATTTTTCAAACGAAAACAACCCGTTCGGGACGTTTCAGGAGATCGAAATTGGCATGGGGCTGGCCCGCGCCCACCGCGTCACCTATGTCGGCGAGCTCGGCTGGGAGCTTTATGTCTCGACCGATCAGGCCACCCACGTCTTCGAGGCGATAGAAGAAGCCGGCGCCGACGTCGGCCTGAAGCTATGCGGCCTGCACACACTGGATTCCTGCCGCATCGAAAAGGCCTTCAGGCATTTCGGCCACGACATCACCGACGAAGACAATGTGCTGGAGGCCGGCCTCGGCTTTGCCGTGAAGACGGCCAAGGGAGACTTCCTCGGCCGCGATGCGGTGCTGAAGAAGAAAGAAACCGGCCTGTCGCGCCGGCTGGTGCAGTTTCGCCTGAACGACACCGAGCCGCTGCTCTTCCACAACGAGGCGATCCTGCGCGACGGGAAGATCGTCGGTCCGATCACCTCGGGCAATTACGGCCATCATCTCGGCGGCGCTATCGGGCTTGGTTACGTGCCTTGCAAGGGCGAGAGCGAGGCGGATGTCCTGTCGTCGTCCTACGAGATCGAGATCGCCGGCGAGCGCTTTGCGGCGGAGGCGTCGCTTAGGCCGATGTACGATCCGAAGGCGGAACGGGTGCGGATGTAGCGCATCCTCAGAGCGCGTCCATCCTGGCCACGACTTTCGCCACGAACCTCTTCCGACTGCCGTCGGTCGACAGGTTCATCGAGTAATGCGCAAGGTAGGAAACCGACCCGCCGGGCTTGATCGTCGCACGCAGCACCCGATTGACCAGCTTGCGCGGCGGGTCACCCATCAGCATGGCTCGGAACCGGCTGCCGCCATAGGTCGTGACCGCGACCACCTTGCGAATATTGTGCAGTGACGGCTGCACTTTGCCGGCGACCAGCTTGAACGACACGCCGGGCAGGAAGACGCGATCGAAAAAGCCTTTCAGAATGGCCGGATAGCCGAAGTTCCACACCGGAAACGACAGCACCAGCGCCTCGGCCCGCAGCAAGCGCTCGACATAAGCCGACGCCGGATCGCCGTCGCTGCGTTCGTCGTGATAGGACATCCGTTCGGCGCGCGTCAGCCTGGGATCGAAATTCTCGGCATAGAGGTCGCAGTCGTCGACCACATGGCCGGCCGCCTTCAGGCGCTCGACGATGGTCCGGTGCAGGCCGGCATTGAAGCTGGTCTCCACCGGATGAGCGTAGAGGACGAGGATGTTCAACCCGCGTTCTCCAGCCCCTTGAACAGGAACGACTTGCCCGAGCGATAATCATAGTCCGGGTTTTCCCAGGCGATCATCTTGCCCGGATTGAGCAGCCCTTGCGGGTCGGTTTCGCGCTTGAAGGCGAGCTGCACCTCGTCGGTGCGCTTCATGCCGCCTTCTTCCAGCGTGTAGCGGTGCGGGTTGAAGATCCAGCAGCCATTGTCCTCGTGGATACGGATGATCTCGTCGAGCCGCTCCGCCGTGGTGAAGCGCACCAGCGGCAGCCCTGCGATGCCGATGGCGCCGTCGAAGCGGATGAATTCGAGATGCGCCGGCACCTCGTCACCGAAGCGATCGACCATCGCCTTGACGTGGCCGAGGTGGTCCGGCGACGGGTAGCGGGTCTGCAGGTAGGTGATCGTCGGATCGACCCGGATGGCACGCAGCGTCGTGTGGTTCCAGGTCAGCTCATAGGCCGGCGGCAACCCTTTGAGATCGGCCTCCTTGTCGGCCCGGAAGACAATCTCGCCCTTGCTGCGCGCCGTGAAGGCAAGGAAGGCATCCATCGCATGCGGTGCGATCATCAGGACGACGATGCTTTGGCCGCGCCGGAAAAACCGCTGGTGGCGCTTGAAATAATCGTAGGGGATCGGTGCTGCGATCGGCGTGATCAGTTTCGCCAGTATGCCGTCCTGGATGGCGAGGTCGTTGCCGAACCCGGCCGCATCCATGAAATCGTCGAAGCCGACGATGACGTCGATCCAGTCATAGCTGGCGGTCAGCGGCATCTCGACTTCGGTGATGATGCCGTTGGTGCCGTAGGCATGCATCACCTTCAGCACGTCCTCGCCGGTGAGCTCCATGACACGCGGCTCAGCCTCCATCGTCACGGTCCTCAGCCGGATGACATTGCCGAGATCGCGCAGTCCGCCCCAGCGGATCGAGCCGATACCGCCGGAGCCGCCGGCGACGAAGCCGCCGATCGATGCCGTGTTGTAGGTCGACGGCGACATGCGGAGCTCCTGGCCGGAATGCGCCCGCGTCGCTCTGTCGATGTCGGCGAGCACGGCGCCGGGGCCAGTGACGACACGGCCGGGGGCGATCGTCTTGACCGCGTTCATCTCGGCGAGATTGAGCACGACGCCGCCGGACAAGGGCATCGCTTGGCCGTAGTTCCCGGTACCGCTGCCGCGCGGCGTCACCGGCACGCCATGCCGGTGACAGGCGGCGAGAATGCGGACGACCTCGTCTTCGGTTTTCGGCGTCACGATCAGGTCGCCGGTGACGTGATCGAGCTGCTGCTTCAGCACCGGGCTGTACCAGTAGAAGTCGCGGCTCTTCTGCTGGACGATCGCCGGATGGTCGTCGATCTTCAAACCGTGCAGGTCGCGCTTGAGCGCCGCAATATCCATCATTCCACCATCAGATCATCGAGTTCGGCATAATCGGGCAACTGGCACTCGATCGACAGGCCGTCGCGTACAACGATGCGATCCGATTCGGGCCGTGACAGCAATTCCGTCCAGCTCCGTCCCTTGAAGACGACGAAATCGGCCGGCGCTCCGGCGGCAAGCGTGCCGAAACCGTCGAGCCGCATCACCTTGGCCGGCGTCGAAGTCACCGCTTGCGGCCAGTCGGCGACGGGATGGTCGAGATGCAGGATGCGCGTCGCCATCCGGTAAACCTCAAGCATGTCGAGATCGCCATAGGCGTAGAACGGGTCGCGCGTATTGTCGGAGGCGACGGCCACGGCAATGCCGCGCGCCTTCATCTCGTGCAGCAACGTCACCCCGCGCCAGCGCGGCGTGGTGTTGTCGCCGCGCCGGTCCTGCAGATAGAGATTGCACATCGGCAGCGACACCACCGTCAGGCCGGCCTTGGCGACCTTGTCCAGCGTGTCGAGCACGTCGAGATCGGGCTGGCGCGCCAGCGAGCAGCAATGGCCGACCAGGATGTTCCCCTCGAAACCGTTCCAAAGGGCGGCTTCGGCGATTTTCTTCAACGAGATCGCCGCGATATCGTCGGTCTCGTCGGCATGGAAATCGAGGTCGAGGCCGTGCTTGATCGCCTGCGCAAATACCTGGTCAAGCAGTTCTTCGAGATCCGGTACCATATAGGTGACGACGCCGAGCACGCCGTTGGCCGCAGCCACTCGCTTGGCCAGCCTCTCGAACCATTTCCTGTCGCGCACGCCCTCGATGCCGAGCAGGCAGGCCGCCTGCAGCTCGATGCGGCCGCGCCATTCATCCCGCATCGTCTCGAACACCGGCCAGGAGATCTCTTCCTGCGGCGCAACGCTGTCGAGATGCGTGCGCAGTGCCCTGGTACCATGCGCATAGGCCGAGCGCAGCGAAAAATCCATGCGGCGGGCAACGTCGTCGGCGCTCCAGCGCGCCGCCCGATCGGCGCCCGTTGCGTTCAGCGCGCCCATGAAGGTGCCGTCCGGGTTGGGCTTTCGAGGCCAGATATGGCCCTTGTCGATATGGGTGTGGCAGTCGACGAAGCAGGGCAAGACGATCCGGCCGCCGAGATCGACGGCGTCCGCCGGTGCATTGGATCGCTGATGTGCTGCAATGCTGGAGATTTTTCCATTGGCGACGGCGATATCCGTAAGCGCAAAGCCGTCGGCATCGAAGGCAGCCGCAAGCCCTGGCGTCAGCGACTGATGAACACGAACGTTTGCAAGATGATAAGGACCAGAGGCTGGTATCAAGCCGCACTCCCCTCTGTCCTGCTGGACATCTCCCACTCAAGGGGGGAGATCGGCAGCTTCAACCGGGGCACACGCCTTGCCACGTCAGTAATTGGCGAAATCCGAAATGAGGTCCAATCTCCCTCCTTGAGGGGGAGATGTCCGGCAGGACAGAGGGGGGTAACGGCGCCGACCATGCCTACCGCTCCTGCCTCAGCGCGCTCTCGTGCCAGCGCCGCAAAATGAGATGCGATACAAGCGACAGAACCAGGAAGATCAGGATGCCGGTGAGCGAGATCAGGATCAGCGCGGCGAACAGCCTTGGCGCGTTGAGCCGGTAGCCGGCCTCGATGATCCGCGAGGCGAGGCCGGACGACTGGCCGGTGGCGCCGGCGACGAACTCGGCCACCACCGCGCCGATCAGCGACAGCCCGCCGGCGATCTTCAGCCCACCGAGGAAATAAGGCATCGCCGCCGGCAGCCGCAGGTAGCGCAATTGCTGCCAGCGGGTCGCACCGTTGAGCTTGAACATGTCGCGCAGATTGCGGTCGACCGAATTGAGGCCGAGCGTGGTGTTGGAAAGGATTGGGAAGAAGGCGACGATCCAGGCGCAAAGCAAAAGCTTTGTCGTCTGGTTGTCGACATAGATGTTGATCAGCGGAAAGATCGCGACGATCGGCGTCACCTGCAGCACGATGGCGAACGGAAAGAACGACATCTCCACCCATTTCGACTGAGCGAACAGCACCGCCAGCCCGACGCCGCCGATGACGGCGAGAAGCAGGCTCAAGAAGGTGATCCTGAGTGTCACCAGCAGCGAGGAGAACAGCAGCCCGGCATCGTCATGCAACGTCTGCAGCACCACGCCGGGACGCGGCAGGATGTATTTCGGGATGTCGTTCCAGACGCAGACACGGTCCCACAGCCAGATCGCCAAGATCATGATGGCCAGCGGCAGCAGCCATCTGCCGATGCGCTCGAAGCGCTCCTGGCGGACGCGGCGCGCCTCCTCCGGGTCGAGCGCCAGGACTGGTTCTTCAATGGCCGTCATGATGCGGTCCGGCAGTTGAGTTGATGGCGCCGATCAGCACGTCGGATGCCTGGCGGCAGAGCGCGGCATAGTCGGGCGAGGTGCGAAACGCCTCGTCGCGCGGATAGGGCGCGTCGACGGCAAGCTCGGCGAACACTCGGCCCGGCCGCGCCGCCATGACGACGACACGGTTGGAGAGGAAAACGCTTTCGAAGACGCTGTGGGTGACGAAAACGACGGTGAAACGCTCATCCTGCCATAGCTCCAGAAGGTCATTGTTGAGCTTGAAGCGGGTGATCTCGTCGAGTGCCGCGAACGGCTCGTCCATCAACAGAATCCGCGGCTTGGTCACCATGGCGCGGGCGATCGAGACGCGCATCTTCATGCCGCCCGACAGTTCGCGCGGCACCGCCTTCTCGAAGCCGGTCAGGTGAACCCGCGCCAGCATCTCCATCACCGTCGGTGCCGCCTTGGCCCGCGACACGCCCTTCAGCCGCAGCGGCAGCCAGACATTGTCGAAGACGTCGGCCCAGGGCAGCAGCGTCGGCTCCTGGAAGACGAAGCCGATATTCGAGCGGTCGCCGATATTCGAACGATCGCGGGCGCCGCTGCCGCGCCAGTCGAGCAGGCCCGAGGTCGGCGTCGACAGGCCGGCAATCAGCCGCAGCGCCGTCGATTTGCCGCAGCCGGACGGCCCGAGCAGGCTGAGGAAATCGCCTTCCCGGATCGTCAGCTCGACATTGCTGAGCGCGGTGACGCCGTTGGAAAAAACCTTGCCGACGCCACGCAGGGCCAACAGCGTCGGCCCCGGTACACTTCCTGGCTGTTGCGCCACCTTCTCCAGCTTCACGGTCTACTTCTTCAGGTCGAGCCCGACGCTCTTGTTGACGAAGGAAAGCGTGTAGGCCTTCTTGATGTCGATGCCCGCCGGCGCGACCTTGGCCTTGACCATCTTGTCGTAAAAACTCTGGATGCGCGCGTCGGTCATGGCGCCGATGCCGAGCTTTTCGCTGTCGCCGGAATCGACCACGCCGAACTTCTTCAACTGCTCGATCGAGAAGGCGATCTGCTCATCCGTCATGTCCGGATTTTCCTTCTTGATCATTTCGTTGGCGGCCTTGTTGTCGCCGTAGAGATAATTGTACCAGCCCTTGGCCGAACCATCGACGAAGCACTGGACCACCTCGGGCCGCTTGTCGATCGTCTCCTGCATGGTCTCGACCGTCGTTGCATATGTGTCCCAGCCATAGTCGGCCAGCAGGAACTGGTTCGGCGTGAAACCGCCCTGCTTCTGAACGGCGAATGGCTCCGAGGTGACGTAACCCTGCTGGATCGACTTCTTGTTGGCGATGAACGGCGCAGGGTTGAAGGTGTATGGCACGCGCTTGGCGGCATCGAAGCCAAGGTCGGTGACCATCCACTGGAAGAAGGTCTGCGCACCTTCGTCGCCGAGGATGTACTGGTCGGCGTTCTTCAGGTCTTCCCATTTGTCCAGCCCCTGGCCGGGATGGGACATGATGACCTGCGGGTCCTTCTGGAAGTCGGCGGCCACGACGCGCATCGGTATGCCTTGCTGCACGGCATCGAAGGCCGACAGCAAATTGCCGCCCATGTAGAAATCGATCTTGCCGGCCAGCAGCAGCGGCCGGCCGCTGACCTGTGGGCCGCCCTGCATGATCGTCACGTCGATGCCGCAGGCCGCATAGGTGCCATCCGCCACCGCCTGGTAGTAACCGCCATGCTCCGGCTCGGCCAACCAATTGGTGCCGAAGGTGACTTTTTCGTTCGCTGCCGCAGCAAGCGTGCCTGCGCCAAGCAGCACGATCGCGCCGGCCGAAATCTTCAGTTTTCCGTACATCCACACCACCCTTTGTTCGCTCCGGCGCGTTCCGCGGCGGGCTCGACACCATTGTTTCAAGAAGCAAGACACATGCCACCGGCGCGTTGCGCCGGGACCGCCCGCTTGTGCAATGCCCGCCTGTGCAATGGCGGCGCGAAGGCCGGACGGGTCATGCTGTACGAAAGGCATCGTGCCTATTTTTTGATCGCCTGTCCACAATCGCACTCGTGACATGCACCGTCATCTTGATGCCCGCATCGATCCCGCATTAGAGCGACGTGCGTCCACTTGGACGCACAAAGTACGCTCTAAAACTTCGTATCCTGTCGCATCGTGCTTTCCGAAAATCGATCTCGATTTTCGGGCCGATGCGATAGGCTGCCGTGAACGGAGATTGCCATGTTCAAATTTCTCACGCCGAAGTCGATCAAGCCGCCCTTCGCCCGCTACAGCCACGGCGTCGAGCTGCCGCCCGACAAGCGGCTGGTGCTGTGTTCGGGCCAGGTCGCGATCACAGCGGACGACCAGATCCCGGAAGACGCCGGCGCACAGGCCGAGCTCTGTTTCCAGAACATATCGGCGATTCTCGGCGAGGCCGGGCTCAGCCTGTCCGACATCGTCCGCATCAACGCCTACGTCACCGACCGCGCCTTCCTGCGCCCCTATATGGAGGTTCGCGACCGGCTGTTCGCCAGCCCTGCGCCGGCCTCGACGCTGATGATCGTTTCAGGTTTTGCCCGGCCGGAATTCAAGGTCGAGATCGAGGTCATCGCGGCGGGTTGAGCAGCGCTGGCCAGCGGCTGGAATCGACAGGCCGATGATCTCAAGTTACACGACAAAGGTTGGCGCTGCCCCTCATCCGCGTGCCGGCACCTTCTCCCCGTGTAGTGACGGGGAGAAGAGCGAGCCGGAACGCTGGCGATCCCCCTCTCCCCCGTCCTTTACGGGGAGAGGCTAAGGGTGAGGGGCAGCGCAAACGCCCATTCAGTCTCTTCGAGGTTCAAAATGGCCGGAACAAAAAAGCGCGTATGGTGGGGTGACTACCGGACCACCGAATACGCGACCATCGATCCTGAGGCGACCATTGCCGTTCTGCCGCTGGCAGCGATCGAGCAGCACGGGCCGCATCTGCCGGTTTCGACCGACACCTCGATCATGAACGGTATGCTGGAAACGGTGATCGCCCGCCTGCCCGGCGATCTCGACATCCGCATCCTGCCGGTGCAGGCGGTAGGCAAGTCGAACGAGCACCTGCATGCGCCCGGCACCCTCACCCTGCCGGCGACGACCTTGGTCGAGGCATGGACCGAGCTCGGCCTGTCGGTCGCGCGCGCCGGCGTCCGAAAACTGATTGTCGTCAACTCGCATGGCGGCAATGAAGAGATCATGGGCATCGTCACCCGCGAATTGCGCGTGCGGGCAAAGATACTGGCGGCAAAGACCAGCTGGCAGCGCTTTGGCCGGCCGGCCGGTATGTACACCGATCTCGAAGACCGCCACGGCATTCATGGCGGCGACGTCGAGACCTCGCTGATGCTGCATTTCCGGTCCGACCTCGTCGATATGGCCAAGGCCGACAATTTCGTGTCCAAGGTTGCCCGCGCCGAAAAGGAATTTTCGCTGCTGCGCCACACCGGAACGCACGCCTTCGCCTGGATCGCCAGCGATCTCAACCCGAATGGCGTGGTCGGCGACGCCAGCATTGCCACCGCCGAAAAAGGCCGGCTCACCGCCGAGCATCAGGCCGACGGCTTCATCGGCTTGGTGAGGGACATGCGCAAGGCCAAGCTGGCGGACTGGCTGGCGTAGGTGTTCGATCCCACCAGCTCAGGCCTCGCTCACGAGGGGCGATTCCATTCGCGCGAGGATCCTCACTTCCCCTCTTGAAGCGGCGACACCGTGTAGATTTCGTCCAGTATCTTCACCATCAAGGTGTTGGCGGTCGCCTGGCCGTCGAGCGCGAGCGTCAGGTTGGTCCATATGACCAGGGTGACGTCATTGGCCGGATCGTAGCCTATGAAGGACTGGTAACCGGGCATCTCGCCTTCGTGATAGTAGATTACGTTAGGCCCGAAGGTCAGCGTTAGGATGCCATAGCCGTATTTTAGCATGGCGGGTTCGCCTGGCTCCGGCGCCACAGGGCTTGCAAGCCACTGCCGCTGGAAGTCGGCATTGAAGAGCTTGCCCCCGACCAGCGCGCGCATCCAGGTCGCGAGGTCATCGGCGGTGGAGATGACTCCGCCAGCCGCAAAGTAGGCGGACGGGTTCTGCCATGTGTCGTCGTTGGGCTTGAGCGTTCCGGCCCTGGCCGCAGCCTGGAGGTCGTCCGGATAGGGCGCATCAGCCAGGGCGTACGAAGTACTGCCGTAGAGGTAACCGTTTGAGTATGGTTCGGGGATGGCGCTCGACGTGCTCGGCGGCAACGCCGTGTTCTTCATGCCGAGCGGCCCGAACAGGCGGTCCCGGAAGATGGTCGAGAGCGGCTTGCCGTCGATCTTCTCGGCAACAAGGCCGAGCAGATAGTAGTTGGTGTTGTTGTACTCGAATTCGGCACCCGGCGCGAAGTCCGGCGGCCGTTTGAACGCCATGCCGAGTACTTCATCGGCGGTCCATACCCTGTAAGGATACTTGTCCAGGCTTTCGGCAAGTTCCGGCGCATTTGTGAAGTTAGGGAGGCCGCTCCGCATTGTTATGAGCTGCCGAATGGTTATCTCGTCGCCGTTGGGAACGCGCTGGACGTATTTTGAGATCAGATCGGCAAAGCTCAGTTTCCCTTCCTGCACCAGTTGCACGATAACAGCGGCGGTCATCGTCTTGGTGTTCGAGGCCGCACGGAAGTGGGTATCGGCGCGCGGCGGGTTCGTGGCACCCAGTTCAGTCGTACCGTAGCCGAAGACGAGGTTGCCCCGCGGAGTCTTGAGCAAAACCATAGCACCGGGCAGCATAAGTTCCTTGGCCAAACCCTCGACAGAGGCTTGGAGCGCTGCTGGGTCGATCGACTTGAGAGCCGGCATGGAGGCGGCCATGGCGCTGCCTGTCGTGCAGACCACGCCAACAACGATGGCCAAAATTCTCCCGATCATCATTCGCGCCTTGGCCGTGTCCTAGAACTCCTGCGCACTTTCCTGGAACTTGTTTTTAGGCTCAGATTTTCAATTCGAACGGTGTGCCTTCGAAAGCATCCGCGCCGCGCCCGATCGCCTGGATCGCTTCGATCATCCGGCCCCTGCGATCGAGCAGCGTGTCGGCGATCGCGATCAGCCGCGGATTGGGTGTCGCCGTCGGCGACAGCCTGCGCAGAGTCTCGGCCAACTCGGCCTCGTCGCGCTTCGGCGCCAGCGCTGCCGCGATGATATAGGCCGAGGCGGTCGAGCGGCTGATGCCGGCATAGCAATGCACCACCAGCGGCCGCGAGCGGTCCCATTGGCGGGCGAAATCGAGCAGGGTCACAACGTGCTCCTCGCCCGGCATGGTCATGCCCTCCTGCGCCACCGCAATGTCGTGCATGACCAGATGCAGATGGTTTTCCCTGGTGATCGAGGCCGGTCGCACCACCTCCGTTCCGGCGGCGAGCAGCGAAAGCAGCCGCCCGGCGCCGGTCTTCGTCACCGTTTCCTCGACTTTGGACAGCGAGCAGACATGGATCATTGGGTCGTTTCTCCCTTGGCATCATCGTCGCGCCGCGAGGCCCAGCCGGCAAGCGCCGATTCGAGCCGCCGCCATTCTTCGTCGGCTCCCGGCAGGCCGGCGCGCAGCACATCCGGCCGGCCGGCGAAATGCCGAAGCAGGATGCCGCGCTGGCCAAGTGCCGAAAACAGGCCGGCAGCGTTCGCCAGCCTGAGATAGCGGAACAGCGTGGTGCCACCGGCGACAGGCACGCCGAAGCGGCCGAACAGCGTGTCGAGCCGTGCGGTATCCTCGGCCAGACGGCGCCGCATCCCGGCCTGCCAGCCGGTGTCGGCAAGCGCCCTTATGCCATATTCGAGCGCCGGCCCGGCAACCGCCCATGGCCCGAATTGCGCCTCCAGCCGCTCGACCATCAGCGCGTCGGCCAATGCAAACCCAAGCCGCAGGCCGGCCAGGCCGAAGAACTTGCCGAACGAGCGCAGCACGACGATGCCGCCCTGGTCGACGTCGCCGGCCAGGCTCTCGCTGCGCGGGCCGACATCCATGAAGGCCTCGTCGACGACCAGCAGCCCGCCTCTGGCGCGTAATGCCCCGGCAAGTCGAAGCAATCTTTCGCGCTCGACGACGCGCCCGTCCGGGTTGTTTGGATTGACGACGATCGCAAGGTTGGCCGCCGCCAGGGCTTCGAAATCATCGACTTCAGCCGCCGCGTGGCCGGCGATCGCTGCTGCCCGCCGATGCTCGGCATAAGTCGGCCCGAGCACCAGCGCCTTGCCCGGGCTGACCAGCGAAGCGACGCGCGGCAACAGGATTTGCGTGCCGGGCGCCGCCACGACGTTCGCCGCCGACGGCGCGCCATAGGCGCTTGCCGCGAGTTCAGCCAAGTCGCGGCTGCGCGCCGTTTCCGGCAATCGCGACAGGGCGGTGGCGGGCAAATCGAAAAGCGGGTAGGAGTGCGGATTGATCCCGGTCGAGAGGTCGACGAAAGGCAGCGGCGCGTGAGGGAAAAGCGCCCTCGCCCGGCCAAGGCTTCCGCCGTGGTCCACCGCCGCCGTCACTCCATCAAGAGACTTCATGTCGATCCTGATCACTTCCCTGTCGCTGGCCATCGAACTTGTACTCGGCTACCCGGCCCGGCTCTTCGATGCCATTGGCCATCCCGTCACCTGGTTCGGCAGGCTGATATCCTTTCTCGACCGCAGGCTCAACCGCGCCACTGATTCCGACGCCGACCGTCGCCGCTGGGGCGTCGTCGCGCTGCTGGTGATCGTGCTGGTGCCGGCCGGCCTCGCCTTCTGGATCGAAGCCATGCTTTGGAGCATTCCCTTCGGCTTGTTGGTCACCGCAATCCTGGCGACGTCGCTGCTGTCGCAGAAGAGCCTGGCCGAGCACGTCGAAGCGGTGGCCGACGCACTCGACAGCGGCGGACTGGACATGGGCCGCATTGCCGTCTCCAGGATCGTCGGCCGCGATCCGGAAAAGCTCGACAGGGCCGCTGTCTGCCGCGCAGCGATCGAAAGTCTTGCCGAGAATTTCTCCGACGGTGTCGTCGCGCCGGCCTTCTGGATCGGTATTGGCGGGCTCGCCGGCGGCGTCGCCTACAAGGCCGCAAACACCGCCGATTCGATGATCGGCCACCGCACGCCGCGCCACGAAGCCTTCGGCTGGGCGGCTGCGCGCTTCGACGACTGGATCAACCTGCCGGCGTCGCGACTGACGGCGCTGCTGATCGTGCTTGCGGCTTTCCTGGTAAAGGGCGCCGACGCCAAAGCCGCCTGGCACGCCGTGCGGCGCGATGCGAAAAAACACCGCTCGCCCAATGCCGGCTGGCCGGAGGCAGCGATGGCCGGCGCGCTCGGCCTGGCGCTCGCCGGCCCCCGTTCCTACGACGGCGTGATGGTCGAAGACGCGTTGATGGGCGAGGGCGGCCGCCGCGACGATGTCGAGAGCACCGACGTCCGACGGGCGCTGAAACTCTACCAGGTCGCCGACTTGCTGCTGATTGCGCTGTTCGGGGTGGTCGCAGTGGTTGTTATCTTGGCGTGACCTGCGCTCGAGATCGAGCGCAAACAAAAAACCCGCCAAGCGGCGGGTCGTTGGAGCCAATTAGCACCATAGCGGAATTAGTAGCATAGCTGCCGGCATAAAGCAAGAACAAAATAGGGCAACGCCTCAAATAATCGGTTCAGGTCGGCGCTGCCCCTCAGCCTTACCTCCCCGTGAAAAGACAGGGAGAGGGAGATCGCCAGCGTTGCGGCTAGCTCCTTCTCCCCGTCCTTCACGGGGAGAAATCGCCGGCAGGCGATGAGGGGCAGCGCTGACCTTGACAAACCAGCAACACCCCTCAGAACTCAATCCCCTGCTGCGCCTTCACGCCGGCGGAGAAGTGGTGCTTGGTCACGGCCATCTCGGTGACCAGGTCGGCCGCCTCGACCAGTGCCGGCTTGGCGTTGCGGCCGGTGACGATGATATGCAGGCCTTCGCGGCGTGACTTCAGCGCCGCGACCACCTTTTCGAGGTCGAGATAGTCGTAACGCAGCGCGATGTTCAACTCGTCGAGCACCACCAGGCTGATCGACGGCTCGGCCATCAGCTCGAGCGCCTTCGCCCAGGCGGCCTCGGCCGCCGCGATGTCGCGTTTCAGGTCCTGCGTCTCCCACGTAAAGCCCTCGCCCATGGCGTGCCAGAGGACACGGTCGCCGAAGGCGGCAAAGGCGTCCTTCTCGCCGGTGTGCCATTTGCCCTTGATGAACTGGACGACGCCGACACGCTTGCCGTAGCCGAGCATCCTGAGCGCCAGACCGAAGGCGGCCGTGGTCTTGCCCTTGCCCGGCCCGGTGTTGACGATCAACAGCCCCTTCTCGACCGTCTTGGCTGCAACCTCGGCGTCCTGCACCGCCTTGCGCTTGGCCATCTTGGCGCGGTGGCGTTCCTCGTCCCCCTGTTCAATGGTCTTGGGATCGATAGTATCAGCCATGTCATTTCACCTTGAGCGGCAGCCCCGCCACCATCAAAAGCACGGTGCCGGCGACCGCCGCGACGTCCTGGTTCAGCCGGCCGGCGGCATCGCGAAATCGTCTTGCCAGCGCATTGTCCGGCACGATGCCCTGGCCGACCTCGTTGGACACCACGAACCACGGGCCGCGCGGCCGCGACAGCACATCGGCCAGCCTTCGGCATTCGGCCTCGACATCATGGTCGGCCAGCATATGGTTGGTCAGCCACAGCGTCAGGCAGTCGATCAGCACCGGCTGGCCGTCGGGCAGTGCCTCGATCGCGCCGGTAAGGTCGAGCGGCGCCTCGATGGTCGTCCAGCCATCGCCTCGCCGCGAGCGGTGCAGCGCGATGCGCTGACGCATCTCCTCGTCATAGGCTTGCGCTGTGGCGATATAGCTCCACGGCGCCGGACAGGCGCTCACCAGCCTCTCGGCATGCGCGCTCTTGCCGGAGCGCGCACCGCCGATGACCAGGGTCAGCGCCCCGGCAGCGCGGTCAGGCAAAGCTGTCGCGCAGGCTGGTTGCCGCGCCGGTGAAGCGTCCGCGCACCAGCCCGACGACCATACCGAGCACCAGCCAGAACACCAGATTGGTCAGCGTCACCGCCACCACGAACTGATGATGCAGGCCTTCCGGGATCGCCGTCTCGAAACTGTCGGGCTGCGGCGCGCCGACAATATGCGGCGCAACGATCAACGCCACGGCAAGGATCGCCAGCGGCAGCGATCTGCGGAAGGCGATAAGGCCGAGACCGGCCGCTGTCGCCACCACTGTTGCCCACCACCAGATCTGGCGTTGGACAAGGTCGGCCGCCGGCATCGCCGGCAGTTCCGGCGGCAGGCCGAGGCCGGGCGCCAGCGTGAACACGGCAAAGCCGGCCAGCCCCCAGAACAGGCCCTGGCGCCAATTGCCGATGCCGCCGGCGAACTCCGAAACCGCGACCAGGACCAGTGCGAAGCCAATGCCGGTGACGATATTGGCAACGACGCTGAAGCCAAAGCGCTCGAAGCCGTCGGCCGGCGCCCAGCCTTCGTCTTCAGCCGGAGCCATTGCTTCAGCCGGTGCCGGCGCGGCGCTGCTCATAGCCATCGTGCCCGCTGCGTTTTCGGCCGGTGCCGCAGGTGCCGCGGCATGGTCACGGCCGCCGCCGGCCTGTTCGTAGACTTCCGCTTTCAGGATGAGCGGCACGGTGGCGTAGGCCTGCATGCAGGCGAGAACGACGCCGGCCACAAGCCCTGCGATCGCCGCGATGAACACGACGTTGCGAAACAGTGTCATGATGTCAGCCCCTTGTCAGTGGCAGGGAAAGCCCATCGAGTGGCGATAGTCGTGCGCGGCATTGTGGACCGCATCGATATGCGAAAAGCCGACAAAGCCCATGACGAAAATGCCGAGGAATGCAGCAAGCGCCAGCTGCATGAGACGCGACTGCGAGGAGGCGGAAGCGCCGAGCGAAACGGAAGCGGTATTCATGTCTTGTCCTTTCGCCCTCCACCCGAGGGCATAGAAGTCAGTTTCCTGTCGCCGGCAGGTCTCCTGGCTCGCGGATCAGCACCCTTCCCCACCTTCCCGAAGGCGAACCTTCAGTGGCATATGGAGAGGACTACCGCACACAGTTGCGGGGGCAGCCACGGCATTGGGCAAACAATTTCGCCCGCACCGCATTCCCTCTTGGTTCCAAACGGAACCGACGACATCAGCGACTATAGGCAGAATCGCCGCGCCCGGCAAACCAAATTCCGCCGGATCGTGTGGCGAATGCGCCGCCTCGCCAAACCGGAGAACTGGCGCCGCAGACGTCGCGATCTGCGCGGTCGAACAGAACGGCCTGCGTTCGATGCGGCACTGCACCGCTTCCACAATTGGGGTGCGCGAGCGCCATGTGGCGCTCGAACATCAAAGCGATTTGGGCAGATAGCGCCAGGTGCCGAAGCCGCAGATCGCCGCCAGCAGGCCGAGTGTCGCGAAAACCGCGCCCAGGCCGAAGAACGCCAGCACCACGGAATAGACCAGAGGCGGCGTCAGCTCGGAAAAGTCGAGATAGGTGCGGTAGACCGCCGCCATCTGTGCCCGCTCATACGAGCGCACCGAGCGCATGAAGGCGGTCGAGCCCAGCGCATCCAGCGCGATGGTGAAGAAAGCACCGCAAAGCAGCAAGGCGCCGGTGATGAGCGGCGCGGCCTCGCCGACGGCGCCGGCCGCCAGCAGCGTTGCCGACATCGCGAAATAGGCGAACGTCATGGTGCGCCGGCCGCCGAAACGCTTTCCTGCCCTGCCCCAGAAGATTGCCATGAACAAAAGCGCATTGCCGGCCGAAACCAAGAGGCCGCCGGCGAGCTTGCCCTCGCCGGTGATCACCATGAACAGCGGCCCGTAGACGAAGAACGTCGTCCAGAAGCAGGAGCGGCCGAAGGCGATCAGCCAGGCCAGCCTCAGCCTTGGCTGCGCGACGAAGCGGCCGATATTGGCCAGCGGATTGACCGGCCGCGTCTTGCCGGGGCGGATCGACGGGTTATCGCCAAGCCGGTAAGTCCAGAACAGCGCCAGCAAAGCCATGGCGAAGACGGCCACCGCGCCATGCGCGGCATAGATGCCGAAACGCGTGTAGAGGTAAATTCCGAGGGTCGGCCCGGCGGTCCAGGCAAGCATCGACCACGCCATGCGCAGCGACTCGGCCTGCATGAAATCGGTCTTGCGGATATGGTCCATGATGTAGAGGTTGAGCGTGATCGCCAGCGCCCCGGCGCCGACGACGCGGCAGAGCATGCCCACCACCTGGCCGACCAGCGTATGGGTGACGAAGAACAGCGAGCCGACGGCCAGCAGGCAGGCGCCGGCGGTATAGACCCAGCGCCGGGCAAAGCGGGCGATCAGCATCGGCATGAACAGCGTCGCCGACAGGCCGAGCATCGCCACGATCGTGTAGAGGATCGAAACGATCTGCTCGTTGTGCAGTATCTCATAGGCCTGGATCGGGATGACGCTGGACACGGTGGCGCGCGCGAAGGATTCGACCGCATAGAGCGAGGCGAAGGTGCGGGCATCCGCCGGCCGCAAGGCCGCAAGCCAGATCGGATGGCGCACATGGGTAGCCATTGTGTTCCCCGAAGCCGAATCGCCCGAAGCAGGGTTGGAGCACAAATCTGCCGCGGCGATTCCTGGCCGGGTAACAGGAAACCGACGCCTTCACGGCAAAAAGCGAAGCCGGCCAAAGGCTTTCCGGCTCTGGCCTAAAGCAGCCCTGATGCCGACCGTCACCAACGCGACGCAAGGCCCTGCTTCTTTTGACGGTGGCAACCGTGATAGTCGTCTTGCCGGGGCTGGAACCAAGACAGCGAGACCAATGAGCATCGACACGCCGAGCGCAGCCGTTCAGGATCAACCGAAGTCGAAGCGCATCGCCGCTATCGACATTGCACGCGGCATCGCATTGCTTGCCATGGCGAGCTATCATTTCACCTGGGACCTCGAATTCTTCGGCTACACCGATCCCGGCCTCACCGCCTTCGGCTGGTGGAAAATCTACGCGCGCTGCATCGCCTCGAGCTTCCTGTTCCTGGTCGGCATCAGCCTCTATCTCGCCCATGGCAAAAAAATCCGCTGGACCGGCTTCTGGAAGCGCTTCGCCATGGTTGCCGGGGCAGCGCTCGCAATATCGCTGGTCACCCGCATCGCCACGCCCGACGGCTTCATCTTCTTCGGCATATTGCACGAGATCGCGCTCGCCAGCTTGCTCGGCCTGGCGTTCCTGCGGCTGCCGGCGCTGCTGACGCTTGCCGTGGCGGCCCTCGTTATCGCCGCGCCTTTCTACTTGCGATCCGAGCTTTTCGATCATCCGGCTTTGTGGTGGGTCGGCCTGTCGGCGACCAACCCGCGCTCCAATGACTACGTTCCGCTGCTGCCCTGGTTCGGCGCCGTGCTTGCCGGCATCGCGGTTACCAAGCGCGCCGCCACCTCTGGCGCACTGACGCGGCTGTCGGCCTTGGCGCCCGGCCGCTGGGCAAACCCGCTGGTCTTCATCGGCCGGCACAGCCTTGCCTTCTATTTGATCCATCAGCCGGTGCTGATCGGCTCGGTCTGGCTGTTTTCGCAATTCATGCCGGCGCAGGCCGAAACCAGGGAGGTGAGTTTTCTGAAATCCTGCCAGATATCCTGCCAGCAGGCACGCGACACCGAGTTCTGCTCCAGCTATTGTGCCTGCATGCTGGACACTCTCCAGGGCGAAGCCTCGCTTGACCGGCTCTACAGCAACGACCAGTCCCTGGAGTGGAAGGCGCATATTGGCGAGCTCGCCGGCACCTGCACCGCCCAAACCGAGGCGGCGGAACCGGGAACGCGCTAATCGAGGGAGGACAATAATGAGCGACAGTCACCCGAAACCCGTGCAGCAAAATCCTGGGCAGCCGAAGCTGGGGCACATCCCATGGCCGCCGCTGATCTATATCGCCGCCATCATCGTCAGCGTCGCGCTAGGGCTGTTCTATCCGCTGCCGTGGATCGGCGATCTTCTCGGCGACATCCTGTTCGCCGCCGGCCTTGTGGGATTGGTGGCGGTTGCCGCGCTCTGGTTCACGGCAATTCGCGCCATGATCCGCGCCAAGACGACGCTCAACCCGAACGGCGTGCCTGACCATCTGGTGACCACCGGACCCTTCGCCGTCAGCCGCAACCCGATCTACCTCGCCAACACATTGCTGCTGGTCAGCCTCGCCTTTGTCACGGGGATCGCCTGGTTCCTGCCGCTGGCGGTCATCGCGGCGTTCCTGACGCAGAAGCTGACGATCGAGAGCGAGGAGAAGGTGCTGACCGCCAAATTTGGCAAAAAGTACCGGGACTACGCCAAAAGGGTGCGGCGCTGGGTTTGAGCCGAGGCTGACACCGCGCCTATGTGGTGACGCCGAGTTCCACCAGCCGCTCGACGCAGGATTCCTCGGCCTGGTCGAGTTCGGCCAGGGTCTCTTCGAGGTCGCGGCGTTTCTGGCGCAAATGCTCGCGCTTTTCCTCGATTCGCTTGATCATCAATTTGAGTTGGCCGACCTCGCCGGGCGGCTCCCTGTACATCTGGATGATTTCGCGGATCTCGTTGATCGAGAAGCCGAGCCTCTTGCCGCGCATGATCTGGCGGATCAGATGCCGGTCCGATGGCCGGAACAGCCGGGTGCGGCCGCGCCGTACCGGCTGCACCAGCCCTTCGTCCTCGTAGAAGCGCAACGTCCGCGTCGACACGTCGAATTCGCGGGTCAGTTCCGTGATCGAATAATATTCCCGCATCGTCACTCCAATGCCCCGGCCACGCCGCGAGTTCCAACTGGCCGGCGCCGCCGGCGCCCAGGCGCGTAACCAGAATCGGCGGACAAGGCACCTTCCAAAGCCTCGCACGGCATTTACGTAAAAGTCAATTGAGGTGCCGTTCAGCGCACGCCGAACCACCATGTGGCGAGCCCGAGAAAGGCAAAGAAACCGACGACATCGGTGACCGTGGTGACGAAAACCGCCGAAGCCACAGCCGGGTCGATCTTGAAGCGGTCGAGCAGCAGCGGGATAAGGATGCCCGCCAGAGCCGCCACGAACATGTTGATGATCATCGCAGCAGCGATGATGCCGCCGAGATTGCGATCGTGGAACCAGGCAGCAGCCACGAGGCCGATCAGGATGGCGAAGATGATGCCATTGATGAAGCCCACCCCGATTTCGCGGCGGATGATGCGGCCGGCATTGTAGATGTCGAGGTCCCTGGTCGCCAGCGCCCGCACCGTGACCGTCATGGTCTGCGAGCCGGCATTGCCGCCCATGCCGGCGACGATCGGCATCAGCACCGCCAGCGCCACGATATGCTCGATGGTGCGGTCGAACAGGCCGATCACCGAAGCCGCCAGGAAAGCCGTCAAAAGATTGACCAGCAGCCAGGGCACGCGCGAGCGCGAGGTCGAAAAGATGCTGTCCGAGAGTTCTTCGTCGCCGACGCCGCCCATGCGCAGCAGATCTTCCTCGGCCTCCTGCTGGATGACGTCGACGACGTCGTCGATGGTCAGCACGCCGACCAGCCGCTCGTTCTCGTCGACGACGGCGGCGGACAGAAGATCGTATTGTTCGAATTCGCGTGCCGCCTCCTCCTGGTCCATGGTGGCCGGGATGGCATGCCTGGTCTCATGCATGACCTCTTCGACCTTGACCGAGCGCTTGGTGCGCAGGATCTGGTCGAGGTCGATGGCGCCGAGCAGCTTGAAGCTCGGATCGATGACGAAGATCTGGCTAAAACGGTCGGGAAGGTTGTTGTCCTCGCGCATGTAGTCGATGGTCTGGCCGATCGTCCAGAAGGGCGGCACCGCGACGAACTCCGTCTGCATGCGGCGGCCGGCGGTCTCTTCGGGATAATCGAGCGAGCGCCGCAGCCTGATCCGCTCGGTAAACGGCAGTTGCGACAGGATCTCGTCCTGGTCCTCCTGGTCGAGGTCTTCGAGAATGTAGACGGCATCGTCGGAATCGAGATCCTGCACCGCCTGGGCGATCTGCGCATTGGGCAGACTGTCGACGATGTCGCGGCGGATCGCCTCGTCGACCTCGGTCAGCGCGGAAAAATCGAAATCCTTGCCCAGCAATTCGACCAGCGCGCGTCGCTGTTCCGGGTGCAGGGCCTCGAGCAGATGACCGAGTTCCGACTGGTGCAGATCGTCGACTTCACGCTTCAGCGTCAGCGTATCGCGATCGGCGATCGCGGCACCGATCTGGGCGAGAAACGACGACAGGATGACGCCGTCCTCGTCATAGATGTCGGCGCGGCGCTCCTCGACGGCCCTGGCGCCGGTCATCTGTTCGTCCTGGCCTTCCACCAGCGCCTCCCGCCATTGGATTTCCGGATAAGGTGCCTGTCAGGTCTAACGCATGACCCTGACAATCGGAATCGATTTTGCGAAAGGACCATGCGCAACGGCAAATTGCTACAGCGCCGTTCGCGCGTCCAAACGACGCAACGCATACCGGATGGTAGGAGGAGAGGACGTTCTACAAACCTGCGGCGCTGCAAAACCTTCGCGGCGCCAGGTAAAGGGCAGCGTATCTCCCCGCCCCAGTCAACCAGATGGGGAGATCGACACTGATTCAAAACGGCGAGGCCGACAGTGCGAGGGCCTCGCTGGTATTGGACTGGAAGGCTTCCCGATCAGGCGGCGTGGCGCTTGGCCTCGGCCGCATAGCGGTCGAGGAGACCGCTCCAGCCACCCTCGGATTCGAAGGCCTCGCGCATCGCCTCTGCGGTTTCGCCCATGTTCTCCAGAAGCCTGTGCTCGAGTTCCACACGCGTCGCGTTCTCGCCGAGCGCGACAAAGCGGATCTCGACTTCGGTCAGCAGTGCCGGATCGTAGCGCCAGCCGGCTCCAATGCGCCAGGCGAGTGTCAGCCTTGACGGCGGATCCCAGGCGAGAACCTCGCCCCAATCGCATTGTGACCCATCCTCGCCAATCTCGTACCAGCGGCCGCCGGCTTTCGGTTCGATCACCGCGGTCGTCAGGGCGGATTTGCCGATCGAGTGCGAAGCCGGCCACCAGCGCCCGAATCCTGTGGTGAACACATCGAATGCCTTGTCGAGCGGCACCTCCACGGTCACCGACTTCCTGACCGGCGCGGGCTTGATCATGGTCGTCATTTCCTCTTCTCCTTGCTGTTGTCGACTTCCCGTTTGAAGGCGTCGAGCGCATCGCCCCACATGCGGTCGAGCCAGGCGCGCATCTCGCCAAGTCCATGCGGGTCGAGATGATAGATGTTGCTGGCACCTTTCGGCTCTGCGCGGACCAGCCGGGCTTCCTTCAAAACCTTGAGGTGCTGCGATACCGCCGGCTGCGAGACCGGAAGCACTCGCGTCAGATCGATGACCGAGCGTGGCCGATCGGCGATGAGCTCGAACACCTTGCGGCGTGTCGGATCGGCCAAGGCCATCATGCCTGCATAATCATAAACCATGACTTATGATAAGCTAAAACTTATGATACGTCAACGGGAGGCGGCAGGCGCGTTAAGCACCAGCCAGCCAGTTCGGTTTCCAGCCCTCGGGCAATCCCTTCACGCAGGGGCTTGGACAGCAAATGCGGATGCAAGATTACAGGGAAACAATCCGTCGCATGCGAGCCGGCGGCAAATGTCGACCACCGGGGAAAAGTAAACCTGGCGGCAAGGTTTTTACCTTATCGGTATATGTGTCTCTCCGGCGAAACGTTAAGAACGGGTAAATTGGTTTGGCCCTAACCACGGAAGCCTCTCGCTACAGGCCCTCCGCCATATGGCAATTGCGCCTCTCATTGTTCATGGCGACATATGTTTTAGGCGCTTCCGCACTATACCCGGAGGTATTCTATACGTCGGCCTTAATCTATTCTCACAAGTTTCTTGTTGGCATCCCGGTGTTGTTTATCGGTGGCGTCTGCTGTGCCGCGCTAATCCATGGTCGGCGGCAACCGGTTCGCTACGCACTGGATTTGGCTCAAGGGCGCTGGCGTGGTTGTCTGCTGGTGCTGCTGTTCTTCTTTGCCAGCTTGACCGCGTTCTCTACCTACAAGATCGCCATCCCGTCCGTCGTTCCATACTATGCCGACAACTGGTTGGCCGACGCTGATGAATGGCTGCACGGGATGCCGCCATGGGAGATCGTCCATAAGCTCGACAGCAACAATTGGTCGTCCGTCGTCTTCAACAGCTATGAAGTCATTTGGTTTTACCAGTGGTTCGGCACCATCCTTTTCGTGTCGCTCTGGTCGGACGAGATTGCCCGCATCCGCTATCTCTGCGCAGCAGCGCTGACGTTGTCCGTCCTCGGAACGGTCTTGGCCCTGGCGCTGGCATCGGTCGGACCGGTTTACTACCACCACTTTGTCGGCGTGGATCGCTTCCACGGATTGAATGCGGCCCTGGACAGGCTGAACCATAGTTACATGGTGCGGGAACCCGCGGCATATCTCCTGAAGGCTTACCAGAGCGGCCGGCCAAGTCTTGGCGGCGGCATCTCGGCCATGCCAAGCATGCATGTCGCCTTTGCCGTATTGAACGCCTATTTGCTGTCATCGATCAATCGCTGGCTTGGCGTTCTGGGTTGGACCTTTGCAGCCCTGATCCTGTACGGATCGGTGTTCACTGGCTGGCACTATGCCGTGGACGGCTACGCATCGATCGTTGTTGTATCAGTGATCTGGTGGGCGACCGGACGCCTGGTGCGCGAATAGTTATGTGCGCTTGTCGATGGATGGCCATGCCCGCCGATGGCCACTTCGCATAAGCCAAACTCGCGACCGCAATCAGGCACAAAGCACGTGCCCCGACAAGGACGCTCCCCGCCGTGCGAGAATTCAACGAGGAAGAGATTCCGCTTTCGAATTTAATGGTGCGCTCGAGACGCAGCGCCGCAACGCCTCCCGCGTTGATTTTAAAGCATTTCTCTACGATTCCGCGGCGATTTGTATTGAGGGCGGTTCGGCAGCGGCAGAGCATGTAGTTCCAGCCAGCCACCGTCGGCGGGCAATTGGCCGCCCTGGCAGCGCATCCTCCTCCTGACGAACACCTAGTACGGTCAACCCTTAGGCGCCGCGCCGCGCCGCTCGAGCGCGGTTTTGCGGATGATTTCTGCGATCTCCGGGCTGCTGCTGCACAGCATCTGGAAATCCGCCGAGTGTAGCGACAGGAGTGAGACCACCGTTGTGGCGCTGACGGTCGCCGAGCGCGGTTCGCCGGTGATCAGCGCCATCTCGCCGAAGAAGGCGCCAGGGCCCAGCTCCACCGGGTTCGGCGTCGCGACGCTGACGCGCCCCTCCACGACGAAGAACATCTGATCACCGGTCTCGCCCTTGCGGCAGATCACAGCACCTGCCGGCACGATGCGAGGTCGTAATGCGCGCACGATCTCGACCAGTGTGGCCGGGCCGAGCTTCTGAAACAACGGCACGGCGGCGACCAATTGCCAATTGCGGACGAAATCCTCGCGACGGACTTCTTGATAAAAGCCGGTGGCAAGAATGCCAGCCCAGAGCGCGAAGATGCCGATGCCACTCATCATGACCGCCCCGGCAAGGACGCGGCCGGCGAAGCTTTCCGGAATAGCGTCGCCATAGCCGGTGGTGGACAGCGTGACCACCGCCCACCACATTGCCTGGGGGATGCTGCCGAACTTTTGCGGTTGGACGTCGCGCTCGATCACATAGGCTGCGAGCGCAACACCGAACAGAACGATGCCGAAGACCGTGGCGACGCCGATCAGGTTGCGCGCTTCGTTGGTCAGGATTCTGCCCAGCAGCGGGAAGAAAGTTGAATCGCGCAGCGGTTTCAGCAGCCAGACAGCGCAGTAGAGGCTCCGGTCGGGCGTGCCGACGAGCAGAAATGCGGCGAGTGGAACCAAAACCGCGAGCACATCAATGGCGATTGCCGGCGTCCTGTCCCGAAGGTCTCCCGCCCGGCGGTTGAGCAGTTTCTCGGCCAATTCCAGGAGATAGACGCCCCAAATGACCGCGAGCACGGCAGCCAAAGCCAGTCTGCTTCGTCCGGACATGTCCGGTGTCGTGAGCGCAGCCACCGCCACAAGCCCAGTCGCAGCCAGCACCGCGTTGAGCGGCGCGTAAATTCTTAAGAAAGGCAGTACCGACATTCTATGCCCACGAGCGGATGCTACCCTCCAGAATAGGATGCCTTCAAGGCAAGCGCAAAGGTGCTTGCTTCGCTGCGATGCCCATCACCAACCGTGAACTCAGATGTCCGGGAAAGTGAACAGACGGCATAGAACGCGAATTAACAAATTACGGTGACAGTGCGCTTTTTGCGGTATTTGCACGGCTGTGCGACAAGCCAGAAAAATCGCAATAACTTCCACAGCCAAAAGACTGATTGGTGCGGTCGAGAAGACTCGAACTTCCACGGGTTGCCCCACAGCGACCTCAACGCTGCGCGTCTACCAATTCCGCCACGACCGCACGTGGTAGGAGCCGGAACCAACCGGCCCGCGGCGTGTAGCAAATCGTTTCCGGTGAAACAAGTGCGCGGCCAGCAATAATCGGCCGGACATCGGCATAACTCTTCAAGGGCCGAACGTGCCGGAACTGGACGTTTGTACCGATTGCCGCCATATGAGTGGCGAGACGAGATATCATGACAGAACGCAGCCAGATCGCCACGTCGTTCCTGCCCTTGCCCGGCTCGGCGCCGGTCGAATGGCGGATCGAGCCTGGGCTCACCGCCTATCCCGATGCGCTCGCCCTGATGGAGGCGCGCGCCGAGGCAATCCGCAGCGGCGCCGCCGGCGAGATGGTCTGGCTGGTCGAGCACCCGCCGCTCTACACCGCCGGCACCAGCGCCCGCGTCGAGGACCTGATCGAGCCGGACCGCTTCCCGGTCTTTGCCGCCGGGCGTGGCGGCGAATACACCTATCATGGGCCGGGCCAGCGGGTCGCCTACGTCATGCTCGACCTGAAGCGGCGGCGCGAGGATGTCCGCGCCTTCGTCGCCGCTCTCGAACAATGGATCATCGGCTCGCTGGCCGCCTTCAACGTACGCGGCGAACGCCGCGAGGACCGCGTCGGCGTCTGGGTGGTTCGGCCGGACCGCCCCGCTTTGCCCGACGGCTCGGCGGCCGAGGACAAGATCGCCGCCATCGGCATAAGGCTGAGGCGCTGGGTGAGCTTTCACGGCATCGCCATCAATGTCGAGCCGGACCTTAGCCATTTCAGCGGCATCGTACCGTGCGGCGTCCAGGATCACGGCGTTACCAGCCTTGTCGATCTCGGCCTTCCCGTGACCATGGCCGACCTCGACCTGGCGCTGAAATCCGCTTTCGAGGACGTGTTCGGGCCCGCCGCGGTGTCGCCTGTCGAAGTGTCCCGCAAGGCCGGCTGAAACACTCGCCCAATGCCTGCGCCAATATGCGAAGGCGGCCCTCGCTCATCAGCATCGAGCCCGCCCTTGAGCTCAAGCCTCACATCGCGCCGATCCAGATTGCCATGGAAATGAGGAACGTGCTCATGCACACCAGCGAAACGACATCCTGAACAAGATCGGTCATAACTCTCTCCTGTTGTTAGTATGTTCGTATTTTGTTCTAATTTTGTTCGAATGTCAACGATCGCAGCCCAGGTGTCACCGGAATTGCGCTCGGTCATTTCGACAGGGTTAAGAAAGGGTTGAAAAGGGAGATGCCGGGCGTTTCGGGGCCGACAGGCGCGCGAAAGTGGCGGGACGGCGCACGGCAGCTCGCAGGCCGGCATCGCCTCAATAGCAGCGCACCCCTAAAGCGGCACGACCTTGCCGTCGGCCAGCGTCACGCGGCGGTCCATGCGCGAGGCGAGCTCATGATTATGAGTGGCGATCAGCGCCGCCAGGCCCGATTGCCGGACCAGCGCTGCCAGCGCCTCGAACACATAGGAAGCAGTCACCGGGTCGAGATTGCCGGTCGGCTCGTCGGCCAAAAGCACCAGCGGCGCATTGGCGACGGCACGCGCAATGGCGACCCGCTGCTGCTCGCCGCCGGAGAGCTCGGAGGGGCGATGCTGTGCCCGCTTGCCGATCTGCATATAGTCGAGCAATTGCGCCGCCCGCTCGGCCGCCTCCTTGCGCGGCAGCCCTTTTATCAGCTGCGGCATCATGATGTTTTCCAGCGCCGAGAATTCAGGCAGCAAATGATGGAACTGATAGACGAAGCCGACGTCGTTGCGGCGGATCGCCGTGCGCTCGTCGTCGGAAAGCCGGCCGCAGGCGCGCCCCGCCAGGATCACGTCGCCGGCGTCCGGTCGCTCCAACAGCCCGGCGGTGTGTAGCAGCGTCGACTTGCCGGTGCCCGACGGCGCCACAAGCGCCACCATCTCGCCACGCTTCAGCGAAAAATCGGCGCCGTTCAGGATGGTCAGCTTGCGCGGTCCCTGCACATAGTGCCGTTCGACGCTCTTCAGCTCGATAATGGCTTCGGCCATCACTCGTACCTCAGCGCTTCGACCGGATCGAGCCTGGCCGCGCGCCACGCCGGAAACAGCGTGGCCAGGAACGACAGCGCCAGCGCCATGAGAACGACGGAGATCGTCTCGCTGGCATCCATGCGGGCCGGCAATTGGCTCAGGAAATAAAGCTCGGGATTGAACAGCCGCTCGTTGGCCAGCCAGGAGAAGAACTGGCGAATGCGCTCGACGTTGAGGCAGATCACGATGCCGAGCAGCACGCCGGCGATGGTGCCGACAACACCGATCGCAGCCCCGGTCATCAGGAAGATGCGCAGGATCGCGCTGCGCGTCGCGCCCATGGTGCGCAGGATGGCGATGTCGTGGCCCTTGTCCTTCACCAGCATGATCAGGCCCGAAATGATGTTTAGCGCCGCCACCAGCACGATCAGGGTCAGGATCATGAACATGACGTTGCGTTCGACCTGCAGCGCGTCGAAGAACGTCTTGTTGCGTTGCCGCCAATCGACAAGGCTGATCGGCCGCTGCGCCGCCTCTTCGACCTTCGGCTTCAGCGCGTCGATATTGTCGGGATTGTCGGCATAGATCTCGATCGTCTGCGCCCGGCCGTCCATGTTGAAATAAAGCTGCGCTTCCGAGAACGGCATGTAGACGATGGAACTGTCATATTCCGACATGCCGACCTCGAAGATCGCGGTGACCGGATAGCCTTTCATGCGCGGCGTCGTGCCAAGCGGCGTGATGTCGCCCTCGGGCGAAATCAGCGTGATCGTATCGCCAAGCACTAGGCCGAGATTCTCGGCCATGCGGCTGCCGATGGCGACGCCTTCGCCGGTGTCAAAGCCGACGATCGAGCCCTCCTTGATATTGTTGGCGACGATGGTGATCTTGCCGAGATCCTCGCCGCGTATGCCGCGCACCAGCGCGCCGGTGCCGCCGCCGACATTGCCTTGCGCCAGCACCTGCCCGTCGATCAGCGGGATGGCGTATTTGACGCCGGGCACGCCGTTGATGCGGCCGGCGACCTGGGCATAGTCCTCCAGCGGCATGTCGAGCGGCTGCACGATCAGGTGCCCGTTGACGCCTAGGATGCGCGTCAGCAGTTCGGCGCGAAAGCCGTTCATCACCGCCATGACGACGATCAGCGTGGCGACGCCCAGCATGATGCCGAGGAAGGAGATCGAGGCGATGACCGAGATCACCGTCTCCTTGCGACGCGACCGCAGATAGCGCCACGCCACCATGCGCTCGAAGCCGGAAAAAGGCCCGGCGCCCGATGGTCTTGCTGCCGCCGCTTTGTTCATGCGGCGGCACCGAAACGCTGCTTCACGTCCGCGATCGGCAGCGTCTCGCGCTCGCCGGTCCTGCGGTTCTTGATTTCGACCTCGCCGGCGGCGATGCCGCGCGGCCCGACGATCACCTGCCACGGCAGCCCGATCAGATCGGCGGTGGCGAACTTGCCGCCCGGCCGCTGGTCGGTGTCGTCGTAGAGCACCTCCTTGCCCGCGGCGGCAAAGGCGGCATTCAGCTCGCCGCAGACGCGGTCGCATTCGGCATCGCCGGCCTTCATGTTGATTAGGCCGACATCGAACGGCGCCACCGCCTCCGGCCAGATGATGCCGTTATCGTCATGGCTGGCTTCGATGATCGCCGCGACCAGCCTGGACGGGCCGATGCCGTAGGAACCGCCAGAAACGAAATGATCCTTGCCGTCCGGGCCGGTCACCTTGGCGCCCATCGGCTTGGAATATTTGTCGCCGAAATGGAAGATATGCCCAACCTCGATGCCGCGCGCCGAGACCCGGTCGCTCGCGGGCACCTTCTCCCATGCCGCCTCGTCATGCATCTCGTCGGTGGCGGCATAGGGCGTCGTCCATGTCTTGACGATGGCGCCGATCTCGGCGTCGTTCGAAAAATCCGTGTCTGCGCCGGGCACTGCCAGCGAAAGATAATCGCGGTGGCAAAACACCTGGCTCTCGCCGGTGTCGGCCAGGATGATGAACTCATGGCTGAGGTCGCCGCCGATCGGCCCGGTGTCGGCGCGCATCGGGATAGCCTGAAGCCCCATGCGCGTAAACGTCCTGAGATAGGACACGAACATGCGGTTATAGGCGGCCTTGGCGCCTTCATAATCGAGGTCGAAGGAATAGGCGTCCTTCATCAGGAACTCGCGCGAACGCATGACACCGAAGCGCGGGCGCACCTCGTCGCGAAACTTCCACTGGATGTGATAGAGGTTGAGCGGCAGGTCCTTGTAGGACTTGACATAGGAGCGGAAGATCTCGGTGACCATCTCCTCGTTGGTCGGCCCGTAGAGCATATCGCGGTCTTGCCGGTCCTTGATGCGCAGCATCTCCTTGCCGTAATCTTCATAGCGGCCACTTTCGCGCCACAGCTCGGCCGATTGGATGGTCGGCATCAGGATTTCGAGCGCGCCGGCGCGATTCTGCTCCTCGCGGATAATCCGGCAGACCTTGTCCAGCACCCGCTTGCCGAGCGGCAGCCAGGAAAAGCTGCCCTGCCCCTGCTGGCGGATCATGCCGGCACGCAGCATCAGCCGATGCGAGACAATCTCGGCCTCGCGCGGGTTTTCTTTGAGGATGGGCAGGAAATAGCGCGACAAACGCATGAACTGGTCCGTGAGAGAGGATGGCGGCGCCGGAATCGGCGCGGCACAGGCTTGCTTGCCCCGGCTTCATAGCCATTTCATGGCGGAATGGAAACCCGGCCCAGGCGCTGCACAGGCGCCGCAATTGCCGCACACGGCTTGCTGGCCGTTTCGCAAGCAACGCCTGCCGTACTATTGTGCACTGCAGCACGAGATTGCCTGTTTCCGGGCAAAATTCTTCGTGACATTTTCACCCGCCTTAGGCTAGTGTGCCCACATAACCGAGAGGGTAGAGAAAAATCTGCCCTCCTACGCGGTCAAAGTCTTGGGAGGATGCGATCTAGGCGCGGTAACTCGCTGCCGCCGGACACCGGAAACAGATCGGACGCGTTTAAATTGCAAGGCCTCGCGCCTTGCATTTTTTTTGTGCAATCATTTGGTTAGCACGACAGATTACCAAACTACATGACGTTGCGTCAGCCCAAGCCCGCCCCGGGGCTTTACTTGGGTTGACCTTGCTGGCTCAGCTTGATTTCAGGGCGTCGGCTAGGCTGGGATAGCCGGACACGGTAGGTAGCCGGCTAATGCGCTGGGCTCTGGTTGAAATCTGGTACGATGTGCGGGATGTCATCGATGCCGAGGCCAAGCCCTCTCGTGATGCCGTAGAAGATACCCATGAGGACCAGCGTGGCGATTGTCGTGCGCAGCGCCGCGCGCAGCATATGCGGTCCGCGCGGTGCGCTCGGAACCGTGCCAAGCGTCACGTCCCGGTCCTCGTCCTGTGTCCGCATGCTGAACGGCAGCACGGCGAACAACACCACCCACCATGTGGCGAAGAACAGGGCGACAAACGAAACCCAACTCATGCTTGCTCCAGTTCGACCAGCGTGCCGAAGAAATCCTTGGGGTGCAGAAACAATACCGGTTTGCCATGCGCGCCGGTCTTCGGCTTGCCGTCGCCCAGCACGCGCGCGCCGCTGGCCTTGAGACGGTCGCGCGCCGCAACAATGTCGTCCACCTCGTAGCAGAGATGGTGCATGCCGCCGGACGGATTCTTCTCGAGGAATGCGGCGATCGGCGAAGCTTCGCCTAGCGGCTCGAGCAACTCGATCCTGGTGTTGCCGACGTCGACGAACACCACCGTAACGCCATGCTCCGGCAGCGCCTGCGGCGCGGTTACGCGCGCGCCAAGCGTATCACGATAGACCGCCGCAGCCGCGGCCAGATCCGGCACCGCAAGCGCGACATGGTTGAGGCGTCCGAGCATAGAGTGCTCCCGGTTAGGGGAGTAGGGGAATAGGGGAGTACGGGAGTAGGGAAAACAAGTTTGGAGAGTGCAAGCTACCTGTTCTTCCCTACTCCCCTACTGCCCTACTCCCCTACTCCCTCATCTTGTGACGAACACTGTCACCAGCGGCTTCTTGCCCCAGGCTTCGTTGGCCGCGCCGCGCACCGCGCGCCGCACCGCCTCCTGGACCAGGTCGAGGTCTTTTCGGCGCTGGCGGGGGATGGAGTCCACGGCGCCGATTGCCGCATCGATCATCAGGTCTTCCAGGCTCTCGCCGCTGCCGTCGGCCTCGGCGACGCCGATGGCGACGAGATCGGGATCGCCGGCAAGCTCGTATTTGTCGTCGAGCACCACGTTGACGGCGACATGGCCGGCAAAGGACAGCCTGCGGCGGTCGCGAATGCCCATCGCCTGATCGCTGCCGATCAGCCTTCCGTCCTTGTAGATGCGGCCGAACGGAACCTGGTCGATGATGGCGGCGGCACCCGGATACAGCCTGAGCATGTCGCCGTCGCGCACCTGCGCCACCTGGCCGATGCCGGACATCGACATCAGCGAGCCCTGCGCCACCAGATGCGCTGCCTCGCCATGTACGGGAACGCCGATCTGCGGCCGCACCCATTCATACATCTTGCGCAATTCGCTGCGGCGTGGATGGCCGGAGACATGCACCAGCGCATCGCCGTCCTCGATGATCTTGATGCCGAGATCGATAAGGCGGTTCTTGATTTCGAGGATCGCCTTCTCGTTGCCGGGAATGGTGCGCGAGGAAAACACCACCGTGTCGCCGGCCGTCAGCGCCACCGACTTCATCTCGTCGCGCGACAGCTTGGCAAGTGCGGCAAGCGGCTCGCCTTGGCTTCCGGTGCAGATGATGACGAGGTTTTCGCGCGGGATGAAGCCGTAATCCTCCTCGGCGATGAATTCCGGCAACCCGTCCATATAACCGAGTTCATCAGCCACATCGATGACGCGCTTCATCGAGCGGCCAAGCACCAGGCATTGGCGGCCGGCATCCCGCGCTGCCTTGGCGATCGAGACGATGCGGCCGACATTGGAGGAGAAGCTGCTGACGGCGACACGGCCCTTGGCATTCTGGATGACACCCTTGAGGCCCTCGCCTACCGCCACTTCCGACGGTGATTCCCCTTCCCGCAGCGCGTTGGTGGAATCGCAGATCAACGCCAGCACGCCCTTGTCGCCATAGGCACGGAAGCGTGCCTCGTCGGTCATCGGCCCCATCGTCGGCGCCGGATCGATCTTCCAGTCGCCGGTATGGATGACGACGCCGGCCGGCGTGGTGATCGCCAGCGACATCGGTTCGGGAATGGAGTGCGCGACGGGGATGGCCTCGATCTCGAACGGACCGACGGTGAATTTCTCGCCAGCCCGGTAGATCGTCACCGGGATCTTCGGCGCCCCTTGCTCGCCCTGCCGCTTGGCTTCCAGCAGGCCGGCGCCGAACGGCGTCATCCAGACCGGCGCCTTGAGCTTCGGCCAGATGTCGTGCAGCGCGCCGTAGTGGTCCTCATGTGCATGGGTAATGACGATGCCGCGCAGATTGGCGACATTCTCCTCGATGAAGCGGGTGTCGGGCAGTACCAGGTCGACGCCGGGCAGGGTTGCATCGGGAAAAGTAACGCCGACGTCGACGACGATCCATTCGCGCGCATTGGCCGGCCCATAGCCGTAGAGGGCGAAGTTCATGCCGATCTCGCCGACACCGCCGAGCGGCACGAAGACAAGTTCGGCATTTTCCGCTGTCGCCATGGTCTTTCCTTCCTTGCCGGTCAAATTGTGGGCCGGTCAAATTGTGGGCCGGTCAAAATTGTCGGCCAATCAAAATTGTCGGCCGGTCAAATTCAAGCTGGTCAAATACCTGGCCAGTCAAACGTATTGGCCAGTCAACCGACGGCCGATGCGACCGCGCCGAAATGCACGTCGCCGGCGGCGATCGTCAGAACCGAGCCTTCATCGTCGCGGATCACGAAACGGCAGTCTTCGTCAATGGTCTCGAAGGTGCCGCGCACCACATTACCGTCAATTCTGACAGCAACCTGCCCGCCAAGCCCCGCCGCGCGCGCCAGCCAGCGCCGCCTGACGGCGGCAAGCCCACGCCCTTCGTTCCACAGCCGGGCATTCTCGCTCCACGCATCCGACAGCGCCAGAAACAGTGTCTCGGCATCGCAAGCCGACCCCAGCGCGTTGAGCGACGTCGCTGGATAGGGCAAATCATTGGGATAAGCCACCACATTGACGCCGATGCCAACAGCCACCGCCGAACGGTCGCCGTCCAGCATCGCCGATTCCAGCAGGATGCCGGCGAGCTTGGCGCCCGAGGCAAGCACGTCGTTCGGCCATTTCAACTCGAAGCGGTTCTTGCCCTGGCTCGCACCATCGAGGCCGATCGCAATCCTGCCTTTCGGCACGACGGCGTCGAGCGCGTCGGCCAGCGCCAGTCCGGCAACGAAGCCGAGCGTCGCGGCAAGTCGAAGCTCGGTGTTGGTGATCACCAGCAGCGTCGCCGCCAGATTGCCCTCGGGCGTCGCCCAGGCGCGGCCGCGGCGGCCACGTCCCGCTTCCTGCTTTTTTGAGACGACCCAGAGTTTGCCCGGATCGCCGGCCCGCGCGTGCTCCAGCGCCAACGCATTGGTGGAGCCGACCGTATCGTGCGCCTCGAGCCGGAACCCTTCCGAAGCCGCGGTTGGAGCCAGCCTGAACGTCATTCCGTTAGAAGAAGGTCTTGGCCGCGGCGGCTGCGTAGGTTCCGATCGGGCCGCCGATCAGCACGTAGAACAGCACGAAAGCGCCGCAGGCGCCGAGCACGACGCGCAGTTCGGTCGCCATCGGCACGAAGCCGCCGACCGGTTCGTCGAACCACATGATCTTGATGATGCGCAGATAATAATAGGCGCCCACCACAGAGGCCAGCACGCCGATGATCGCCAGCGCGTAGAGGTTGGCATTGATGGCGGCGAGGAACACGTACCATTTCCCCCAGAAGCCGGCGAGCGGCGGGATACCGGCCAGCGAGAACATCATGATGGTGAGGATCGTCGCCATGATTGGGTTGGTCGCCGACAGGCCGGCGAGATCGCTGATCTGCTCGACATTGCCCTCCTTGCGCCGCATGGCCAGGATGAAGGCGAAGGTGCCGAGCGTCATCACCAGATAGATCAGCATGTAGATGGCGACGCCGCGCACGCCGTCCTGGCTGTTGGCGGCAAGGCCGACCAGAGCATAACCCATATGGCCGATGGAGGAATAGGCCATCAGCCGCTTGATGTTGGTCTGGCCGATGGCAGCGAAGGCGCCGAGCGCCATCGAGGCGATCGAGATGAAGACGATGATCTGCTGCCAGTCGGTGGCGATCGGCTTGAAGGCGCCCATGGTGACGCGCACCATCAGCGCCATCGCCGCCATTTTGGGTGCCGCCGCCAGAAAGGCCGTCACCGGCGTCGGCGCGCCCTCATAGACGTCGGGCGTCCACATATGGAACGGCACCGCCGAGATCTTGAAGGCAAGGCCGGCCAGCACAAAGACCAAGCCGAAGACGAGGCCGAGCTGGCGCTCGCCGCCGCTGAGCGCCGCGGCGATCTCCTGGAAGCCCGTGTTGCCCGTGTAGCCGTAGACCAGCGAGATGCCGTAAAGCAGCATGCCCGACGACAGCGCGCCAAGGACGAAGTACTTCAGCCCGGCCTCGGTCGAGCGCAGATTATCGCGGTTGATCGCCGCCAGCACGTAGATCGCCAGCGACTGCAGCTCGAGGCCGAGATAGAGCCCGATCATGCCGTTGGCCGAGATCATCAGCATCATGCCGAGCGTGCAGAGCAGGATCAGCACCGGATATTCGAACTTGTCGAAACGCTCCGCCTGGGCAAAGCGAACCGACATGACCAGCGTCACCGCCGAGCCGATCAGCGCCAACATCTTCATGAAGCGGGCGAATGGGTCCTGGATGAAGGCTTCGCCATAGGCGTTGCCCTGCCCCGGGGAAAAGATCAGCCAGGCGCCGGCGATCACCAGCACGGCAACAGCAAGGCCGCTCACCGTGACGGCGGTGTTGGCGCGAGAATAGGCGCCGAGCATCAACAGCGCCAAGGCGCCGATGGCGAGGATCAGCTCTGGCGTCGAGAGCGACAGGCTGGAGAGAAGGTCCGGCGTCATGGTTCGCAAACCCCCAGTCAGTTCGCCGCCGCGGTCTGCGCGGCGCCGATGGATGCGGTGATATTGGTAACGAGCGCCTTGACCGATTCGGCCGTCGCGTCGAAGATCGGCGCCGGATAGACGCCGAAGAAGATGACCAGCGCGACCAGTGGATAGATGATCACCTTTTCGCGCGTCGACAGGTCGAGCAAACCTTTCAGGCTTTCCTTGGTCAGTGCGCCGAAGATCACCTTGCGGTAGAGCCAGAGCGCATAGGCCGCCGACAGTATGACGCCGGTGGCGGCGAAGAACGCCACCCAGGTGTTGACCCGGAACACGCCGAGCATGGTCAGGAACTCGCCGACGAAGCCGCTGGTGCCGGGCAGGCCGACATTGGCCATGGTGAAGATCATGAACACGGTTGCATATTTCGGCATGTTGTTGACCAACCCGCCATAGGCGTCAATGTCGCGCGTGTGCATGCGGTCGTAAACGACGCCGACGCAGAGGAACAGCGCGCCGGAGACCAGCCCGTGCGACAGCATCTGGAAGATCGAGCCCTGGACGCCTTCCTGGTTCATCGCGAAGATGCCCATGGTAACGAAGCCCATGTGAGCGACCGACGAATAGGCGATCAGCTTCTTCATGTCCTCCTGCATCAGCGCCACCAGCGAGGTGTAGATGATGGCGACAACGGAAAGCGTGAAGATCAGCGGCGCGAACATTTCGGATGCGATCGGAAACATCGGCAGCGAAAAACGCAGGAAGCCGTACCCGCCCATCTTGAGCAGGATGGCGGCCAGAATCACCGAGCCGGCCGTCGGCGCTTCGACATGCGCGTCCGGCAGCCAGGTATGCACCGGCCACATTGGCATCTTCACCGCAAAGGACGCGAAGAAGGCAAGCCATAGCCAGGTCTGCATATTGGCCGGGAAATTATGCGTCAGAAGCGTCGGGATATCGGTGGTGCCGGACTGGAAGAACATCGCCATGATGGCGAGCAGCATCAGCACCGAGCCGGCCAGGGTGTAGAGGAAGAACTTGAACGAGGCATAGACGCGCCGCTTGCCGCCCCACACGCCGATGATGATGAACATCGGGATCAGGCCGGCTTCGAAGAAGACGTAGAACAAGACGATGTCCAGCGCACAGAACACGCCGATCATCAGCGTCTCGAGCAGCAGGAAGGCGATCATATAGGCTTTGACGCGCTTCTCGATCGATTCCCACGAGGCGAGAATGCAAAGCGGCATCAGGAAGGTGGTCAGGATGACGAACAGCATGGAGATGCCGTCTACGCCCATATGGTAGGAGATGCCGGAATCCAGCCAGGCAAACTTCTCGACGAACTGGAAGCCAGGTTGCGAATTGTCGAAGCCGGTCCAGATAAACAGCGAAATCACAAACGTGAACGCAGTCGTGAAAAGCGCGATGGCGCGGATGTTGCGGCGCGCGTTCTCGCTGTCATCACGCACGAAAAGGATGAGCAGAACACCAACCAGCGGCAGGAAGGTGACCAGCGATAGGATCGGCCAGGCGGTCATCAGAGCATCATCCAGGTGACGAGTGCGGCAACGCCGATCAGCATGGCGAAGGCATAGTGGTAGAGATAGCCGGTCTGCAGCTTGACGACCCGGTTGGTGACGTCGACGACGCGCGCCGAAATGCCGTCCGGCCCGAGCCCGTCGATGACGGTGCCGTCGCCGGTCTTCCACAGGAAGCTGCCGAGGCGCTTTGCCGGCCGCACGAACAGGAAGTCGTAGAGCTCGTCGAAATACCATTTGTTGAGCAGGAAGGCGTAGAGCAGGCGATGGTTGGCGGCGACGCTCCGAGGCATTTCCGGCGCGCGAATATAGAACTGCCAGGCTATCGCAAAGCCGATCAGCATGGCGATGAACGGCGACAGCTCGACCCATAATGGCACTTCGTGGATTTCGTGCAGGATATGGTTGTCCGGGAGCGTGAACAGCGACGCCTTCCAGAATTCGGCATAGCCCTCGCCGATGAAGGCGCCGTGGAAGATCACCCCCGCGAACAGCGCGCCCGCGGCCAGGATGAACAGCGGCACCAGCATGACCGGCGGCGATTCATGGACATGGTGCATGACCTCGTGGCTGGCCCGCGGCTCGCCGTGGAAGGTCATGAAGATCAGCCGCCAGGAGTAGAAGGAGGTGAAGCAGGCAGCAATGACCAGCAATATGAAGGCAAACGCGGCGACCGCATTGTGGCCGGCGAAGGCCGCTTCGATGATGGCGTCCTTGGAAAAGAAGCCGGCCGTGCCGATGATCGTTACCGGAATGCCGACACCGGTCAGCGCAAGCGTGCCGATCACCATCATCCAGTAAGTCGTCGGGATCAGCGTCCTTAGGCCACCCATTTTGCGCATGTCCTGCTCGTCGGAGACGGCGTGGATGACCGAGCCCGAGCCGAGGAACAGCAGCGCCTTGAAGAAGGCGTGGGTGAACAGATGGAAAATCGCCGCGCCATAGGCGCCGACGCCGAGCGCCACGAACATGTAGCCGAGCTGCGAACAGGTCGAATAGGCGATGACGCGCTTGATGTCGTTCTGGACAAGACCGACTGTCGCCGCGAAGAAGGCGGTGAAGGCGCCGATGAAGGTGACCACCGTCAGTGCCGAATGCGACAGCTCGAATAGCGGCGACAGCCGCGCCAGCATGAACACGCCTGCCGTCACCATGGTGGCCGCATGGATCAGTGCGGAGACCGGCGTCGGGCCTTCCATGGCATCCGGCAGCCAGGTGTGCAGCGGCACCTGCGCCGACTTGCCCATCGCGCCCATGAACAGGAGCAGGCAGACGACCGTCATCGCGGCCTGCTTATCGAGCGCATAGCCGAGGAAGGTCAGTACGGCCGCGCCTTGCGGCGCGCCTTCGGCTGGAATGAACGTCGCCGCATTGGCGAAAATGGTGCCGAGATTGACCGAGCCGAACAGCACGAACACGCCGAATATGCCGAGCGCAAAACCGAAATCGCCGACGCGGTTGACGACGAAGGCCTTGATCGCAGCTGCATTGGCCGACGGCTTCTTGTACCAGAAGCCGATCAGCAGATAGGAGGCAAGGCCGACGCCTTCCCAGCCGAAGAACATCTGCACGAGGTTGTCGGCCGTCACCAGCATCAGCATGGCGAAGGTAAACAGCGACAGATAGGCGAAGAAGCGCGGCCGGTCCGGGTCGTGATGCATGTAGCCGATCGAGTAGACATGGACCAGCGCCGACACCGTATTGACGACGACCAGCATCACCACGGTCAGCGTATCGATCCGCAGCGCCCACGACGCTTCGAGGCCGCCTGACTGGATCCAGCGCAGTACCGGCACGGTGAACACCTCGCCGCCGCCGAAGCCGACCGAGAAGAAGGCAACCCACGACAGCACAGCGGCGATCACCAGGAAGCCGGAGGTGATGTATTCGGAAGCCTTGGCGCCGAGCGAAGTGCCGAACAGGCCGACGATCAGGAAGCCGAGCAGCGGAAGGAAGACGATGGCCTGATACATGGTGGTTTCCGTCAACCCTTCATCATGTTCACGTCTTCGACCGCGATCGAGCCGCGGTTGCGGAAGAAGACGACGAGAATGGCGAGGCCGATCGCCGCTTCGGCCGCCGCGACCGTCAGCACGAACAGTGCGAACACCTGGCCGACCAAATCGCCGAGCGCCGCCGAAAAGGCGACGAAATTGATGTTGACCGCAAGCAGGATCAGCTCGATCGACATCAGGATGACGATGACGTTCCTGCGGTTCAGGAAGATACCGAACACGCCGAGCGTGAACAGGATCGCCGATACGGTCAGGTAGTGCGCGATGCCGACGACCATCTCAGACTCCTTCGCCCGTCTTGACCTTGCGGATTTCCACTCCGGTTGCCGCCGTGCGGCCGACCTGGGCGGCGATCGACTGCCGCTTGACGCCCGGCTTGTGGCGCAGCGTCAGCACGATGGCGCCGATCATGGCGACCAGCAGCACCAGGCCAGCTACCTGGAAGTAATAGAGGTAATCCGTATAGAGGATGTCGCCGAGCGCTGCCGTATTGGAGCGCGCGGCCAGGTCCGGAATGGGCTTGGCGACCGTCGCCGCCAGTCTCGGCGCGAATGTATAGCCGCCGAGCACCACGATCAGCTCCGCCGCCAGGATCAGCCCGACCAGCGCGCCGATCGGTGCATATTGCAGGGCGCCTTCCTTCATCTCGGCGAAGTCGACATCGAGCATCATGACCACGAACAGGAACAGCACCAGCACCGCGCCGACATAGACGACGAGCAGGATCATCGCCAGGAACTCGGCGCCGGTCAGCATGAACAGGCCGGCGGCGTTGAAGAAGGTCAGGATCAGGAACAGCACCGAATGCACGGGATTGCGCGCCGAAATGACCATGAACGCCGATGCCACCGCGACAAAGGCGAAGAGGTAGAAAAAGGCCGCCTCTAGTCCACTCAGCATGGGTTCCCCCGGGTTTCCTGTCAGAACAGGACGTTCGTCCTGTTTTTTGCCACCGCCTCCGGTCGGCAAGTTGCGTGTTCCTATCGCATGTTCCGATCGGGTTGAAAGACCCGATCGAAAAGAAAACATGCGACACTCTTTCATTCCGGAGGATGATCTTGTCCGAAAAGTCTGCAACTTTTCGGGATCATCCTCTGAACGAGGCCCTCGCCCCGTCCATGCGTCAAATATCAGTGGTAAGGCGCATCCAGCGAGATGTTGCGCGCCAGCTCACGCTCCCAGCGGTCACCATTGGCCAGAAGCCTGTCCTTGTCGTAGTAAAGTTCCTCGCGCGTCTCCGTCGCGAACTCGAAATTCGGTCCCTCGACGATGGCGTCGACCGGGCATGCTTCCTGGCAGAAGCCGCAATAGATGCATTTCACCATGTCGATGTCGTAGCGCACGGTGCGCCGCGTGCCGTCATTGCGGCGTGGGCCGGCTTCGATGGTGATGGCCTGTGCCGGGCAGATCGCCTCGCACAATTTGCAGGCGATGCAGCGTTCCTCGCCGTTCGGGTAGCGGCGCAGCGCATGCTCGCCGCGGAAGCGCGGGCTGACCGGTCCCTTCTCATGCGGATAGTTGATCGTCTCCTTCGGCGCGAAGAACTGGCGCATCGACAGAAAGAAAGCGCCGACGAAATCCTGCAAAAGCAGTGACTTGGCGGCCTGGGATAATGCAGACATCAGGCAAACCCCGTGATCTTTAGGAAAGCGGCGGTGGCGACCACCATGAACAGCGAGATCGGCAGGAACACCTTCCAGCCGAGTCGCATCAGCTGGTCGTAGCGATAGCGCGGCACGAACGCCTTCACCATGGAGAACATGAAGAACACCAGGCAGACCTTGAGCACGAACCAGATCAGCCCCGGCACCCAGGTGAACGGCGCGAAGTTGAAGGGCGGCAGCCAGCCGCCAAGGAACAGGATGGTTGCCAACGCGCACATCAGGACGACGGCGACATATTCGCCGAGGAAGAACAATAGGAACGGCGTCGAGGAATATTCGACCATATGGCCGGCGACGAGTTCCGATTCGGCTTCCACGAGGTCGAAGGGCGGACGGTTGGTCTCGGCCAACGCCGAGATGAAGAAGACGATGAACATCGGGAACAGCGACAGCCAATGCCAGTCGAGGAAGGTGTTGGGCAGGCCGAGCCGCGTGCCCAGCCCGTCCTGCTGCGACAGGACGATGTCGGACAGGTTGAGCGAGCCGACGCAAAGCAGCACGGTGACGATGACAAAGCCGATCGAGACTTCGTAGGACACCATCTGCGCCGCCGAGCGCAGCGCGCCAAGGAACGGGTATTTCGAATTGGACGCCCAGCCGCCCATGATCACGCCATAGACCTCGAGCGAGGAGATGGCGAAGACATAGAGGATGCCGACATTGACGTTGGCGATCGCCCAGCCTTCATTGACCGGTATGACCGCCCATGCAGAGATCGCCAGCACCGCCGACACCAAGGGCGCCAGCAGGAAAACGCCCTTATTGGCGCCGGACGGGATCACCGGTTCCTTGAAGACGAATTTCAGCAGATCGGCGAAGGCCTGCAGCGTGCCCCACGGGCCGACGACGTTCGGTCCGCGGCGCAATTGCACCGCCGCCCAGATCTTGCGGTCTGCGTAAAGCACATAGGCGACGAAGATCAACAGAACGACGATCAGCACGACCGACTTCAAAAGGATCAGCAGCGCCGGCAGCACATAAAAGGAGAAGAAGGTGTCCATATCTACTCCGCCGCCTGCCTGAAGCCGTTTTTCGCCAAAGCCGAGCATTCGGCCATCACCGCGGAAGCCCGCGCGATCGGATTGGTCAGGTAGAAATCCTTGACCGGTGAGGTGAAGGTGCCCTTGTTCAGCCGACCGCCGAGCTTGGCCACCCTGGCGATGTCGGCCGGGTCGCCGGCCGCGACATGGTCGACGCGGGCAAGATGCGGGTATTGCGCATAGAGCTTTGCGCGCAGTTGCTGCAGCGAATCGAACGGCAGCTTCTTGCCGAGCACATCCGACAGAGCCCGAAGGATCGCCCAGTCCTCGCGCGCTTCGCCGGGCGCGAAGCCGGCACGGTTGGTCTGCTGCACGCGGCCTTCGGTGTTGACGAAGGTGCCCGACTTCTCGGTATAGGCGGCGCCCGGCAGGATGACGTTGGCGCGATGCGCGCCCTTGTCGCCATGCGTGCCGATATAGACGACGAAAGCGCCGCCGGTCTTGGCCATGTCGATTTCGTCGGCGCCGAGCAGGAACAGCACGTCGGTCTCGCCCAGCATGCCGGCGACATTCCTGCCGCCCTCGCCCGGTACGAAGCCGACATCGAGGCCGCCGACGCGTGCCGCGGCGGTGTGCAGCACGGCAAAGCCGTTCCAGTCGGCCCTTGCGGCATTGACGGCGACGGCGAGCTTCGCCGCCTGGCCAAGCACGGCCGCGCCGTCCGGACGCGCCAGCGCACCCTGTCCGACGATGATCAGCGGATGCGTCGCCTTCTTCAGCAGCTGGAAGAACTTGCCGTTGCCGTCGGCCAGATCCTTCAGCGATTCCGGCCCGGCGCCGAGCTGCTCGTAATCATAGCGGGTATCGCCGACATCGCCGATGACGCCGACCGGCAGATTGCCGGCCCGCCAGCGCTTGCGGATGCGGGCGTTGAGCAAGGATGCCTCGAAGCGCGGATTGGCGCCGACGATCAGCACCGCATCGGCCTGTTCGATGCCTTCGATGGTCGGGTTGAAGACATAGCTCGCCCGGCCGAGCGACGGATCGAGTGCGGCACCGTCCTGGCGGCAGTCGGTGTTCTTCGAGCCGAGCGAAGCCATCAGAAGCTTAAGCGCGTAGATCTCCTCGACGGCGGCAAGATCGCCGGCAATGGCACCGATCTTTTCGGGTGCGGCATTCGACACCGCTTCCTTGATCGCGGAAAAAGCCTCGGCCCAGCTTGCCGGTGCCAGTCTGCCGTCCTTGCGCACATAGGGGCGGTCGAGGCGCTGCGTGCGCAAGCCGTCCCAGATGAAGCGGGTCTTGTCGGAAATCCATTCCTCGTTCACCGCCTCGTTGGTACGCGGCAGGATGCGCATCACTTCGCGGCCCCGGCTATCGACGCGGATGGCCGAGCCGACGGCGTCCATCACGTCGATGGATTCTGTCTTGGTCAGTTCCCAAGGGCGTGCCTGGAAGGCGTAGGGTTTGGAGGTCAGCGCGCCGACGGGGCAAAGGTCGATGACATTGCCCTGCAGTTCCGAAGTCATCGCGCTTTCGAGATAGGTGGTGATCTCGGCATCCTCGCCGCGGCCGATCAGGCCGAGCTCGGATATGCCCGCAATCTCGGTGGTAAAGCGGACGCAGCGCGTGCAATGGATGCAGCGGTTCATGATCGTCTTGACCAGCGGCCCGATATACTTGTCTTCGACCGCCCGCTTGTTCTCGTGGTAGCGTGAGGAATCGACGCCGAACGCCATCGCCTGGTCCTGCAGGTCGCACTCGCCGCCCTGATCGCAGATCGGGCAATCCAGCGGATGGTTGATCAGCAGGAATTCCATCACGCCTTCGCGGGCCTTCTTGACCATCGGCGTGTTGGTGAAAATTTCCGGCGGCTCGCCATTTGGACCGGGGCGCAGGTCGCGCACGCCCATGGCGCAGGACGCCTGCGGCTTGGGCGGGCCGCCCTTCACCTCGATCAGGCACATGCGGCAATTGCCGGCGATCGACAGCCGCTCATGGAAGCAGAAGCGCGGCACTTCAGCACCTGCGTCCTCGGCCGCCTGCAGCAGCGTGTAGTGGTCGGGTACAGTGATCTCTTTCCCGTCGACCTTGAGCTTTGCCATTTCGCCTCAAACCCCTGCGGACGTTCCGCAATCTTTCCTTCCGGGCGCAGCCGACACCGCGCACGATATTGAATTCAATTTTTGGCCCCGGCCAATGCGGCGGCCTGACCGATCCAGCCGTCACGGCCGATACGGCCCTTCAACGACAGGTAATCTTCGACCCAGGCGATCTCTTGCGGCGTCCACGCGGCAATCTGGGCGTATGTCCAGATGCCAAGGCCGTTCAGCACCTTTTCCAGTTTCGGCCCGATACCCGATATTGCCTTGAGGTCGGCGGGCACGGCTGGCCGGTCCATCGGCTTGGGCTGCTTGAAATCTTCCGGCATCAGCCCGGCCGATGCGTCCGCTGCAACGGCGCTCGCATTCGCCACGCTCCGCGCCGCAGTGCTTGTCGCAATGTCGGTCACGTCATTGGCGAAGGACTGCGCCTCGGCAATCAGGGTTTTGGTGGCTGCGCGCGCCTTGGTCGAGGAGCTTTTGCCGGTCTCGGAAACGCGTTCGGTCCGGGCCTCGAAATCCTCGGTGACCGGCTGCCAAAGCCGCTGCGAGGTCTCGGCCACGCCTGAAAGCACGCCCATCCAGATGCCAAAGGCGTGGTTGGCAAGCCCGATGCCGAGTGCCGTCATCGCCGCCGCGCCGGCGACAGGATGCGCCAGGAGATTGACGGCGCTGGCCATCTCCTTCGGCATTGTCCTGGTTAGGTCCTGGTTCATCTTCAACAACGGGTCCACATCGGGCGTCAAATCGTCGGGTATCGAAAACAGCGACATAGGTGGTCTCCTGGTCGTTTCCGTCTGCCCCGCGCTCGTTTCCTCGTTTCGGGCATTCGCCCGCATTTTTTGAATTCTTCTATTCCGCCGCCGCCAGCACCGGTTCGGCGCGGTGTGCGTTGCGCGAAAACTCGTCGATGCGCCGCTCCACCTCGCCACGGAAATGCCGCATCAGACCCTGGATCGGCCATGCCGCCGCATCGCCCAGAGCGCAGATCGTGTGGCCCTCGACCTGCTTGGTCACGTCGAGCAGCATGTCGATCTCGCGCTTCTGCGCCTCGCCGCGCACCAGCCGTTCCATCACCCGCCACATCCAGCCCGTGCCCTCACGGCAGGGCGTGCACTGGCCGCAGCTCTCGTGCTTGTAGAAATAGGACAGCCGCGCGATCGCCTTCACGACATCGGTCGACTTGTCCATGACGATGACAGCCGCGGTGCCGAGGCCCGATTTCAGGTCGCGCAGCGCATCGAAATCCATCGGCGCGTCGATAATCTGCTCGGCCGGCACCAGCGGCACCGAGGCGCCGCCCGGAATGACCGCCAGCAGATTGTCCCAGCCGCCGCGGATGCCGCCGCAATGCGTCTCGATCAGTTCGCGGAACGGGATCGACATCGCCTCTTCGACGGTGCACGGATTGTTGACGTGGCCGGAGATGCAGAACAGCTTGGTGCCGGCATTGTTGGGCCGGCCGAAGGACGAGAACCAGGCCGCACCGCGGCGCAGAATGGTTGGCGCGACAGCGATCGACTCGACATTGTTGACCGTCGTCGGGCAGCCATAGAGGCCGACATTGGCCGGGAAAGGCGGCTTCAGCCGCGGCTGGCCCTTCTTGCCCTCGAGGCTTTCGAGCAGCGCCGTTTCCTCGCCGCAGATATAGGCGCCGGCGCCATGGTGCATGTAGATGTCGAAATCATAGCCGGACGTGTTGTTCTTGCCGATCAGCTTGGCCGCATAGGCCTCGTCGATGGCGCGCTGCAGCGCCTCGCGCTCGCGGATGAACTCGCCGCGCACATAGATGTAGGCGGCGACCGCGCCCATGGCGAAGCCCGCGATCAGGCAGCCCTCGACCAGCGTATGCGGATCGTGGCGCAATATATCGCGGTCCTTGCAGGTGCCGGGTTCGGATTCGTCGGCATTGACAACGAGATAACTCGGCCGGCCGTCGCTCTGCTTGGGCATGAACGACCATTTCAGCCCGGTCGGGAAGCCGGCGCCGCCGCGGCCGCGCAGGCCCGATGCCTTCATCTCGTTGACGATCCACTCGCGCCCCTTGGCGATGATGCCGGGCGTGTTGTCCCAGGCGCCGCGCGCCATGGCGCCGGCCAGCGACTTGTCGAAGCGGCCGTAGATATTGTTGAAGATGCGGTCTCTGTCCTGAAGCATTGCTCGTTCCTTCAGACCGGCTTCTTGCCGGTCGGCCGGCGCTTGTTTCCGGGCGACGGCTTGGCCGCTTCGGCGGCAGCCTTCGCCGGTTTAACCTTGGCCTCCGGCGCTTTGAAAGCAGACGCCGGCTCGGCCTTGTTCTTGGAGCCTTTGCGCTGTTTCGAGACGTCCTCGACCTGCGGCTCGGCCTTGTTGGCATTGGCGGCCGAATGCAGAGGCGCTGCAACGCTCGCCGCCTTCTCCGCCGCGGGCGCGACTTTTGTCGCCGACGGCGATTTCAGCGCCGGGCTGGTCTCGACCGCATCGGTCTTCGGCTTGCTGGCATTCGAGGGCGCAACTGGCGCCGGTGCAGGCGCGGCAGCAGGCGGAACCGGCGCTGCGGCAGCGGCCGCCGGCGCCGCTTCCTTGGCGGCCTTGGTCGCGGCCCTGGTTTCCCGGTCGCGGGTCGCCTTGAGGATCGCCTTTTCACTCTTAAGGGTCGTCAGGCCGCTGGCCGGCTCGGAAGTGACGCGGCCGTTTTGCGGTCCCGGTTCCACCGTGGCGCCCTTACCGGCGTCATAAAGGTCGATGATCTCGGCAAGCCGCTCCGGCGTCAAATCCTCATAGGTGTCCTTGAATATCATCACCATCGGCGCGTTGACGCAGGCGCCGAGACACTCGACCTCCTCCCACGACAGCGTGCCTTTGTCGTTGGTGTGGAACTGGTCGTGATGGATCTTCGAGCGGCACACATCCATCAGCGCTTCCGAGCCGCGCAGCATGCAGGGCGTGGTGCCGCAGACCTGGATATGGGCGCGGCTGCCGACCGGATTGAGTTGGTATTGCGTATAGAAGGTGGCGACTTCCAGCCCTCTGATATAGGGCATGCCGAGCATGTCGGAGATCGCCTCGATCGCCGCCTTGGTCACCCAGCCTTCCTGCTCCTGCGCCAGCATCAGCAAGGGGATGATCGCGGATTGCTCGCGCCCCTTCGGATATTTCTTGATCCACTGCTTCGCCGCTGCCGCATTCGCCCGGTTGAAGGCGAAGGAGGCTGGCTGGAGGCTGGCTTCTGCGAGACGGCGGACTGACATTTAGCGATCGACCTCACCAAACACGATGTCGAGGGAGCCGAGAACGGCGGTGACGTCGGCCAGCATGTGGCCGCGGCACAAAAAGTCCATGGCTTGCAGATGCGCAAAGCCCGGCGCGCGCAGCTTGCAGCGGTAGGGCTTGTTGGTGCCGTCGGAGACGAGATAGACGCCGAACTCGCCCTTCGGAGCCTCGACCGCGGCATAGACCTCGCCGGCCGGCACGCGGTAGCCTTCGGTGTAGAGCTTGAAGTGATGGATCAGCGCTTCCATCGAGCGCTTCATCGCCGCGCGCTTCGGCGGCACCACCTTGCCGTCGAGGTTCGACACCGGCCCGCCGCCTTCCTTGCCGAGCAACAGGTCGACGCACTGGCGCATGATTTTCGCCGACTGCCGCATCTCTTCCATGCGCACCAGATAACGGTCGAAACAGTCGCCGTTCTTGCCGACCGGAATGTCGAAGTCCAGCTCGGCATAGCATTCGTAGGGTTGCGATTTGCGCAGGTCCCACGGCGCACCCGAGCCGCGCACCATGACGCCGGAAAACCCCCAGGCCCAGGCGTCCGCCAGGGAGACAGTGGCAATGTCGACATTGCGCTGCTTGAAAATACGGTTACCGGTCAAGAGCGCGTCGAGGTCGTCGATCGACTTCAGGAACGGGTCAATCCACTTGCCGATGTCCTCGATCAGCTTCTGCGGCAGGTCCTGATGCACGCCGCCCGGCCGGAAATAGGCTGCATGCATGCGCGAGCCGCTGGCACGCTCATAGAACACCATCAGCTTTTCGCGCTCGACGAAGCCCCACAGCGGCGGCGTCAGCGCGCCGACATCCATCGCCTGCGTCGTCACATTGAGGATGTGCGACATGATGCGGCCGATCTCAGAGTAGAGAACTCGAATAAGCTGCCCGCGCTTCGGCACCTCGATGCCGAGCAGCCGCTCGGCTGCAAGCGCAAAGGCATGCTCCTGGTTCATCGGCGCGCAATAGTCGAGCCGGTCGAGATAAGGCACCGCCTGCAGATAAGTCTTGTGCTCGATCAGCTTTTCCGTGCCGCGATGCAACAGTCCGATATGCGGATCGACGCGGTCGACGACCTCGCCGTCGAGCTCCAGCACGAGGCGCAAAACGCCGTGCGCAGCCGGATGCTGCGGGCCGAAATTGATGTTGAAGTTGCGGACGGAGGTTTCAGCCATTCACTGTTTTGCCTTCTCGTCCCCCGGCAGAACATAATCCGTGCCTTCCCATGGGGACAGAAAATCGAAATTGCGGAATTCCTGCTTGAGCTCCACCGGCTCGTAGATGACGCGCTTGGCTTCGTCGTCGTAGCGCACCTCGACGAAGCCGGTCAGCGGAAAGTCCTTGCGCAGCGGATGGCCTTCGAAGCCGTAGTCGGTCAGAATCCGCCGCAGATCGGGATGACCCGAAAACAGCACGCCATAGAGATCGTAGGTTTCGCGTTCGAACCAGTCGGCGCCGGGATATATGCCGGTGATTGACGGCACCAGCGTCTCTTCGTCGGCCTGGACCTTGATGCGGATGCGGATATTCTGCCTCGGCGACAGCAAATGATAGACGACGTCGAAGCGCTTTGCCCGCGACGGATAATCCGCGCCGCAGACATCGATGATCGAGATGAACTGGCATTTCGGGTCGTCGCGCAGGAAGGTCACTACCTCGATCAGGTCGCGCGGTTCGACCGAGATGGTGAGTTCGCCATAGGCAAACACCACCTCGCCGATCCGGCCGGTCAGCTTCTCGCCGAGATAGGTCGAGAGGTCATTCAACGCCTGGGTCATGCCGCTCACCGCTCGATCGTGCCGGTGCGGCGGATCTTCTTCTGCAGGAGAAGGATGCCGTAGAGCAGCGCTTCGGCGCTCGGCGGGCAGCCGGGCACGTAGATGTCGACCGGCACGATGCGGTCGCAGCCGCGCACCACCGAATAGGAATAATGATAATAGCCGCCGCCATTGGCGCAGGAGCCCATCGAGATGACGTAGCGCGGCTCCGGCATCTGATCGTAGACCTTGCGCAGCGCCGGCGCCATCTTGTTGGTCAGCGTGCCGGCAACGATCATGATGTCGGACTGACGCGGAGACGCGCGCGGCGCAACACCGAACCTTTCCGAGTCATAGCGCGGCATCGAGGTATGGATCATCTCGACCGCGCAGCAGGCGAGACCGAAGGTCATGAACATCAGCGAGCCGCTGCGCGCCCAGGTGATCAGCGCCTCGGTCGAGGTGACGAGAAAGCCCTTGTCGGCGAGCTCGTTGTTGATCTCCAGGAAGAACGGATCATCCTCCCCCACCGGCCTGCCGGTGTTGGGGTCGATGAGGCCCTTGGGCTTCGGCGCGACGAGCGTGCCGGAACTGTCGTTCAATCCCATTCCAGCGCTCCTTTTTTCCATTCATAGGCAAAGCCGATGGTCAGCACCGCCAAAAACACCATCATCGACCAAAAACCGAGCATGCCGATCTGGCTGAACGACACCGCCCAAGGAAACAGGAAGGCCACCTCCAGATCGAAGATGATGAAGAGGATCGACACCAGGTAGAAGCGGATGTCGAACTTCATGCGCGCATCGTCGAACGAGTTGAAGCCGCATTCATAGGCCGAAAGCTTTTCCGGATCGGGGTTGCGGTAGGCCACCAGGAAGGGTGCGGCAAGCAGCGCCAGCCCGACCACCAGCGCCACGCCGATGAACAGGACGATGGGCAGGTACGAACCTAAAAGTGCGTTCATGCTGCAGTTTCCGTTGGCGGCCAATCCACTCTGATTACAGCACCGGACCCACTTGCGGAAGCGTGACAGTTTAACCACTGAACCGTTTTAAGGGGGCTCTATGCTGCAACGCGGCGAGGGTTAGCGCAGCGCTTTCGGCGAAGCAAGTCAAACCTTGTTCAAATCGCGGTACTGGGCGGCATATCCGGGAAAACTGGTCAGATCCGCTCCTGTTTGATTTCTTTCACTTTTCACTCCACTTTTCTCTCCTGACATGGATACCGACAAAACCCTGCTAGCATGGCGCGGAATCGCAGATTCTCTGCTCTGTCCGGCATCATCAGGATACCCGCATTGATGAAGGAAAAAATCTCGCTTCGCATGGCCCGCCGCATCGCGCTGGCGGCACAGGGATTCAATGACCCCCGACCCGCCGGTACACCCGACCGCCGACATCTGGCCCGCGTGCTTGCCCGTACCGGCCTGCTGCAGATCGATTCCGTCAGCGCCGTGGTGCGCGCCCACTACATGCCGCTCTATTCGCGGCTTGGCCCCTACAAGCTGGCGCTGCTCGACGACGCCGCCATAACGCGCAAGCGGATGGTCTTTGAATATTGGGCGCACGAAGCCTCCTTCCTGCCGGTCGAGACCTATCCGCTGATGCGCTGGCGCATGCAGCGGGCCGAGCGCGGCGAGGAAATGTACAGCGGACTGGCCAAATGGGGCCGCGAGCACGCCGCCTATATCGAGGAGATCTATCGCCAGGTCGTCGATCACGGCCCGATCGCCGCTTCAGCCCTCGAAGGCCAAAAGGGCAATGGTGGCTGGTGGGGCTGGAGCCATGCCAAGCACGCCTTCGAATGGCTGTTCTGGGCCGGCCGCATCACCACAGCGCATCGCCGCGGCTTCGAGCGGTTCTACGATCTGCCGGAGCGCGTACTGCCGCCGGCGGTACTCGCTCTGCCGGTTCCTTGCCCCGAGGATGCGCACCGCGAATTGCTGCGTATCTCCGCCCGCGCCCATGGCGTCGCCACGGCAGGCGACCTGCGCGACTATTTCCGCCTCTCGCCCGCCGATATCAAGGGCCGCATCGAGGAGCTGGTCGAGGCTGGCGAGCTGTTGCCGGTGAGCGTCGACGGCTGGAGCAAAACAGCCTATCTCCACAAGAACGCCCGTTTGCCGCGCCGGACCGAGGCGCGCGCCCTGCTTGCGCCGTTCGATCCCGTCGTCTTCGAGCGGTCGCGCACCGAGCGGCTGTTCGACTTCCACTACCGCATCGAGATCTACACGCCGGCCGAAAAGCGCCGGTATGGCTATTACGTGCTGCCGTTCCTGCTCGGCGACAGCATCGTCGGGCGGGTCGACCTCAGGGCCGACCGTCCGGCCGGCGTATTGCGCGTCCATGCCGCCTATGCGGAGCCCGGCGCCCCGCCACAAACCGCTGCCGAACTCTTCGAGGAATTGAAGCAGATGCAGGGCTGGCTCGGGCTTGAGCGCATCGAGGTGACAGCTGCCGGTGATCTTGGGCCGGCGCTGGCCGACATTGCCGCGTCGTAGACGTGCGTTGACACGACTGCCTCCACAAGCCTAAATCTGTTCCAGACGGTCCCCTGCCCGCAACGGCAGGGGCCAAGAGGGAATGCGGTGCGAAATCTCGATTTCAAATCCGCGGCTGTCCCCGCAACTGTAAGCGACGAGCCAAGGCCGAAAACCACTGGGATATTCCCGGGAAGGCGGCACCAAGGCGATGACCCGCGAGCCAGGAGACCTGCCGTCTAGGACATAAGAATCCGATCGCCTGGCGGGTTTTCCGGGCAAGGAGCCTGATTTGGAACGCGACAGCAGTTTTTCGGCTGAGACAGCGGATTTATTGTCCGGCCCTGACGATTCCCTGGCCGGCGTTACCGTCATCGTCTGCTCTTCCTGCCGTGACGAGACCGGTTCGGACGCTCATCCCCGCGCCGGCGAACTGCTCGCCGAGGACACGCGCCGCGCCGCTTCCGGCGAAAACATCAAAATCCGCACCGTCGAATGCCTCGGCAATTGCAAGCGCCGGCTCAGCGCCGCCATGCTGCGCGACGGCTGCTGGAGTTACGTCTTCGGCGACCTGACCACGACCAGCGGCGCCGATCTCGTGACCGGTGCAAAGCTGTTCGCCACCTCGACGGATGGGCTCATTCCGTGGCGCGGCCGTCCCGATTGTCTGAAGCGCGGTCTGGTTGCCCGCATCCCTCCCCTCGACCTTTTGAAGGACTTGATATGACCGCTGCCTCCCTTTCGCGCGTCCCCTGCACCGTCGTTACCGGATTTCTCGGCGCCGGCAAGACGACATTGATCCGCCATTTGCTCGAAAACGCCAAAGGCAAGCGGCTGGCCATCATCGTCAACGAGTTCGGCGACATCGGCATCGACGGCGAGATCCTGAAGGGCTGCGGCATCGACACCTGCCCCGAGGAAAACATCGTCGAGCTGGCCAATGGCTGCATCTGCTGCACTGTCGCCGACGATTTCGTCCCGGCGCTCGACCAAATCCTGTCGCTGATGCCGAGGGTCGACCATATCCTGATCGAGACATCCGGGCTGGCCCTGCCCAAGCCGCTGGTCCAGGCCTTCCAGTGGCCGTCGGTCAAGAGCCGGGTGACCGTCGACGGCGTCATCGCCGTCGTCGACGGACCGGCGCTGGCGGATGGCCGCGTCGCCAACGACATGGACGCCCTGCAGGCGCAGCGCGCGCAGGACGAGACGCTCGAACACGACGATCCGGTCGAGGAAGTATTCGAAGACCAGCTCGCTTGCGCCGACCTGATCATCCTGTCGAAGAGCGACCTGATGGACGCAGCCGGCTCGGCCCGTGCCAATGCCGTCATCGGCAAGCATGTTGCGCGGGCGGTGAAGATCGTGCCGACTTCGCAAGGCAAGGTCGATCCGTCGGTGCTGCTCGGCCTCGGCCTCGCCGTCGAGGACGACATCGAGAACCGCAAGACCCATCACGACGACGAGCTCGACCACGAGCATGACGATTTTGACTCGTTCGTCATCGACATCGCGTCCGTCTCCAACCCGGACGAGCTCGCACAACGCGTCGCCACGGCGGCGGCGGAAGAAAACGTGTTGCGCGTCAAGGGCTTCGTCGAGGTTGGCGGCAAGCCGATGCGGCTCCTGCTGCAGGCTGTCGGTCCCCGCGTCAACCATTATTACGATCGCGCCTGGACGGCTGACGACGACCGCCGTTCGCGCCTCGTCGTCATCGGTCTGAAAGGGCTGAACCGCCCGGCGATAGAGCGTATCCTCGCCGGCTGACCCCAGGTACGAGCCGCGATGCACATCCTCACCACCACATCCGCCTCGCTCGACGATCTCGCCGAGCCTGTCGATCTCAGGCAAACGCCTGCGGATGTCGTGGCCCTGTCCTTCACCGACAGCGACCTGGCCGGGCTGGCGGCGGCGTGGAAGGCGGATGCGGACCGCCTGCCCTCGATGCGGCTCGCCGCCTTGCGCGACCTGCGCCATCCGATGTCCGTCGACCTCTGGACCGAGAGCGTCGCCCGCCACGCCAAGGTCATTCTGGTCCGCATTCTCGGCGGCTACGAGTGGTGGCGCTATGGCTGCGACCAGCTCGCCGTTATCGCGCGAAATCGCGGTATCAAGCTGGCGCTCCTACCGGGCGAGAGCCACGACGAGGATTTGCGACTGATCGAAGGCTCGACGCTGCCGCGCGAGGAGTTGGACGCCCTGCTGGGCTATTTCCGCGAGGGCGGGCCGGCAAATATGACGGCGCTGGTGCAGAGGCTGGCAAGTCTCGCTGGATCGGGTGCGGCGATAGCCGAACCTGTTAGCGTGCCAAAGGCGGGATTTTACGAGCCGGGGCTAGGGGTCGTAGAACGCGGCGTCCCCCTCCCCCTCGAGGGGAGGGTCCGGCCGCAGGCCGGGAGTGGGGTCCTCTCCGAAGCGCGCCAACACTTTGAAGCGCGCCGACAGAAAAAAATGTCGAGCACTGCCGCAACGACCCCACCCGGCCCTTCGGGCCACCCTCCCCTCGAAGGGGAGGGAGAAGTCGTGCCGATCCTCTTCTACCGCTCGATGCTGCTCGCCGCCGACGTCGCGCCCATCGACGCGCTTTTCGAAGCGCTGAGCGCGCGCGGCATGGCTCCCGTGCCTATCTTCGTCTCCAGCCTCAAGGACCCGGCCTCACTCGCCTTTGTTGAAACCGCGCTTGCAACGCTGAAGCCTGCCGCCATCATCACCGCCACAGCTTTCGCCTCCGGGGCCGAGCCGGGCGTTGAAACCCTGTTCGACCGCGCCGGCGTGCCGGTGTTCCAGGTCATCGTCGCAACCACCCGCCGCGACATCTGGCAAACCAATCAGCGCGGCCTGGCGCCCGCCGACCTTGCCATGCATGTCGTCCTGCCCGAGCTCGACGGCCGCATCCTGGCCGGCGCCATTTCCTTCAAGGGCGAAAGCGAAACCGATCCCGCATTGGCCTTCCGCGCCTTCGCCAACCGGCCAGAGCCCGACCGCGTCGCGCAAGTGGCGAACCGTATCGAGGCATTCGTGCGCCTGCGGCGGACGCCGCGCGCGGAACGCAAGCTCGCCATCCTGATCCCCGACTATCCGAGCGCCCCCGGTCGCACCGGCTACGCCGTCGGCCTCGACGTGCCGTCCAGCGTGCTGGCAATGCTGCACGACCTGAGCGAACAGGGCTACGCCGTTGAAAGGATTCCGCAAACGCCAAGGGAGTTGTTGGATTTGCTGGAACGGGGCAATGGTGGGCTGAGACTGGACGATTATCTCGCTCTTTCTGCAGAGTTACCGACTGCGGCACTCGCTGCCGTGGAGGCGGCATGGGGTAAGGCGGAAGATGAGACAGGTTCGCGCGAGGCGCCCCCCTCTGTCCTGCCGGACATCTCCCCCTCAAGGGAGGAGATTGGCCGTTTCGCCGACGGCTCTACCTTAATACCGTCGGTAGTTGGCGAAAGCAGAAGTCACGGAGCAATCTCTCCCCTTGAGGGGGAGATGTCCGGCAGGACAGAGAGGGGTGTTCAAGCGCCTGCCGTCGCCAAATTCCCCTTCCGCACGGCCACGTTCGGCAACATCACCGTGGCGCTCGCCCCCGATCGCGGGCGCTCAGTCGACCGCCGCGCCGACTATCACGACCCGACATTGCCGCCTCGCCATGCGCTGGTCGCCTTTGGCCTCTGGCTGCGCCAGTCGCTCGGCATCCATGCAATTGTCCATGTCGGCGCCCACGGCACGCTGGAATGGCTGCCCGGCAAGACCGTTGCGCTCAGCGAAAACTGCTTTCCCGAAATCGTCGCCGGCGCCCTGCCCGTCATTTATCCGTTCATCGTCTCCAACCCCGGCGAGGCAGCCCAGGCCAAGCGGCGCGTTGCCGCCGTCACGCTTGGCCATCTGCCGCCGCCACTGACCGGCGCCGGGCTGGACGAAAACCAGCACAGGCTTGAACGACTGGTCGACGAATATGCCCAGGCCGACGGGCTCGACCGCCGCCGCCGCGACCGCCTGGCGAAGCTGATCGTCGAAACGGCGGAAAAGACCGGCCTCGCCTCAGAGGCTGGTGTCGCCAGGACCGACGCAGCCGACGAGGCTTTGCGCCGCATCGACGCCTGGCTCTGCGATCTCAAGGATTTCGCCATCAAGGACGGCCTGCACATTTACGGCCGCTCGCCGGAAGGCGAAGCTGATCCGGTACGGCGGCAAAGTGCGGCAGCTGAAAAAACCGCGCTGCTTGCCGCCCTCGACGGCCGCCACGTCGCTGCCGGTCCGGCCGGCGCGCCGGCGCGTGGCCGGAGCGATGTGCTGCCGACCGGGCGCAATTTGTTTACCGCCGACCCGCGCACCATGCCGACGCCGACATCGTTCGATCTCGGCAGGGCGGCCGCCGACGAGGTCTTGCGCAGCTACATGCAATCGCATGGCGACTGGCCGCGCTCGCTGGTCATCGACCTCTGGGGGTCGGCCTCGCTGCGCACCGGCGGCGAGGAGATCGCGCAAGGCCTGGCGCTGATGGGCTGCCGGCCGCAATGGGATTCAGCCACCGGCCGCATCACCGGCATCGAGGTGCTGCCGCCGGCAACGCTCGGCCGCCCGCGCGTCGATGTCACCTGGCGCATATCGGGCCTGTTCCGCGACATGTTCCCGACCCAGATCGCGCTGATCGATGCCGCCGCCAACGCCGTCGCCGCCCGCGACGAGGACGATTCGGAAAACCCGCTGGCGGCCAGCACCCGCGCGGATGGAAAGATCAGCCCGCGCATTTTCGGCACCTCGCCGGGCACTTACGGCGCCGGCGTCGAGGACTTGTTGTCGAGCGGCGACTGGGCTGCGCGCGAAGAGATCGGCCGCACTTACCTCGACGCCACTTCGCATGCCTATGGCGGCGCCGAGGGCGAAGGCATTTCGGCGCCCGGCGCGTTCGAGGGCCGCATCGCTGAGGCCGACCTTCTGGTTCATACCGGCGACGACCCCGGCCGCGACATCCTCGAAGGCTCGGCCGACGTCGCCTTTATCGGCGGCTTTTCGGCAGCGCTTGCCGCGCTCGGCAGCAGCGCCGACGTCATCGTCCTCGACATCACGGACCCGCAAAGGCCCAAGCCGCGCTCGGTTGGTGAGGCCGTATCCCGGGTAGTTCGCGCCCGCGCGGTGAACCCGCGCTTCATCGCCGGCCAGATGCGGCACGGGCCGCGCGGCGCCTCGGAATTCGCCGAGACGGTCGACCGGCTGGTCGGCTTTGCCGAGACTACCCATGCCATATCAGGCACGCTGATCGACGCCGTGCACGATGCCTATCTTGGCGACCCCGTGGTGCGCGCCTTCATCCTGCGCGAGAACCCGGCGGCGGCGAAGGTGATTGCCGAGCGTTTGCTGTCAGCACGGCGGCGCGGGCTCTGGCATCCGCTGCGCAACTCGATCGATGACGATCTCGCCGCACTGATTGCCGAAGCGCAAGCTCTGGGAGTGGCGGCATGAACGCTTTCTCGCGCCGTGGCGCCTGCCCTGCCTTGTCCGCGCCGATGCAAACCGGCGACGGGCTACTGGTGCGGCTCAATCCGGTCGCTGGAGGACTGTTGCCGAAGTCGTTGATCGGACTCTGCGAATCCGCCTTGCGCCATGGCAACGGCATCATGGAAGTGACCGCCCGCGGCGGCCTGCAGATACGCGGCCTGACGCCGGCAAGCGCGCCGCTACTGGCGATGGAGGTCGATGCGCTCGGCATCGCCGTGCGCACCGGCGTGCCGGTCGAGACCGGCCCGCTGGCCGGGCTCGACCCGGAGGAGATAGCCGACCCGCGCCCGATGGCGGAGCGGATTCGGGTGGCGATTGAAGAGGCTGGTCTGACGGCAAGGCGCGGTCCGAAGGTTTCAGTCGTCATCGACGGCGGCGGGCAACTGACGATGGATGCGGTGACGGCCGACATACGACTGGCTGCGATCAGAACCGACGCGGGCGTCCGCTGGCTGATAGCCGTTGCTGGCGACGGGCAGAATGCCAAGCCTCTCGCCATGGCCGAGGAGGAAGCAGCCCGTGATATCGCCGTCGCGATTCTAAGGATGGTCGCCGAAAAAGGCCGCGACGCTCACGCAAGGGATTTGACGGAACGGCAGCGCAGATCTCTCGCAAGCTGGCATTCCTTCGCGCCCCCCTCTGTCCTGCCGGACATCTCCCCCTTTAGGGGGGAGATCGGCAGTTCCGCCGACGGCCGTACTTCTGCTGCCTTGGTATTTGGCGCGACTTCGGCGATTAGCGGAGGCGGAGACCAAGGCGCAATCTCCCCCCTAGAGGGGGAGATGTCCGGCAGGACAGAGGGGGGCGCCGCCGAGCGCCTTCGCCCGCCCATTGGTATCTTCAACCTGAGCAACGGCCGTGCCCTCGGCATCGGCCTGCCCTTCGGCAGCATGCCCGCGCAAAAACTCATCGGCCTCACGCAAGAAGCCATCGCCCTGGGCGTCACCGAAATCCGCCTCGCTCCAAGCCGCGCGCTGCTTTTCATCGGCCTTTCGCCAACCGCCTACCACTCGCTTCAGCAGACAGCCGCCGCCCTCGGCTTCGTCACAGACCCCGCCGACCCGCGCACCCGGATCGCCGCCTGCCCCGGCGCACCCGCCTGTGCCTCCGGCCGCATCTCCACCCGCGACATCGCCGAGATCATCGCTACAGAAAGCCGCGACATCCTCGATTCTTCGCTGACGCTGCACATCTCCGGCTGCGCCAAGGGCTGCGCCCATCCCGGTCCAGCGGAGCTGACCCTGGTCGGTGGCGAAAACGGAGCCGGACTTGTCGTGGACGGGACGGCAAAGGCATTGCCCGCCGGATACAGGCCGGGCTACGACGCCGCGCACGGCATCGGCCGCGTTGCAGCGGCGATCCGCAGCGCACGACATCCCGGCGAAACCGTTGCCGCCTGCCTCGCGAGGCTCGGCACGGCGGGCGTCGTCAAAGCTTACCGACAGGAATGAACATGACCGCCTACGACTACATCCATGACGGCACGGCGATCTATGAGCGCTCCTTCGCCATCATCCGCGCCGAGGCCGACCTGTCGCGCTTGTCCGAAGCCGAGGCCGACGTCGCTATCCGCATGATCCATGCATGCGGCCAGGTCGAGGCCGCGCGGCACTTCGTTTTCTCGACCGATTTCGTCGCCGCCGCACGCACAGCGCTGGGCGCCGGCGCGCCGATCTTCTGCGACGCGCAGATGGTCTCGCACGGCGTCACGCGCGCCCGGCTGCCTGCCGGCAACGAGGTAATCTGCACGCTCCGCGATCCGCGGACCGCCGACATCGCGAAAAAGATCGGCAACACCCGCTCGGCCGCGGCGATCGACCTGTGGGGCGAGCGCATAGCCGGTTCGGTCGTCGCCATCGGAAATGCGCCAACCGCCCTGTTTTATCTGCTGGAAAAGCTGCGCGACGGCGCGCCGAAGCCGGCGGCGATTATCGGCATGCCGGTCGGGTTTGTCGGTGCCGCCGAATCGAAGGATGCGCTGGCCGAAAATTCCTACGGCGTGCCTTACGCCGTCGTGCGCGGCCGGCTGGGCGGCAGCGCCATGACCGCCGCCGCCCTCAATGCATTGGCGAGGCCGGGCCTATGAACGTGATCGCAAAAGGTCGACTGGTCGGCGTCGGCACCGGTCCCGGCGACCCCGACCTGCTGACGCTGAAGGCGGTGCGTGCGCTGGCCGAGGCCGATGTCGTTGCGCATTTCGCCAAGCGCGGCAACAACAGCAATGCGCGCGCCATCGTCGGCGCGCATTTTCGCCCCGATTTGATTGAGCTGCCGCTGCTCTATCCGGTGACGACCGAGATCGACAAGGATCACAGCGATTACCGCTCGCAGATCACCGATTTCTATGAGCAATCGGCCGAAAAGGTCGCCGCGCACCTCAGCGCCGGCAGGATGGTCGCGGTGCTTTCGGAAGGCGATCCGCTTTTCTACGGCTCCTACATGCATCTTCATGTCCGGCTGGCGCACCGTTTTCCGACCGAAGTCATCCCGGGCGTCACCGCCATGTCCGGCTGCTGGTCGGCGACCGGCCTGCCGATCGTCCAGGGCGACGACGTGTTGACGGTGCTGCCGGGCACGATGAGCGAATTCGAGCTGACGCGTCGCCTCGCCGACACCGACGCCGCGGTGATCATGAAGGTCGGCCGCAACCTGCCCAAGATCAGGCGCGCGCTGGAGGCAACCGACAAGCTGGCGCGGGCCATCTATGTCGAGCGCGGCACCATGCCGGGCGGCGTCTCGATGCGGCTGGCCGACAAAAAGGACGACCAGGCGCCCTATTTCGCCATCGTGCTGGTGGCCGGCTGGTCGGGCCGGCCAAGTGCATTGAAAGCAGAAGCATGAGCGGCCGCCTCACCGTCATCGGCCTCGGGCCCGGCAACGCCGACCAGGTGACGCCGGAGGCAAGCCGCGCCGTTGCCGAGGCAAAATTCTTCTATGGCTATAAGCCTTATCTCGACCGGCTCGATCTGCGCCCCGACCAGACCCGCGTCGCTTCCGACAATCGCGAGGAACTCGCGCGCGCCAGGGACGCGCTGCTGAAGGCTGCGGAAGGCCACGATGTCGCCGTCGTGTCGGGCGGCGATCCCGGCGTCTTCGCCATGGCGGCGGCCGTCTGCGAGGCGATCGAGGCGGGCCCACCCGAATGGCGCACGGTCGACATCGCTATCGTGCCCGGCATCACCGCCATGCTCGCCGTCGCCGCCCGCATCGGCGCGCCGCTCGGCCATGATTTCTGTGCCATCTCGTTGTCCGACAATCTGAAGCCGTGGGATCTGATCGAGCTGCGCCTGCTTGCCGCGGCGGGCGCCGGCTTCGTGATCGCGCTCTACAATCCGATCAGCAAGGCACGTCCCTGGCAGCTTGGCCGCGCCTTCGAGTGCCTGACGGCGATCCTGCCCGGCACCACGCCGGTGATCTTCGGCCGTGCCGCCGGCCGTCCCGACGAGCGCATCGAGGTTTTTCTGCTGGCCGACGCCGATGCCGCGAAGGCCGACATGGCGACCTGCATCATCATCGGCTCGCCGGAAACCAGGATCATCAAGCGGCGTGACAAGGTCGCGCTGGTCTACACGCCGCGTTCGGCAGCGGGCCCAAGAACATGACCGACCAGAAAATGATCGACCATAGCGGCAAGCGATTCGATGGTTCCCGCCGACGTAACGTCCGGCAACGCCGGCCTTCGGATCATGATCACCTCGACGCCGAGTGCCCGCGCCGCCGCGATCTTGCCGTAGGTCGCCTCGCCGCCGCTGTTTTTGGAAACAACGACTTCGATGCCACGGCTTTCGAGCAGCGTGCGCTCATCGACCTCATGAAACGGCCCGCGCGCCAAGAGATAGGCCGCGTCGGGCACAGCGAGCCTGGGCTCGACCGGGTCGACACTGCGAATGAGATAATGATGCCGGGGAGCTGCCTCGAAGGCAGCGACCTCCTGTCGCCCGAGCGCCAGGAACACACGGCGCGGCACCGATCCCAAAGCCGTCACCGCGCTGGCAACGGTGTCGACCAACGTCCAGCGATCACCTTCGACCGCCTCCCATCCGGGACGCCTGAGCGCAACGGTAGGCACGCCGGTCATGCGCGCTGCTTCCGCCGCATTGGCGGAGATTCGCGCCGCATAGGGATGCGTGGCGTCAATCAGCAGGTCGATCTTGTTCTGGCGGAGATACGCCGCCAGCCCGCCGGCACCGCCGAAGCCGCCGACCCGCACCGGCACCCCCTGCGCGGCCGGGTTTTCGGTGCGACCGGCCAGCGACAGCATGACCGAAATATCCGCGCGCGCGGCAAGCTTGCCGGCCAGTTGCCGTGCTTCGGTGGTTCCGCCGAGGATCAGAATGCGGTGGGTCATCATGCCTGCTGAAGCTCCGCGCGGCGCCAAGCTCGCCTCAAAGTGGCTCACGATCATCGGCATCGGCGAGGACGGTGTAGCGGGTCTCGGCGACGAGGCCAAGCGGTTGATCGCTGAGGCCGAGTTCGTCTTCGGCGGCAAGCGCCACCTCGCCCTTGTCGCATCACTGGTCAAAGGTGAAGCGCGCGCCTGGCCGACGCCTTTCGATGCCGAGATGCGCGACGTGCTGGCGCTCTCCGGCAGACGCGTCTGCGTGCTGGCCTCCGGCGATCCCTTCTACCACGGTGTAGGCGTCATCCTCGCCCGCAAGGTCGCGGCAGAGGATATGCGGGTGATCCCCGCGCCCTCGGCCTTTTCGCTGGCCGCCTCACGCCTGGGCTGGGCGCTGCAGGACGTCGAGACGGTCTCGCTGCATGGCCGCTCGCTTGACCTGATCCGGCCGTTGCTGCATGATTGCACCCGCATTCTCGCGCTGACTTCGGACCGCGATGCACCGGAAGCGATTGCCCGTCTCCTGACCGAGCTCGGCTTCGGCGCGTCGCGGCTGACGGTGCTGGAGGCGCTGGGTGGGCCGAACGAAAGGTTGCGCTCGGCGAGCGCCGGCACCTTCGACCTCGCAAAGATCAATCCGCTCAACGTGCTCGCGATCGAAGTTGAATCGACTCCGCAAGCACCCATCCTGCCGCTGACAGCGGGACGTGCCGATCTTTTGTTCGAGCATGACGGCCAGATCACCAAGCGTGAAGTGCGCGCCGTCACCCTGTCCGCTCTCGCGCCAAGGCGCGGCGAACTGCTGTGGGACATCGGCGCCGGATCGGGCTCCATCGGCATCGAATGGATGCTGGCCCATCCTTCCATGCGTGCCATCGCCGTTGAGGCCGATCCGTCCCGCGCCGCCCGCATCCGACGCAACGCCGCGGCCTGCGGCGTTCCCGGTCTCGCCGTCGTTGAAGATTCGGCACCGCAAGCTCTTGCCGGGCTGGAAACGCCGGCAGCGATCTTCATCGGCGGCGGCGGCAGCGATGCCGGCGTGCTGGAAACAGCCATCGATGCCTTACCTGCCGGCGGCCGCCTAGTCGCCAACGCAGTGACCCTGGAGATGGAGGTACTGCTGCTTTCCCGTCACGCTGCGCTCGGAGGCGAGCTTACCCGGATCGCTATATCCCGTGCTTCGCCGGTTGGTTCGATGCAGGCCTGGCGGCCGGCTATGCCGGTCACGCAATGGAGTTGGGCCAAGCCATGATGGTCGCGGGCATCGGCAGCCGCAAAGGTGTCAGCGCACGCGACGTGCTTGCTGCGGTAGAAACCGCGCTGGAGGCGCACGGGCTTGCCCTGCCCGCGCTTTCAGCCCTCGCGACCGCGTCTCTCAAGCAGGATGAAGCGGCAATCTTCGCCGCCGGACGTGAACTCCGCCTCCCGGTGATCGTTGTCGAGCAGGACGAACTCAAAGCTGCATCTACGACCAGCCACTCCGACCTATCACAGGAGCATGCCGGCACGCCGTCTGTTTCCGAAGCCTCGGCGCTTGCCGCCGCCGGCAAAGGCGCAAAGCTGCTCGGACCGCGCACGGTGCTCGGTGCTGTCACCTGCGCCATCGCCATCAGCGGAGATGCGGCATGACCGTTCACTTCATCGGTGCCGGCCCGGGTGCTGCCGATCTCATCACCTTGCGCGGCAGCCGCCTGCTCGGCAGTTGTCCCGTCTGCCTCTATGCCGGATCGATCGTGGCGCCGGAGCTGTTGCAGCACTGCGCGCCCGGAACGAGGTTGATCGACACCGCGCCGATGTCACTCGACGAGATCGAGGCCGAATATGTGGCCGCCCACGCGGCCGGCCATGATGTCGCCCGCCTGCATTCCGGTGATTTGTCGGTCTGGAGCGCAGTTGCCGAGCAGATCCGCCGGCTGGAGAAGCATGGTATCCCTTATACGCTGACGCCGGGCGTGCCGTCCTTCGCCGCTGCGGCGGCAGCGCTGCGCCGCGAGCTGACCATTCCAGAAGTCGCGCAAAGCCTGGTGCTGACCCGCATCTCCGGCCGCGCCTCGAAAATGCCGCCCGGCGAAACGCTGGCCGGCTTCGGCCGCACCGGCGCCACGCTGGCCATCCACCTTGCCATCCACGCCATCGACCGCGTCGTCGCCGAGCTGACGCCGCATTACGGCGCCGACTGCCCGGTCGCGGTCGTCTTCCGTGCCTCCTGGCCGGACGAGCGCGTGCTGACCGGCACGCTGGCCACCATCGAGGCGCAATTGGCCGCCGATCCGATGGAGCGCACGGCAATCATCTTCGTCGGCCGCTCGCTGGCGGCGGAAGGCTTTGGCGAAAGTTCACTGTATGACGCGCACTACCAGCGGCGCTTTCGCGGACGGGGCGGGTTGTGAGCGGCAGCAATAGAAACACTACGGTCGAGCAGGCGCTCACCCGGCTGGACTTCAAGCCGCGCCAGCTGGAGCCCGGTCATGTCTGGCTGGCCGGTGCCGGCCCTGGCGATCCCGGCTGCCTGACGCTGGAAGTGCTGGCCGCCCTCGGACAGTGCGACGCGCTGGTTTATGACGCGCTGGTCTCGCCCGCGGTCGTCGCCGTCGCCGAGGGCGCGGAACTGTTCTATGCCGGCAAGCGCGGTGGCAAACCATCGATGAAGCAGGACGACATTACCGCTCTGCTGGTTCGGCTGGCGCGCGCGGGCCGGCGCGTCGTCAGGCTGAAGGGGGGCGACCCCTATATTTTCGGGCGTGGCGGCGAAGAGGCGCTTGCGCTGGCCGGGAAAACCATCCCGTTCCGCATCCTGCCTGGCCTGACGTCCGGCCTCAGCGCGCTGGCCGCCACCGGCATTCCCGGCACCATGCGCGGCATCAACAAGGCGCTGATCCTGGCGACCGGTCACGCCGCCGGCACCGATGACGACCTCGACTGGGCGGCCATCGCCCGTACCGGCCAGCCGGTGGTCATCTATATGGGCATGGCCAATCTGCCACTGATCGCCGCCTCGCTGCTCGAGGGCGGGCTGGCGCCTTCGACGCCCACCGCGGTGATTGTCGCTGCGACGACACCGCAGGAACGGATCGTCGTCGCCACGCTCGCCACCATTGCGGAAGAGGCAGCAGCCGCCGGTCTGACCTCGCCGGCGCTGATCGTCGTCGGCGGTATTGTCGCTATGCGTGCGGCACTGGCGGGCGAGCCATGACCCGCGCCATCATCATCGGCGCGCCGCGCTCGGGCTCGGGCAAGACCAGCGTCACCATCGGCATTCTGCGCGCGCTCGCCCGGCGCGGCCTGAAGGTGCGCGGCGCCAAGTCCGGCCCGGACTATATCGATCCCGGCTTCCACACCGCCGCCACAGGCTTGTCCGGCGTCAACCTCGACAGCTGGGCAATGCCGCCCGCCCTGCTTAACGCACTGGCCGGCGAAGCGACCGAAGATGCCGATTTTATCTTCCTCGAAAGCGCCATGGGCCTGTTCGACGGAATTCCGGCTGCTCCGGGCCGCACCGGCTCGGCCGCCGACCTTGCCCGACTTTATGGCTTGCCGGTGCTGCTGGTGCTCGACGTTTCCGGCCAGTCGACCACGGCGGCGGCCGTTGCCAAGGGCTTTGCTACTTATGACCCCGATGTGCGCATGGCCGGTGTCGTGCTCAACCGATTGGGCAGTGAACGCCACCGCCGACTGTGCGGCGATGCCATCGAAGCGCTCGGCCTGCCTGTCGTCGGCGCTATCCTGCGCGATCCCTCGCTCAACCTGCCCGAGCGTCATCTCGGCCTCGTTCAGGCCGGCGAATATGAGAATCTGATGGCGCATCTCGACCGGCTGGCCGATATGGTCGAGCGCTCGCTCGACCTCGACGCCATCATGGCTCTGGCGGCGCCATTCACGCCCGCGCCGGGCAATTTCGGCGACGCGCTGCCGCCCCCCGGCCAGCGCATTGCACTCGCCGAGGACGCTGCCTTTACCTTCCTCTATCCGCACGTTGCCGCGCATTGGCGCAAGGCCGGCCCCGAGATCGTCCCATTCTCGCCGCTCGCCGATGAAGCGCCCGGCGACAATTGCGATGTCTGCTGGCTGCCCGGCGGCTATCCCGAGCTCCACGCCGGCCGCCTCGCCGCCGCTGCGAATTTCAGGGCGGGCATGGCGAGGTTCGCCGCCACGCGGCCGGTGCATGGCGAGTGCGGCGGCTTCATGGTGCTCGGCGAGGCGCTCGAGGACGCATCGGGCGAGACGCATCGGATGCTTGGCCTGCTCGGCCATTCGACCAGCTTCGCCAAGCGCAAGATGAATCTCGGCTACCGCGAGGCGCGGCTGCGGTCCGGCTGTCCGCTCGGCAGCCAAGGCACGCTGATCCGCGGCCATGAGTTCCACTACGCGCAGATGGTTGCGACCGGCAATGACGAGCCGCTGGCCGATCTCGCCGACGGGCAAGGCAACCCGCTCGGCGCCTCCGGCTACCGGCGCGGCAATGTCAGCGGCACGTTCTTCCATGCCATTGCGAGGGGCGGATGAAGGCCTCGCAACAGCAAATTCTCGATGATATCGCGCTTTGCCTCGTCTTCTTTACCCGGCTGCCGCTGCCGCGAGCCGACTTCCGTGGCCGAAGCCTTGCCGCTGCGATCTGGGCTGCACCGGTCGCCGGTCTCGCCGCCGCTATGGCCGGTGCGCTGGCCTACGCGGTCGGCACGAGGCTGGGCCTAGCCGGAGGTCCTGCTGCAGCGTTCGCCCTTGCCGCGATCTTGCTTGTCACCGGCTGCCTGCATGAGGACGCGCTGTCGGATGTTGCTGATGGTTTTGGCGGCGGCAAGACCCGCGACAGGAAACTGGAGATCATGCGTGACAGCCGCATCGGTGCCTACGGCGCCTGCGCGCTCGGCATCTCGCTGCTGATCCGCTGGAGCGTGCTCTCTGGATTCGCCGGCCCAGCCCACGTGTTCTTGGCTTTGATTGCCGCGCATGCCGCCTCGCGCGGCCTGCTCGGCGCCTTCATGCACCTGCTGCAGCCGGCCCGCAGCGACGGCCTTTCGGCCGAAGCGGGCACCGTCTCGGCTAAAACAGCTGGCATCGGTGCCGTACTCGGTGCGGTCGCGCTGTTGGCGCTTGGGTTCGGCGCTGCCGTTTTCGCGATCATCCTGCTCGGTCTGTTATTCGCCGCCTTCCGCGCGCTTTGCCTCAATCAGATCGGCGGCCAGACCGGCGACACCGTCGGCGCCCTTCAGCAGCTGGGCGAGATCGCAATCCTGCTCGTCGCTTCCATTTCCCTTTCCTGACTCTGTTTCGGAGATTTTGCCCCCATGCCTTTCAAATCGCTCGATGAACTGCGCGCCGCCTGCCTCGGCCTGCCCATTGGCAGCGACGCCGCGGCCAATGCCGTCGCCCGCCGCCAGGACACGCTGACCAAGCCGCAAGGCAGCCTTGGCCGGCTGGAGACAATAGTCGCCTGGCTGGCGCGCTGGCAGGGCCGCGACATGCCAAAGCTCGACCGTGTCAAGGTCTTCGTCTTCGCCGGCAATCACGGCGTCACCGCGCAAGGCGTGTCGGCCTTCCCGTCGGAGGTCACCGTGCAGATGGTGGCGAATTTCGCCGGCGGCGGCGCCGCCATCAACCAGCTTGCCCGCATCGCCGGCGCGGAGCTGGACGTCATCCCGCTTGATCTGGATCATCCGACCGGCGATTTCACGCAAGACGTGTCGATGGACGACGAGGCCTTCCTCGCCGCTGTCTCGGCCGGCTACGACGCGGTCAGCAAGGACCTCGACCTCGTCTGCTTCGGCGAAATGGGCATCGGCAACACCACGCCGGCGGCGGCCATCTCAACCGCGCTGTTCGGCGGCGGCGCCGAACGATGGACCGGGCGCGGCACTGGCGTCGACGATGCCGGCCTCGTGCGCAAGATCGTCGCCATCGAGGCCGGCCTGAAGCGCCACGCCCCGGCGCTGGCCGATCCGCTGAAGCTCGCGGCGGCCCTCGGCGGCCGCGAGCTTGCGGCGATCTTGGGCGCAACGCTGGCTGCGCGTCATCTCGGCGTGCCGGTATTGCTCGACGGCTTCGTCTGCACCGCCGCAGCGGCACCCTTGGCAGCGCTGCACCCTGCTGGCCTCGCCCACACCCTGGCAGCCCATGTCTCGGCCGAATCCGGCCACCGTCGTCTATTGGAGGCGCTCGGCCTGCCGCCCTTGCTCGACCTCGGCATGAGGCTCGGCGAAGGCTCCGGCGCCTGCCTCGCCGTCAACATCGTCCGCTCGGCACTCGAATGCCATGCCAGGATGGCAAGTTTTGCGGAGGCTGGTGTTTCGGAGAAGTGATCCAGTTCAACATCGGCCTATGAGCTTGATCCACTAAGGCAGCAGCTTCCGTTCGCAATGATTCTCAGATAAATCTGGTGGGATGAAAAAATTTCACCCCGCCTACTCTGCTGCGTTTCTCATTGTCGGTAGCGGTGCGCTAATTTCGCGCGGCAGATACTCCAGCTACGGTCCGATCGACACCGCGATTCTCGTCCTTTTCTTGATCTTCTTCTGGTGGCTTATCAGCGACTTTTCAGGGGGAAAAGCCGATGTTGATGCTGACAGACGTCAGAGTGCTGACAATGGCATCGCTTTTCGGTTCGGCAAGTTTCTGAGCCGCGTTTTCGGGCGCGGCAATCGCAGCGTTTGATCCAGTCGGCTGCGAGCGCCGCGAGCTAAGAGCACGCCTCGCCAAAGACTATCGGACTCCAAAAGCAGCCCAAAGTCGATGAAACGAGCGCGGTGAATGAAACCGGCTCGTTCTAAGGTCTTTCCACCAAATCCTGGAGATTTTTGGTGGGTGCGCACAGGATTGAACTGTGGACCCGCTGATTAAGAGTCAGCTGCTCTACCAACTGAGCTACGCACCCACTCGGCCGGTAAAAACCGGCGTTGGCGGGCATATAGCCGCCGCCATCCGCCATGTCCAGCCCCGTGGGATTCATTTCCCGACAAATCGCCGAAGTGCCGAGGTCGTCAAACAAAAAGCCTGCCTTCAGCCACCTTCACCGCATGGCCACCGATGCGGGCGGCGGCCAGTTTGCCGCCGTCGACATTCAGTTCGAGGCGAATGCGCGAAGGCCGGCCCATCTCCAGCCCCTGCTCGATCCACAGTTGTGAAACGCCGTCTGTCGGGCCGTCGAAATGCATGATCGCGCCGGCGAACGCGGCCGCCGCTGATCCGGTCGCCGGGTCTTCGTAGGACGGATTGCCGGGCACCATCATGCGGACATGGAAGGCACTGTCATGGTGCACCGTCTCGCGGCAATAGACATAGGGGCTGGCGAAGGCCCATTCGCTCTTGCGTGGTGCGAGCTCCGACCACGCCTGGTTGTCCAGCCTAATCCGAGCGGCCGCCTCCAGATTGGCGACGGGGATGGTCACGTAGGGCACGCCCGCCGACCAGAACGAAACGCGGTGGTTCTCGAAGCCGATCTCGTGCGGCCCAAGGCCAAGGGCCGCGCCGATCGCCTCGGGATCGGCCGACAATTCCAGCTGGGCCGGCAGTTTCGCCAGGTCGAACTCGGCAAAGGTCGAACCATCGTGCTTGCTGACAGCGCAGCGCACCGGGCCGATATTCTCCTCGAGCACGAAGATACCGGCGGCCTCTCCCGCCATTTCGGCGAGCGCTATCGCCGAGCCGACGGTCGGGTGGCCGGCGAACGGCATTTCATAGTCGGGCGTGAAGATACGGATGCGGGCCCGGTGCTTCGGGTTGTCAGCCGGCAGCACGAAGACGGTTTCCGACAGGTTGAACTCGCGCGCCACCGCCTGCATCGCCGCAAGGTCCAGCCCGTCACAGTCGAGCACCACGGCCAGCGGATTGCCGGCCAGCCGGTTGGTGGTGAATACGTCGTAAAGCAAGTAATTCCGCGGCTGCATCTCAGTAAGTCCTCTGCCTCATTCCTAACATGAGCGAAATTTAATTTGAATTTTGAACCATAAGGCCTGATTTGTGCACTGATGGGATATCACTGAACATAGGGGTCCGGCGTGGACCAGATTGTCAATCTGCCAAAGACGGAATCCGCTTCCGCCATCGAGACGGCGCTCGGGCTCGACCACCAGGGCCTGAAGACAAAACGCCGTCGCGGTTGGTTTTACGCGCTGCTTGCGCTACTCGCAGTGGCCGCGGGTGTCGTCGGCTACCCCTGGTACGCGGGCTCGCCCGCCAAGATCGAGTATACCACGACACTGGCCGCCATGGCCGATCTTACCGTCGCGGTTTCGGCAACCGGCACGCTGCAGCCTCTCACCCAGGTCGATATTTCCAGCGAACTCTCCGGCGTCGTCCGCTCGGTCTCGGTCAACGAGAATCAGCTGGTGAAGAAGGGCGATGTGCTGGCTGCGCTCGACACTGCAAAGCTGGAGGTGCAGATCGAGCGCGCCCAGGCCTCCGCCAAGGCAGCGGCCGCGAGTGTCGAGGACGCCACCGTGACCCTGGCCGAGAACGAAAAGGCGCTGGTGCGCGCGGCACAACTGACCAAGCGCGGTATGGCGACGGACCAGTCGCTCGAAGCGGCAACTGCCACGCGCGACCGCTCGAAGGCGGCACTCGATATCGCCAAAGCCAACCTCGCCATGGCCAGTGCCGATCTCAAGGCGCAGCAGACGGATCTTGCCAAGAGCACCATCTACGCTCCGATCGACGGCATCATACTGACGCGCTCGGTCGATCCCGGCCAGACGGTCGCCTCTTCGCTGCAGGCGCCGGTGCTGTTCGTCATCGCCGCCGACCTGAAGAACATGGAGTTGAAGGCGGCGGTCGACGAGGCCGATATCGGCGCCGTCAAACCCGGCCAGCATGCGCGCTTCACCGTCGATGCCTTTCCGGAACGGCCGTTCGACGCCGAAATCCGCGACATCTCCTATGCCTCAGTCACCACCGACGGCGTCGTCACTTACGATGCAAGGCTGGATGTCGACAACAGCGAACTTCTGTTGCGGCCCGGCATGACAGCCACCGTCTCGGTCGTCACCAAGCAGGCCAGGAACGTGCTCACCGTGCCGTCGATCGCCTTCCGCTACCGGCCGGCCCAGACAGCGGAGCGCGGCTGGAGCCTCACCGACCTGTTCACCGGCCGCATGGGACGCCCCGGCGGCAACCGCCAGCACCCGGCGGCGACGAAGCCCACCGACGGCTCGCGCACGCTCTACGTGCTGGAGAATGGGCGGCCGCATCCGGTCAACGTCAGGGTCGGCTCGACAGACGGCGAACTGACCGAGATCGTCTCCGGCCTGGAGGAAGGCGCACAAGTCATTACCGCCTCGCAGCAGCTGAGTTGATCGTGGCATCGGTCGCGACCACGCTCATAGGCTTCGACAAGGTCTGGAGAAGCTATGGCCAGGGCGAAGCCCGGGTGCATCCGCTGGCCGGCGTCGACCTCGCAATCAGACGCGGCGAATTCGTCGCCATCATGGGCCCATCCGGTTCCGGCAAATCGACGGCGATGAACATCATTGGCTGCCTCGACACGCCGACCGCTGGGACTTACAGCTTCGAAGGCATCGACGCCGGCCGTCTCGACCGCAACCGCCGTGCTCAGCTGCGCAATCTCTATGTGGGCTTCGTCTTCCAGGGCTATAATCTCTTGCCGCGCACTACGGCGGCGGAAAATGTCGAACTGCCGCTGATCTACCGCGGCGTTCGCGCCCGCGAGCGCCGCGGCCTTGCTATGCAGGCACTTGCCGAGGTCGGCCTTGTTGGCCGCGAGCATCATACGCCAGCCGAGCTGTCCGGCGGCCAGCAGCAGCGCGTGGCGATCGCCCGCGCCATCGTCACCAGGCCAACGCTGCTCGTTGCCGACGAGCCGACCGGCAATCTCGACACCGCCCGCACGCACGAGATCATGGAGCTCCTGACGCAGCTGAACAGCGAGCTCGGCCTGACCATCGCCATGGTCACGCACGAAGCCGATGTTGCCGGCTATGCCCAGCGCACGATCCGTTTCCTCGATGGCCATGTCGCCTCGGATACCGCCAATCTCGAGATGGCCTAGCCATGATCTGGGAAACCGTCCGCCTCTCGCTCCGCTCCATCCGCCGCAACGTGCTGCGCTCGTTCTTGACGCTGCTCGGCATCGTCATCGGCGTTGCCGCCGTCATCGCCATGCTGACCATCGGCTCGGGCACCACCGAGAAGGTCAAGTCCGATATTTCCAAGCTCGGCAGCAATCTGCTTGTCATCCGTTCCGGCCGTCCGGCGGGGCCTGGCGGCCCTGGAGGGCTCGACCAGGTGGTCCGGCCTCTTGCCTACAAGGATCTCGCAGCGCTTGTCGCGCATCTGGACGGCGCGCGCGCTATCGCGCCGGCGTCGCAAAAGCAGGTGCGCGTCATTTTCGGCACCGAAAGCCTGACCTCGGGCGTCACCGGCACCGACAGCGCCTATCTCGATGCCCGCGACTGGAAGCTGGTTTCGGGCCGCCCGTTCAGCGATTCGGAAACCCGCTCGGGGACCGGCGTCTGCCTCATCGGGGAGACGGTGCGCCAGCAGTTCTTCGGCGCCGGTGACCCCGAAGGCGAGATCATCCGCGTCAACCGCACCTCCTGCAAGATCATCGGCTTGCTCGAACCGAAGGGCTATACCGGCTTCGGCCAGGACCAGGACAATGTCGTGCTGATGCTGCTCGCCGCCTATCAGCGTCGCATTGCCGGCAATCGCGACATCGAATCGGTCTATGTCGCCGCCGACGACCGTACGCCAACCACGGTGCTGCAGCAGCGCGTCGAGGACATCTTGCGCGACACACGCCGCATCACGCCCGACCGAGACGATGATTTCTCGATCCGCGACATGACCCAGATCGCCGATGCCATGGCCAGCGCCACCACCACCATGACTGGCATGCTCGGCGCCGTCGCCGGCGTCAGCCTGCTCGTCGGCGGCATCGGCATTATGAATATCATGCTGGTGTCGGTAACCGAGCGCACGCGCGAGATCGGCATCAGGCTCGCCATCGGCGCCCACGAAAAGCACATCCTCATCCAGTTCCTGGTCGAGGCGACGGTGCTGTCGCTGCTTGGCGGCATCATCGGCATCCTGATCGGCCTGGCATTGGCCGGCCTCGCCTCGCTGACGCTGACGATCCCGTTTGCGCCAAGCCCGGCGGTCATCCTGCTTGCGGTCGGCTTTTCCGCGCTGATCGGCATGGTGTTCGGCTTCTTCCCGGCGCTGCGCGGCGCACGGCTCAACCCCATCGACGCGCTGAGGCATGAATAGAGCGTTGCAGCAAATGTCGCCTCGCGACGCTGCCAATTTTATAAGCAACCTGCCCTTGTCGCAGCACAATCTGCAATGATAACAATGCTGTTGGGGACTAAGGGGGAACAATGGATGAGCAAGAGAGGGCGACTGGCTCTGGCGATGGTGATCGTCGAAGCCGCATTGGCAGGGCTTTGGTGGAATTTGATCCGTTATGGAATGGATAATCCCGATCGCGTCACAGCTGACTTCCAGCAGGTAATTGGGCAGACGATGGGAACGGCCATGGGGGCACTCCTGGGTCTCGGCGTGCTGCTGTATTTTGTCGCTGCCCGCAGCGACCGCAAGGCTATTGAAGGCAGGTCGCGACGTTAGAGTCGGAATCCTTGCGCGAAGTGCCATTCGATCAGCGGTCTCATATGCGGCATCAATCCGTCCGGCAGGTCGGCTGCATTGCGGATGATCACAGGACCTTCGATTTCAGGCTCTGACTCGGCCGCGACGAAAGCGCGGATCCGCTGTGCCAGGTCGTCGGCGGAGGCCGTCTCGCGGTAGCGGCGAAAGATCACCGTGCCGCTTGCCGTCGACAGGGCGTAGTGGCGCCTGCCGCGTGTCGCGCCTGATAGGTCGAGGCCGGTTTCCTCCCGTACCTCGCGGATCATGTTGAAGTCGACGTCGACAAGGCCGTCGCGGAAATCGGCGGGCTCGAACGAACCGGCGGCGAAGTAGATGCGGCCGGCATTGACCGTATGCGGCGCCATGCGGATCGCCACCAGCGCATTGTCGCCAGCGACCAGCATGGCGTGCGCGTAGGCATGTTCGGCGCCAGGCACCTGTCTATTGCTGCGCCAAAGCATGAAAGTTGAATACCGCACCGCATGGCAGCGGCCGACGAGGCGATTGTCGCGGTAGCTGAGTGCGGAAAGCAGCACCACGGTGCCGTCGAAAAGCGCCGGCTTCGATGCGGTCTCACGCCGCCAGTTCGCCGCGATCGCCTGGGCATTATCGCGCTCGAATGGATGCGGGCCAGGATCGAGCCTGACGTCGATGGCATCGACCGGCAGGATGACGTTGCGCGGCAGGTCAAAACTCACGCCTGTCTCACGCCATGTCGAGGCCAATTGCTACCGGGCAATGGTCGGATGCCTTCGGCCGGTCCCACCCTGCGCGTGGGAAGCGCTCGACCTCCTGGCCGGCCGGAAATATGGTGCGCCAAGGCTGTCCGTTACGGATGATATCGGGAACGGCGGTGGCGTTCTGCCTGGCCAGCGCCCTCGACAAAAGGATGTAGTCGAGTTGGCAGAGATGCCGCTCTTCCGGTCCGCGCGTGTGATAGAAAGTCCAACGGTCCATTTCCGGCCGCCGCTCGACCGCGTTTTCGCAAAAACCGCCGGCAGTGAGCACGTCGATGCAGGACCGGGTCTCGTCGATCACCTCGAAGCGATAGCCGTCGAAAACATCGCCAGTGATCTTCACGCGCTGCCGGTAGTCGTTCATGTCGCCGCAGATTGCCCAGCGCTTGTCGGCGGCATGGTCCTTGCCGAAGCGCTCCTCGATGATCCGGCGCACCGCCTGCGCCTCGGCGATACGCAGCGGCATTGTCGCCTCGCGGCCGTCGAGGCCGTTACGGGGCGAGCCCATCGACTTGAAATGCACGAGATAGAGCGTCAACGGCGCGCCAGCCACGGTCAGATCGATTTCCAGGCAGTCGCGCCGGAAGATGCGTTCATTGGCCTGGTGACCAAGCGCCGCCAATTCCGCCGTGTGCAGCCCGAATTGCTCGAACGTGACATAGGCGTAGCTGGTCATGCGCACGAATTCGATCGGCTGGCCCTGCGCGGTCTCGTTGCGCATCATCACGGCGACGTCGATGCCGCGCGAATCATTGCCGGCGGTGGTGTATTTCTGCCGGTAGCCTTGCCCCACCATCTTGAACAGATAACCATATTCGAAGGCCTTCAGCGCCTCGATATTATCGACCTCCTGCATGCAGATGATGTCGGCGCGGGTGGCCGCGATCGCCAGCGCCGTCAACTGCCGCGTGTCGTCGGATTGCGCGATGGCCCGCGCCTGCTCGAGCATCTTGTATTCGGCCTCGCTCTGGATGTCGAAAAGCGCCAGCGTGCGATCTTCGTTGAGCTGATTGCGGTATCCGGAATAATCAAACCTGTTCATCAGGTTTTCGACGTTGAAAGTGGCAAGGCGCAGCGACATGGCTTTGACCTTTGCCCGCAAGCGCGCCCGAAAACAAGGGCGCAGAAATCAGGCGGCTCTGCTTGATCGCGCGCTCGCTATGGCTGACGGAACCTTTTTGTTCATCTTCCGTTCAGATGGAAAGTTCCATCAATAGGCCCTTCCCCGGGGTATTCTGGGCGTGGGGCCTGAATCTTCGGAGAGTGCGATGAAACCGCTCTTTTTATCTTCTGTCAGATCCGGGCTGATGGCCCTCGGTCTGATCACCGGCCTCTCGGCCCCCTCGCTTGCCGGGCCAATACCCAAACCTCTGCTGCCGGTGGCGGGCAATGCTGCCGACATCGTGCAAATTCGTGAAGATTGGGCAGGCGGCAATGACAGGCAGATCTGGCGTTGGCGCAATCGCGGCTTTCGGCAATGGCACGGCGGCGACGATTGGAGATGGCGGTCCCACAATTTCCGCGGCCGTCATTTTTCGAGACACTGGGATAATGGCGGCTGGGACGACAGCTGGCGCTGGCGCCACCATCGCCGCCATTACCGCGGCGGCTACTATGATGATGGTGCGGGTGCCGCGATTCTTGGCTTGGGCCTGGGGCTCGGCCTTGGCAGCCTGTACAACAGCTACAACTACTACGACGCGCCGCCACCGCGCCGCTATTATCGCGCAGGGCGGCTTTCCAGTGCACATGTCCAATGGTGTTACAATCGCTACCGGTCGTACCGCGCCTGGGACAACACCTTCCAGCCCTATTACGGGCCGCGCCAGCAATGCTACTCGCCCTATAGGTAAGCAGGCCGACAACAAGCATCGTTCGGCGCCGTGCTTCGCGGCGCCTTTTTCTTCCAGCCAGGAACCGCGAACATCTCCCAGTCCCGACTGCTGATAACGCTATTTTTATCAGGCAGGTCTAATAATCCTCCCGATCAGAACGCCCGAGACGCGAAAAATGGCTGGATTGCGTGCGATGGCCGAGGACGAACAGAGGGACAAACGCCGGCAGCGCGTCTTCAAGGGCGCGACGATCCTGACCGGCATGACCAATTCCGAGGTCACATGCACGCTGCGCAACATGCATGCCGGCGGCGCCGAATTGAAGGTCTCGATCGACGCGCGCGTGCCCGATGAGTTCCTGCTCTATGTTCCGACCGACGGCATCGCCTACAAGGCCGTGGTCCGCTGGCGCCGCGAGGACCGCATCGGCGTGATGTTCACCGGCACCCAGCCAAAGCCCAGTTGGCATTACGGCTGATATCTACCGGCGCTATCCGGGTGGCAGGACTTGCAGCGTCTGCTCGTCAAACAGCGGCTCATCCTGGCCGACGCGAACGAATAGCAGCTTTCGCAGTTCGGGTGATTGCACCTCGAAATACTGAATGCCGTCCGGGGCTTCGCCCCATTCGCCGCAAGGCGGTTCGCCGACCTCGTCAGGGTTGGCGACGGTCTTCAATTCCTCACGATAGGCGGCATCGGGACTGAAAACATACCGGAGGATGCGCGCGGGCGTCGCCCCTTCGGTGTAAGGCATGAGCACGCAACGTGTGCTGATGGCTTTCTCGGTCTTCTGCGTAAAAATGCGCTGCAACGCAGCATCGGCGGCCTCGCCCGGCAGCATATCGAAGACTTCGACGACGGGATCGGCCGAACCGCCATCGCTGTATTTGATGGCAAGAGCATTGCCGCCAAACTCGAAATGAATCCGGCGAAAACCGAAATCGCAGCGCTGTACCCAGGCAGCCAGCCCGACATCCCTGTCCGCCAACCGTTCCCAACTGCATTTGTCGACGGGCGGACGCGACGGCGTGCTTTGGTCGGCACGAGCCCCCGGGGCCATGGCCACAAGGACCGACAGGGTGCAGATGCAGGCCGGCAGTCTCTTGTTATTCATAGCTGCAACCCGTCAAGCTAAAGGCGTCCCAGGCCGAACCGTCGGGATTGGCTTTGGCGAAATCGGGCCATTCGGTAAAAATCGCGCCGAAATCAGGCAACAGCAACCCTGCCGGTGCCGGCGAAGTTTCGCGGGAACTCAGCTGCTCGGCACCGCCTGCACTGAACGCATAGACCTGCCCGTCCCACACTCTGCACAGTCCGGTGCCGTCCTCAAGACCCGCCTCGCGATCGTCGTCGGTGCAGGTGTGCCGGATCGTACCCACAGGAAACGAATACTTGCCATTGGTCCAGGTGATGTCCGACGGCAGACGAAGGTCGGTGTTGGGTACGATCAGCGAAAAGACCTCGGTCGTCAGCGCAGCCGGCTCGTTGTCTGTGGGCCGGAACTGTATCGTCGCTCCCGAACGCGGCTCGCGATAGGTCGCATGGCTGAGCGAACATTCTGTTGCGTTCGCTGCTTGCGACAGGCTCAGCATGCACAGAAAAATAGCTGCTGCCTTGCGGATGATCATTTAAGTCCCTGGAGCAGCATCATTGTGAAATCTAAGTATCGATGCTTTAGCATGGCCCGATGTCATGGTCGAAAGAAAGAATCGATGATCCGAAATCTCTTGATGCTCATTTCGATCTCAACATTTTCGTGCGGCAGCGCCGTTGCCACGGAACCCTATGTCGGCACATGGTCCCGGGACAGATCGAACTGCACCGCCGTTGCGGATGTTCAACGCCAGACGGTCTACACATTGTACCGCGATGCGCTGTCGCTCCCTGCTCTCGGCTGCGAACACGCAACGTTTCTCAAGACACCCACGGGTTGGGTGGCGCGGGCCAGCCAATGCTACGGATCCGACCCGTCGGCCGAAGAGCCGTTCTCCCGTGTCATCCATGTTGTGGTCGACGGGGCAACGTTGAGACTGACATGGCCGGGCTTCGACAGCGGAGTTCTTGTCAGATGCTGAAGACAAGTGCCCTTCCTCTGGATCTACAGCGTCGAGGACGGCAGCTTCAGCCTTAGATCACCCCGACAAGCAGCGCGGCTCCACCTATGAAGCCAACTGCGCAGACCCACAGGAGCCAAAGCCCACTCACCCTGCATTCGAGAACCGCGGCAGCCGGATTGACGGGATCGTAGTGGACTTCGACCTTGTCGCCCTCGAGGTAGCGCCGTGATTGACCGCTGACGAGGCTCGGCAGCGAAGCCGTCACGTTTGCGCCGAAAGCGATGCGATCGGCGGCGTAGCGCTGGCCGGCGACGCTATAGCTGTAGACGATGCGGGATTTGAAGACTGTTCGCCAGGGCCGATAGCCGCCTCCGGACCTGTCGCGGGTCTCAAATTTCTGTGAGCCCGAAGCATCGATGTGTCCTGCCGTGATGGGCCATTTCGCCGCCTGTTCCGCTAGTGACTTCTGGGCGAAGCCCATGCGCAGGACAAACAATCCCATGAACAGCAGCAGGGCCGCGGCGCCGAGGTTCTGCGGCTTGGGCAAAAACGGCCGGATCGCTTCCAGGACGCCGCCGACGGAGAAGACCAATACCAGCGCGCCAACCACCAGCCCGGCCGAAAGCTGGACCATGAATTTGAAGGAACCTTCGGGCATGGTGCGTTCGATCACGGCCTTGGCTGGATCGGCCGGGTTGTAGAAGACGGTTACGCCGGCCCCGTTTGGAAATTTCGCAAGGGTTTCCGCCACGGCAAAGTTTCCAAGGTTCTCCTGCACGCTGTAGTGCGAACTGCGAAACTTCTTGCCGTTCACCTTGTATTCGAAGGTGATCGCCGGGAAGTTGCGCATCTCGGTCGACCCTCTGCTGTCCGAACCGGATCCCGAACTGGTCACCTCGCGAGCCTCGACACGCGACGAGACGATCTTTCCCGGCGTCGGAGACCAGCGGCTGACCGCCCTCACCTCCCACCACTTCAGGAACGTGACGAGGGAGAGCATGCCGGCAACCGCGCAGGCAAACCCGATCAACAGAAACTTGAGTTCCAACGCTCACCCCCTTTGGCACTTTTGTGCCATGCCCCGCACAGGCATACCACGGTGATGAGGATAATGCGCCTGTCCACAAGCCTGGGAACCACACAATATTGATGCGAAAAAGCCGGCGGATCGCTCCGCCGGCCTTTCTTGATCGGCAATGAAATTGCGATAGTTCTTGGCCTTATCGACCAGCTTGTTCTTGGAAATCCACCGCGCGCCAGCAGGGCGAAGCCTGAGGACGCGCAACGAAACGAACGTGGATTTCCTTCAGTTCTTGGCCTTGTCGACCAGCTTGTTCTTGGAAATCCACGGCATCATCGCGCGCAGCTTGGCGCCGACTTCCTCGATCTGGTGGCTGTCATTGTTGCGGCGGATGCCCTTGAAGCGCGACATGCCGGCGCGGTATTCCTGCATCCATTCCGAGGTGAACTTGCCGGTCTGGATATCCTTCAGAACGCGCTTCATCTCGGCCTTGGTCTCGGCGGTGATGATGCGCGGGCCCGAGACGTATTCGCCCCATTCGGCGGTGTTCGAGATCGAGTAGTTCATGTTGGCGATGCCGCCTTCGTAGATCAGGTCGACGATCAATTTGACCTCGTGCAGGCACTCGAAATAGGCCATTTCCGGCGCGTAGCCGGCTTCCACCAGTGTCTCGAAGCCGGCGCGGATCAATTCGACCAGACCGCCGCACAGCACCACCTGCTCGCCGAACAGGTCGGTCTCGCACTCCTCGCGGAAATTGGTTTCGATAATGCCCGAACGGCCGCCGCCAACGCCGCAGGCGTAGGAGAGCGCCAGGTCGAGCGCATTGCCCGAAGCGTCCTGGTTGACCGCGACCAGGCACGGCACGCCGCCGCCCTTCTGGTATTCGCCGCGCACCGTATGGCCGGGCCCCTTCGGCGCGATCATCACGACGTCGACCGAGGCTTTAGGCTCGATCAGGCCAAAATGCACGTTGAGGCCGTGGGCAAAGGCGATCGCTGCGCCATCGCGGATGTTCGGCGCGATCTCGGATTTGTAGATGTCGGCCTGCAGCTCGTCGGGCGTCGCCATCATCATCAGGTCGGCCCACTTGGCGGCATCGGCCACGCTCATCACCTTGAGCCCGTCGGCCTCAACCTTCTTGGCGGTCGCCGAGCCGGCCTTGAGGCCGATGGCGATGTCCTTGACGCCGGAATCCTTGAGGTTGAGCGCATGCGCCCTGCCCTGGCTGCCATAGCCGATGATGGCGACCTTCTTGCCCTTGATCAGGTTGAGATCGGCATCGCGATCGTAATAGACACGCATTTTTCTTCCTTCCCGTTTTGAATTCAGAGGCCTTGCGGCCCGGTTTTTGCCCTGTAAAGAGCGAGAAACTGCTGCGTCGCCCGGACGGCATCGCCGCCGATCGCCGCATCAGTCAATTCCAGCCGGTCGCCAAGCAGCAGGCGGATCTGCACGTCACGAGCGACCAGCCCGAAAAAGGTGCGGAACGCCGTCTCAGCATCGGAAAACTCGAGGAAACCAGCTTCCTTGCCTGCCTCGAGCACCGGCTTAAGGCGCCTGGCCAGTGCGAAGCGGCCGTTCTCCAGCACGATGGCGCCGAGATCGTCTTTCCCCGAACTAGCCTGGCCGACCGCCACCCGGTTCAGTGCGATCGAGGTGTCGCTCGAAATTACCTTGAGCCAGTCCGAAGCGAAGCGTTCGAGGCTCGCCGTCAGCGAAGCAAGGTCGAGCCCCTTGCGATCAACCGGCACTACCCGCACCTTGGACGCCTGCCATTGCACCGTCGCCGTCAACAGCCCGTCGCGATCGCCGAACCATTTGTAGAGCGTCTCCTTAGAGCAGCTCGCCCGCCGCGCCACCGCGGTCATGGTCAACTGATCGCCCTCTTCGACCAGCAGGCGAAGGGCGGCGTCGAGCACGGCTTTCTGCCGCTCCGTCAGCGTCTCGCTGGTGTCGATGTCGGTCACAGCGTGCAACACAGTCTTTCTCTCAGGAGGCGAACTCGCCCGCAGTTCACATAGGAGCTCGATAGCGTACCGTACGTTACGGTTCGGCTTTATGGCGTATTGCCCGACCCGGCGCAAGTCTTTATTTCTGTAGCTTGCTCCATGCGGGACAACACGGGAGACAGGGATCATGCTCGCCGGATTGCTTGCCTTGACCGTTACCGCAGTGTTCGCAGGCGCGGCCATCTACGTCAGCGTAGCCGAACAACCGGCGCGGCTTCGCCTTGAGGACAAAGCATTGCTGCAGGAATGGCAGCCTTCCTACAAGCGCGGCGCCGCCATGCAGGCCTCGATCGCCGTCATCGCCTGTATTCTAGGCCTCGTCGCTTGGTGGCTGACCAGCAATCTCGCTTATCTGGCCGGCGCCGTGCTGATCATCCTGCCTTGGCCATGGACGCTGCTGGTGATGATGCCCGCAAATAGGTTGCTGGAGGCGATGGACGCGAACACCATCAATGCTGAAGCTCGGACATTGATCGTCAAATGGGGCAATCTGCATATGGTCCGCGTCGGGCTTGGTGTTCTGGCGACATTGGCATTCCTGTTGGGCAGTGCCTGACCTCGCCAATCGGCGCGTCTTCGCCATGAAGGCGTGTCACTCCGGGGCGGGCGGAACTCGCAGGCGCCCAAGCAGAGCTGACAGCGCATCGAGCTCATCATTGGAAAGCCGGGAGCCGACCAACTCCGCGATCGAGCGGCCGTAGACGGCCCACATGCGGCGACGCGTCTCGCGCCCCTTGTCGGTGACGCGGACGGTTTGCCCGCGGCCGTCATCGGCAACGGGAAGCTTCTCGACCAGCCCGTCGGCTTCCAGCCGCGCCAGCAGCCGGGAGATGTTGTACTGCGCAAACAGGGTGCGCTCGGTGAGTTGGAACGGCCGCAATCCGCCCTCGCCCGCCTCGGCAAGCTCATGCAGGACGTCGTACCACGCAAGCGGCGGCAGGCCACTGTCCTTCAGCGCGTCCTCGGCTCTTTCCAACAACTGGCGCGAAACCCGCATCAGGCGGGCCCAGGCTTTGATTGCTGGAGGTGTAGGAATCCCGGTCATGATTGCATCGTAGGTGATAGATGCAATTGCATCAAGCTTGACGATCGATGCAAATGCATCTATATAGATGCAGTCGCATCAATCATGAGAGACAAATTCCGATGAAGTATGAAATCTGCAGGATCGCCGACGTTCCGGAAACAGGCAGCCTGATCGCTCCGTTCTTCGGCCGCGAGGTCCATGTCTACCGCAGCGGCGAGCGTATCCGCGCTGCCGCCAACGTCTGCCTGCATTTCGGTGGTCCGCTCGACTGCAAGGACGGCAAGCTCGTCTGCCAGTGGCACGGCGCCTCGTTCGACATGGCGAACGGTGATCGCCTCGAAGGCCCGGCGCCGAAGGGCTCCCGCCTGATGTTCCTCTCCACCCGCATCGAGGACGGCGCCTTGAACTATGTCTGGGGAGAGTGAGATGACCGGTAAGCTCATCCTCGTCAGCCACCATCTTTGTCCCTATGTGCAGCGCGCGGCGATTTCACTTCGCGAAAAGGGCGTGCCGTTCGAACGCATCACGGTCGATCTCGCCAACAAGCCTGCCTGGTTCAAGGCGATATCACCGCTCGGCAAGGTGCCGCTGCTTCGCGTTGAGCATGACGGCCAGGAAACGGTGATCTTCGAATCGGCGGTCATCCTCGAATTCCTCGAGGAAACCCAGCCCAATCCACTGCATCCCACCGACCCCTATGCCCGTGCCCGGCATCGCGCCTGGATCGAGTTCGGCTCGGCAATCCTCAATGCCATCGGCCGCTTCTATTCAGCGCCTACGGAAGCCGCGCTGCTCGCTGAAAGCGAGACGCTATCGGCAATGTTCGATCGCCTGGAAGTGGAACGGGCCAATGGCGCGGCTGGGCCATGCTTCGACGGCGAGCGCTTTTCACTGGTCGACGCGGTCTACGGCCCGATTTTCCGCTATTTCGACGTCTTCGACCGGATCGGCGATTTCGGCATCCTGGACGGAAAGCCGCATGTCCAGGTATGGCGCGAGGCGTTGCGCATACGCCCATCCGTGAAGGGCGCGGTCGCTCCCGACTATCCGCAACGCCTCCATGCATTCTTGCAGGCTAAGGGTTCGCACCTTTCGGAAATCATCCGCCAAGGCGATCCGGCCATAGCGCTTCCGCAAGCCCTATCGGCTTGAATGGATTGATCACCGTTCCTGTAACCATGGAAGCAAGAAACTGCGGCGCCGGCGGGACTTTTGCCAGCGTCGCCACCAGCCTGTCGCGGACGAACGGCATCACAATCGAATCCGACTGATAAAACGGCGTCAGCACCAGCGACAGCGCCTGGAAGACCCGCACATGCCATCGCCGCGTCCGGACATAGGCCTCCAGTGCAGTATCGACACGGTCCGTTCCCATGAGTGCGTAGTTGAGCGCGGCTGCATCGAGCAGCGCCATGTTCGCGCCCTGGCCGAGCTGCGGGCTGGTTGAATGGGCCGCATCGCCGATGACAGCCAATAGCCGTCCGGCTGGCGTCTTCATCGTGTGATGGCCATAGCGCGCCAGCGACAGCTGCTCGAAACTGTCGATCTGGTCGATGAAGGCCGCGCATTCAGGCCACAGCCCGACCAATCTCGCCTTCCATGCCTCGAGACCTGCCCCCCAGACGTACTCGGCATCCGCCGGCTTGAGGCTCCAGAAGAATGCCGCCATCTTCTGGGCATCCGGCTCGGGCCGGCCGATTGGCAGCACGCCGATCATCACGCTTGCGCTGTCGTAGCGCTGCAGCAGCGCGTGCTCGTCGAAACCCTCGCCGCGCCAGCCAAGCGATGCCCAGAAAGCGCCATAGGCGAGCGATCGCGGTTCGCCCGGATTGTTCACGCACCGCCGCAGTTTGGAGCGTGAACCGCTGGCGTCCACTACCAGGTCGAACGACCCCATCCGTCGTCCGTTGCCGCAGATCAACGTTGCCCGTTCGCCGATTTCCAGCGTCTCAAGCTCGATACCTGTCTCGATGTGGACCGCTTGGCGCCGGGCGGCGCGGAAAAGCACGCCGAACAGAGCTGCGCGATGTACCGCCAGCCCGAAACGGCCGCCACGCCGAGCATCGTAGCGGACGTCGAGCACTGTGCGGCCGGTCTTGGCATCTGCACCATGCAGGCGGTCTATGCGGCAGCCCAGCGCCAGAATGTCTTCGAGCAGGCCGAGATCGGCAAGCACCGTCAGCCCGGTCGGCTGCAGGATCAGCCCGGACCCGACCGGTTTTGGCTGGTCGAAGCGCTCGAAGATCGTGACCCTGTGTCCGGCGCGCTCGAGATAGAGCGCGGTGGCAAGTCCAGCCGGCCCGGCGCCGGCAATCGCGATATCCAGAGAATTGCCCATCTGCCCGCCCCAACCCAGGCCGGACAATCCTTCAGCGCTGTCGCTAAATCAAGGCGCCGTCTCGGCCTGGAGGCTCAGCCTTCGGCAGCATCGAAAACCTTCCGCGCCTCGCGTACAGCGCCGTGATTGAGCTCGGCCCATTGGATCAGCTGATGCAAGGGTCCAAACATCGAGCGCCCGAGATCGGTGAGGCTATATTCGACGCTGGGCGGCTTGGTCGGGAAGACCTGGCGATGTACATACCCGTCGCGCTGCAGATCGTGCAACGTCTGGGTGAGCATGCGCTGTGAAATATCGGGCACGAGGCGCCGCAACTCGCCGAAGCGGTACGGCTTCTCGGCCAAGGCCTCCATCAGCAGCGAACTCCATTTATTGCTGATCCCCTGGATCACGTCGCGAACCGGGCAATCCGCAAGGTTTCCGCCCCCGCTGCCTGCTTTGTATATCTCGAGCTTCGATCTCAGATTGACGATCTTGCCGTCCATGGCTGGTTCCCTGAGTGTGCCTACCTCCCGCAAAACTGCCTTCTTTACGAGGATGGGTCAATTCCTATTTTAGTGCTGGTCTCTTTTTGAGACTAACATATGCACCCGCCGCTCCGCGCAACGTCAGGACCTTTCATGACCGACACCCTTCTTGTCACCGGCGCCTCCGGCCAGCTTGGCCGCGGCGTCATCAATCATCTGCTTGACACGCTCAAGATCTCCCCTCAGCGCATCATCGCCGCCACCCGCAATCCGGAAAATCTGGCCGATCTGGCAGCGCGCGGCGTCACTATTAGGGCGGCCGACTTCGACGACACCGCATCGTTGGCCAGTGCATTTACCGGCGCCGACAGAGTTCTGATCATTTCGACAAACGAGCTTGCCCTTCCGGGCAAGCGCCTGAAGCAACATGAGACCGCGGTCGCCGCCGCAAAAAGCGCCGGCGTTTCGCATCTGCTCTACACATCGATGCCCAATCCGGAGCCAGGATCGCCGGTGCTGTTTGCGCCCGATCACCACGGCACCGAGCAGGCGATCAAGGCGAGCGGCATTTCCTACACCATCTTCCGCAACGGCTGGTACCAGGAGAACCTGTTCATGGCGCTGCCGCACGCCATCGCCTCGGGGCAGTGGTACACATCCGCCGGAGACGGCCGTATTGCCCATGGCGCGCGCGACGATATGGCCGCGGCGATCGCCGCCGGTCTCGCATCGGGGGCAACCGAAAGCACGACATACACGCTGACGGGTCCGCAGGCCTATACGGTCGCTGAAATCGCGGCCCTCGTCACCGAAGTTACCGGCAAGCCAATCGAGGTCGTCCAGCTTTCCGACGAAGCGCTGACCGGGGGATTGAAGGCAGCCGGCGTCCCCGAAGGTTTCGCCCCGGTCATCGTTTCCTTCGACACCAACACCCGCTCCGGCCGCATCAGCATGGTGACCGACGCGGTCGAGACGCTGTCCGGCAGGAAGCCGCGGCCGCTGAAGCAATTTCTTGAGGCAAACAAGGCGGCTCTGGTGAGCTGAGCCTGACAAATGGCCGTGCCCTTCGAAGGGCACGGCCATTTGTTCAGATAGCCACCTGCGTCCCGATCTCGACCACCCGTCCGGTCGGGATCTGGAAATATTCCGTTGCATCGGCCGCCGAGCGCGCCAGCCCGATGAACAGCTTGTCCTGCCAGACCGGCA